>NZ_JBFANM010000026.1:0-148594 GCF_040674815.1 Nonomuraea sp. NPDC049709
GTAGTGGTCGCCCAGGTCCCGCAGCTCGTCCACGGCGAACGCGCGCAGCCGAGCCCCGAGCTCCAGCGGCTCCCGCGGCGTGCGGACGAAGCTGCCGCCGCCCCGCCCGCGGCGCGTCTCGACCAGCCCCCGCTGGCGCAGCGCCATGAGCGCCTCCCGCAGCGTCACCGTGGAGACGCCGAGCCGCGCCGCCAGCTCCGCCTCCGAGGGGAGCTGCTCCCCGTCGGCCAGCAGGCCCAGGGCGATGGCGTCGGCGAGCCGGCGTACGACGGCGTCCACCCGGCCGGCGCCTCCCACGGGTGCGAACACGGCCAGGTGGGACCCGCTCGCCGCCATCGCCCCCACCCCTCCCACGTCAACGACATTGATACAGGAATCACTCTTGTCGCGAAACATTTGAAATCATATGTTTTCGGTTATGCCAGGCAGCGACGCGGCCGTGGGGTTAACCGGGCTGCGCAAGGAGTTCGGGCCGGTCACGGCCGTGGACGGCATCGATCTCGAGGTCCGCGACGGCGAGTTCTTCGCGATGCTCGGCCCGTCCGGGTCCGGCAAGACCACGGTCCTGCGCATGATCGCCGGTTTCGAGACGCCGACCGCCGGCACGGTCGAACTGGGCGGCCGGGACGTCACCCGCCTGGCCCCCTTCGAGCGCGACGTCAACACCGTCTTCCAGGACTACGCGCTGTTCCCGCACATGAACGTGCGGGCCAACGTCGAGTACGGCCTGCGCGTGAAGCGGACCCCCAGGGCCGAGCGGCGCGAGCGGGCCGCCGCCGCGCTGCGCTCGGTACGCCTGGAGGGCTTCGAGGGCCGGCGCCCCGGCGAGCTCTCCGGCGGCCAGCGCCAGCGGGTCGCGCTCGCCCGGGCACTGGTCAACCGGCCCCGCGTGCTCCTGCTGGACGAGCCCCTCGGTGCGCTCGACCTCAAGCTGCGCGAGGAGATGCAGGTCGAGCTGAAGGAGCTGCAGCGCGAGGTCGGCATCACGTTCCTGTTCGTCACGCACGACCAGGAGGAGGCGCTGACGATGAGCGACCGGGTCGCGGTGTTCGACCGGGGCCGGATCGAGCAGGTCGGCACGCCGGCCGAGATCTACGAGCGGCCCGCCACCGAGTTCGTGGCCGGGTTCGTGGGCACCTCCAACCTCATCTCCGGCGCCGCCGCCGAGAAGATCCTCGGCCGTCCGGGCACGTTCAGCGTGCGCCCGGAGAAGCTGCGCGTCGTGCCCGGCGAGGCCGGCGGGGCCGGCCCCGGGGAGCACTCCGCCACCGGGACGGTCGCCGAGGTCGTGTACGCGGGCGCGGCCACCAGGTTCGTCGTCGACCTCGACGCCGGCGGGCGGCTGATCGCGCTGCAGCAGAACCTCCAGGTCTCGTCCATGGAGGTGATGGGGCTGAGAGGGGCCCGGGTGCGGCTCGTGTGGCAGCGGCGGCACGAGTTCGCCATCACCTCGTGAAGCAGGAGTCCCCGTCAAGCAGGAGCCCTCGAAGCAGGAGCCCTCGAAGCAGGAGCATCGTCAATAGGAGAAGGCATGCGACCGACCGGAACAGTCATCACCGCGGCGGCACTCGTCCTGGTCACGGCCTGCGGTGGCGGCTCCACCACGCCCACCGGCGGCGCGGCCCCGGCGCCGGGCCATACCGGCTTCGTCCCGCCGAAGATCGACGCCCTGCAGAACCTCGGCACCGGCGAGGGCGAGGTCAACCTCGTGGCCTGGGCCGGCTACGTCGAGGACGGCACCAACGACCCCAAGGTGGACTGGGTCACCCCGTTCGAGCAGGAGACCGGCTGCCAGGTGAACACCAAGGTCGCGGGCACCTCGGACGAGATGGTCACCCTCATGAGGACCGGCCAGTACGACGCCGTCTCGGCCTCCGGCGACGCCTCCCTGCGCCTGATCGCGGCCGGCACCGTCGCGCCGGTCAACACGAGCCTGATCCCGAACTACACCGACGTGTTCGACGGCCTCAAGAGCAAGCCGTGGAACTCCGTGGACGGCGTCCCGTACGGGGTCCCGCACGGCAGGGGCGCCAACCTGCTGATGTGGCGCACCGACACGGTCAAGCCCGCCCCCGACTCGTGGAGCGTGGTGTTCGACCCGAACTCCCCGTACAAGGGCAAGGTCACGGCCTACGACTCGCCCATCTACATCGCCGACGCCGCCGTCTACCTGATGGCGACCAAGCCCGACCTCGGGATCAAGAACCCGTACGCGCTGGACGACAAGCAGTTCCAGGCCGCCGTCGACCTGCTCAAGCAGCAGAAGCAGATCGTCGGCGAGTACTGGTCGGACTACACCAAGGAGATCCAGGCGTTCAAGAGCGGCGACTCCGTCGTGGGCACGACCTGGCAGGTCATCGTCAACGTGGCCAAGAGCGAGAAGGCCCCGGTGGAGGCCGTCCTGCCGAAGGAGGGCGCCACCGGGTGGTCGGACACGTGGATGGTGGCCGCCAAGGCCGCGCACCCGAACTGCGCCTACCGCTGGCTCGACTGGATCATCTCGCCCACGGCGAACGCGCAGGTCGCCGAGTATTTCGGTGAGGCCCCCTCCAATGCCAAGTCGTGCGAGGAGACCGCCGACGCCGAGCATTGCGAGACCTTTCACGCCACCGACGAGACGTACTTCTCGAAGGTCCACTACTGGACCACCCCGATCGCCCAGTGCCTCGACGGCCGCACGGACGTGAAGTGCAAGGACTACTCCGAGTGGACGCGGGCCTGGACGGAGATCAAGGGTTGACCCGAGTCGCGGCCTTTCTGCACCGCAGGGCGGGCGTACGGCTGTCGCTGCTGCTGTCGGCGCCGCTGGCGTGGCTGGGGCTGGCCTACCTGGGGGCGCTGGCGGCGCTGCTCGTCACCGCGTTCTACAGCACGGACACCTTCACTGGCGAGCTGGTCAGGACGTTCACCTGGGCGAACTTCCGTGACCTGGTCACGGTGGAGGTGTACCGGACGATCGCGCTGCGCTCGATCGGGGTGGCGCTCGCGGTGACGGCGATCGACCTGGTGGTGGCCTTCCCGATGGCGTTCGCGATGGCCAAGCTGGCCTCGCCGCGGGCGCGGCGCTGGCTGGTGATCGCGGTGCTGACGCCGCTGTGGGCGAGCTACCTGGTCAAGGCGTACGCGTGGCGGGTCATGTTGTCGTCGGGCGGGCTGCTGGGCTGGGGCTTCGGGGTGACGGCCACGGTGCTGACGCTGGCGTACCTGTGGCTGCCGTACATGATCCTGCCCATCTACGCGGGGCTGGAGCGGCTGCCCGGCTCGCTGCTGGAGGCGGCGGGGGACCTCGGGGCCCGGGCCGGGCGGGTCTTCCGCACGGTCATCTGGCCGCTGACGTTCCCCGCCGTGATCGCGGGGTCGATCTTCACGTTCTCGCTGTCGCTGGGCGACTACATCGCCGTCAAGATCGTCGGCGGGAGGAGCCAGCTCATCGGGAACGTGGTCTACGACAACATCGGTGCGGCCAACAACCTGCCGTTCGCGGCGGCCGTGGCGACCGTGCCGGTCGTGATCATGCTGATCTACCTGGCGGCGGTGCGCCGTACCGGGGCCTTGGAGAACCTGTGAAGCTGTCCCGCCTGTCCCGGCTGCTGCTCCGGCTCGCGCTCGCCGCCGGGCTGGTCGTGATCTACGTGCCGCTGCTGGTCGTGCTGCTCAACTCGGTCAACGCCGACCGCACGTTCGGCTGGCCGCCGTCCGGGCTGACGCTCCGCTGGTGGGAGGCGGCCTGGGCCTCGTCGGGGGTGCGCGACGCGCTGTGGACCTCGGTGCGGGCCGGGCTGGGGGCCACGGCGATCGCGCTGGTGCTGGGGACGATGGCGGCCTTCGCCGTGCAGCGCTACCGCTTCTTCGGCCGCGAGACCGTGTCGCTGGTGATCATCCTGCCCATCGCGCTGCCCGGCATCGTGACGGGGATCGCGCTCAACAACGCCTTCCGCACCGTGCTGGAGCCGTTCGGGGTGGGGCTCGGGCTGTTCACGGTGGTGGTCGGGCACGCCACGTTCTGCGTGGTGACCGTCTACAACAATGTGCTGGCGCGGTTGCGGCGTACGGGGACGAGCATGGAGGAGGCGTCGGCGGACCTCGGCGCGGGGCCGTTCACGACCTTCCGGCTGGTGACGTTCCCGATGATCCGGTCGGCGCTGCTGGCGGGCGGGCTGCTGGCGTTCGCGCTGTCGTTCGACGAGATCATCGTGACCACGTTCACGGCGGGCGCCCGGGTGCGCACGCTGCCGATCTGGATCTTCGAGAACCTCTTCCGGCCGAACCAGGCGCCGGTGGTGAACGTGGTGGCGGCCGCGCTCATCGTGGCCTCGGTGGTGCCGATCTACCTGGCCCAGCGGTTGTCGTCCGACGTCGGCCCGCACTGACCGGCCGCCGCCTCCTCGCGCAGCCGCCTGGCCCGGCGGCGCAGGTTCTCGGCGGTGGACAGGCAGGAGTCTTCGAGGTCGTCCATCTCGCGGCGCAGCCGCAGCACCTGCGTCAGGAACCGCTGCGCGGCCGGGCCCGTCCAGTAGGACGCGCAGTCGCCCGGGCGCGTCGGGATGCCCTCGAACGCGTCCGACAGGCCCCTGGCGTACCGCGTGAAGGCGGCGGCCAGCGACTCCTTCTCGGCCGCCTCGCGGAGCAACTGGTGCCTGTTGTGCATGCTCAGCGGCCCTCGATCTCGGCGCCGACCTCGTCGATGCCGCGCACGACGTTGACCCAGGCCCGCTCCCGCAGCCCGTCGGCGCCGGCACCGGGCTTCATCGCCTCGTGCAGCACGCCCACTAGCGCCTCCTCGATCGCGGGGTCGGCCGCGGCGGCGGCCAGCAGGACGCGGGTCTCGCGCGGGTGCTCGGCCAGCAGCTGCTGGAAGGCCAGCGGGTCGCGCCCGTACGCCGCGATCAGGCCGTGCGGGCTCCAGCCCGGATCCGGCGGGCGGTTCAGCAGCCCCACCGCCACCCGGTTGAGGAACGTGCCCGACTGCCCGGCCAGCGTGACCAGCCGGGTCAGCACGTCGGGCGGGGCGCTGTCCAGGAGCGCGTACCACTCGTCCCCGAGCCGCCCGGTGCGTTCGGCGCTCGCGAACGCCTCGGCCAGCCCGCCGTCCAGCGCCCGGGTGAAGGCGTCCGGCCCGAGGGCCGCCAGCAGCGCCGCCGCGTACGCGGGATCGCCGGCCTTGCCCTCGATGTCCGGAACCTCACCGCCGGCCGCACCGTCGTCGTCCGCACCGTCGCCATCCGCACCTGCTTCGGCCGCGCGGATGGCGCCGGCCGTCTCCTCGGCGGCCCGCCGGGCCTCCGCCTCGCTGCCGAAGGGGAACGTTCCGGTGAGCATGCCTCGCTCGCGCACCGGCACGAGCTGCTCCAGCGTGTCGATGCGCCACCTCAAGTCCTGCTGGGACTCGTGGTAGAACGCCCAGGTGCGGTGCATGGCCGTGGTGCCCTGGCGGCCGGTCCAGTCCTGGCCCGCCTCGGCGATCGCCGCGTCGAGCCCGGGCCGCGTCCCGCCGAGGACTCCCTTCCCCGCCTCCAACCGGCGGATCAGTTCTTGTGCGCCGCGGGGGTCGATCCCTACGAACTCCCCCATGAACCCTCCCAGAGGGTGTGGTTACCAGGCGGGAGTCAAGCACACTGGGAGTACCGGACGGGACACGTTTCGCAGAACGGGAATCGGAGGATCAGTCGCGATAAGTCCGGACGTAGTCGAACTTGGCGACCGCGTCCTTCGAGCGCAGGATCGGCAGGATGCGCTCGCCCCTGCCGTTGAACACGGGGTTCTGGGTGCCGTAGGCGTACCAGAGGCCGTCCCTGGCGCGGATCGTGGTCGGGTCGGGAAGGTGTCGACGACCCCCGCCGCCAGGGCGGCGAGGCCGATGAGTTTCTTCATCGACCAGTGGTCTCTTTCTCGAAGGAACTCAGCGTGGGGTCGTAGTCCAAGGTGCCGATGTCGTACATCGGGGTCATCCAGTGGTAGAAGTTGTCGCCGCGGTCGCGCAGCAGGTCGTACAGCCTGCGCATCAGGCGGCGGCGGACCGGGGCCAGCTCCGGGTGGGTGTACCGGTTGCTCAGCTCGTGCGGGTCGTCCCGCAGGTCGTACAGCTCGTTGATCGACTCCGGGTTGACGACCAGCTTGTAGCGGTCGTCGCGGATCATGCGCTGCGGGTAGGGGAAGTGGTGGCCGTGGAACTCCGCGAGCAGCTCGGCCGGCCACTCGGGGTGCTCGCCGCGCACGAGGGGCACCAGGCTGCGGCTGTCCACGGCCGGCTTGGTGTCGCAGCCCGCCAGGTCGAGGATCGTCGCCGTGCAGTCGGTGAGGTTGACGAACTCGTTCCTGACCTGCGGCGGCTGGCCGGGGACGCGGACGATGCCGGGGATGCGGTAGATGTCCTCGTACATCGCCGGGCCCTTGTCGTGCAGCCGGTGGGCGCCGGTGAACTCGCCGTGGTCGGCGGTGAAGAAGACCGCCGTCCGGTCCGACAGGCCCAGCTCGTCCATGCGGTCGAGGATCCGGCCGATCTGCTGGTCGATCAGCGTGACGTAGCCCCAGTAGACCGCGATCAGCTTGCGGGTCACCTCGATGGGGATCGTGTCGAACGTCCAGTGCGCGCTGTAGTTGCGCTGCACCGGGGGCTTGCCCTCGAACGTCTCCGCGATCGACGGCGGCAGCTCGACCAGGCTCGGGTCGTACATGTCGAAGTACTCGTCGGGCAGCAGGTACGGCAGGTGCGGCCCGAAGAAGTGCGTGGCCAGGAAGAACGGGCGCCCGTCCGCCGCGTACCGCTCCATGTGCTCGATCGCCCGGGTCGCCAGGTAGTGCTCGAACGTGGCCTCGACCGGCTGGTGCAGCCGCGCCGCCAGCAGGTTGCCCTGGTTGCCGTTGGGCGTGGTGCCCCGGACCAGCTCCGAGATCCGGTACGGCGGCAGCCCCCGCTCCTCCAGGTACGCCAGGTAGTCGGGGTGGTCGACCGGGTTGTGCCAGCCGGGCAGGTCGGGGCCGTCGAAGCCGTACGAGGCGGCGTTGCGGCTGGTCCCGCCGTGCCACTTGCCGATCAGCCCGAGCTGGTAGCCGCGGTCCTTCAGCGCCTCCGGGAAGGTGAAGGCGTCCTCCCGCAGGTCCTCCAGATAACCGACGTTGCGCTCGTAGTTCGCCAGCAGCCGGTGCCGGAACGGGGCCTGCCCGGTGAGCAGGCTGGCCCGCGCGGGCGTGCAGATGGCCGTCGGCGTGTAGAACCGATCGAACCGCGTGCCGGTGGCGGCCAGCCTGTCCAGGTTGGGCGTGGCCACGTGCGGGTTGCCGTAACAGCCCAGGGTGTCGACGCGGTGCTGGTCGGTCATCAGGAACAGCAGGTTCACTTGGTGAAAGCCTTTTCGTAGAGGTCGCCGGTGTAGTACGTCGCCGGGTCCGGCTTCGACTTGAGCTGGCCGGTGCCGACGAAGAAGTCGCCCAGGCTGTTCAGCCACTTGGCCACGGTGCCGTCCTTGGTCTTGGCGACCAGGTCGGCGGTCGTCATGGTCTGGACGTTGGCGGCGTCGGCCTTGACCTTGGCCGCGTCCAGCTTGAGCAGGGCGGCCGCCTCGGTGATCGACTCCTCGGGGTGCGCGGCCCGCCAGTCGTTGGCCTCCTGCAGCACCTTGATCACCTTGTTGGTGAGCTCGCCGTCCACCCCGGTGCCGCCCACGAACGCGGTCGGGAACGAGTTGTCGGGGAACTCCTTGGTGCTGGCGATCTCCACCATGTCGGGCACCTGCTGCTTGATGTTGCCGATCAGCGGGTACCAGATGCCGGCCCCGTCGATCTGCCCGGCGGCGAACGCCGAGACGACGGTGGCCGGGTCCATGGGCACCTTCTGGATGTCCTTGGCCGTCATGCCGGCCTTCTGCAGCGCCAGGTTGAGCACCATGTCGCCGGACGTGCCCTCCGGCACGCCGATCTTCTTGCCCTTGAGGTCCTGCATGGTCTTGACACCGGGGCGGCCGATGACGCGGTCGGCGTACGCGAGGGTGTTGATCGCGACGACCTTGGCCTTGCCGGAGGCGGGCAGCCACATCGCGCCCGGGCCGATGTAGCCGAAGTCGAGGTCACCCGCGCCGAGCGCCTGGATCTGCAGCGGCCCGTTGGTGAACACCTTGATCTCGGGCGTGAGCCCCTGCTTCTCCCACATGCCCTGCTTCTGGGCGATGGCGAGCAGGCTCGCGCCGTTGTAGTCGCTGATGTAGCCGAACCTGACCGTGGAGCCGTCGTCGGAGCAGGCTGTCACGGAGAGTGCTATCAGGCTCACCGCCGAGGCGGCCGTCAGGGCGCGACGAACAGAACGCATGGCGGATCAGTCCTTTCTGGGGGGTTTGTCAGGCCGCCGATGCGGCGGGTGCCTGGTGGTATACGGCGTGCCAGACCTCGTTGCGGATCCGCCCGAACTCGGGCGACAACCGCATTTCCTCGGTCCTCGGGTAGGGCAGGTCGACGTCGATGATCTGCTGGATGCGGCCGGGCCTGGCGGCCATCACGATCACCCGGCTGGCCAGGTAGACGGCCTCGTCCACGTCGTGGGTGATGAACATGACCGTGCGCTGCTCCTGGCTCCACGTGTCGAGGAGCTGGTCCTGGAGTTGCACCCTGGTCAGGGCGTCGAGGGCGCCGAACGGCTCGTCCATGAGCAGGACCCCCGGGTTCACCGCGTACGCGCGGGCGATCGCGCAGCGCTGCTTCATGCCGCCGGACAGCATCTTGGGCAGCGCGTCGGCGAAGTCGGACAGCCCGACCAGCTCGATCGCCCGCTCGGCCCGCCGCCTGCGCTCATCGGCCGGCAGCTCCATGAGCTTCAGCCCGAACTCGACGTTCTTGCGCACGGTCAGCCACGGGAACAGCGCGTACTGCTGGAAGATCACCCCCCGGTCCGGACCCGGCCCGGTGACGGGCCTGCCGTCCACGAGCACCTCGCCCGAGTCCGGCTCGACCAGCCCGGCGGCCATGCTCATCAGCGTGCTCTTGCCGCAGCCCGAGGGGCCCACGACCGTGACGAACTCGCGGTCGGCGATGTCCAGCGACACGTGGTCCAGCGCGGTGAAGGTTTCGTCCTTCATCGGGTAGGTCTTGACCACGTCCCTGAACGAGATCTTGGTGTTCATCGGCGCTCCTGCCAGTTGGTGAGGCGTCGCTCGGCCAGCAGCAGCAGCCGGTCCATCAGCAGGCCGAGCACGCCGATGGCGATCAGGCCCACGAAGATCGTGGACAGGTCGTAGTAGAGCTGGGCCTGCTGCATCCGGAAGCCCAGGCCCTCCTGGGCGGCGATCAGCTCGGCGGCCACCAGCGTGCCCCAGGCCGAGCCGAGCCCCACCCGCATCCCGACCAGGATGAACGGGGTCGAGGCCGGCACCACGACCTTGAGGAAGATGGTCCGGTCCGACGCGCCGAGCACGCGGGCGGCGTTGATCAGCGTCTTGTCCACGTCCACCACGCCCTGGAACGTCGCCACGACGCTGGACAGGAACGACGCCAGGAAGATCACGAAGACCTTCGGCACCTCGCCGATGCCCATGAGCACGATGGCCAGCGGGATGATCGCCAGCGGCGGGATGGTGCGGAAGAACTGCACGTACGGCTCCAGCAGGCCGCGCGCGGTGGCGTACCAGCCCATCAGGAAGCCGATCGGGACCGCCAGCAGCGTGCCGAGCAGGAAGCCGAGCAGCACCCGGCGCAGGCTGGCCAGGGAGTCCATCAGCAGCGTGCCGTCGGCGACCAGCTCGCCGGCCTTGCCCGCCACCTGGAGCGGGTTGGGCAGGCCCTGCACGCCGATGGTGGCCAGCAACGTCCAGATGAGGAGGCCGATGACGACCGCGATCAGGTTGAGCGCTACGGCGCGCCGCGAGCGCTTCGGGCCGCGCCGCACGGCCGGAGCCGCCGACGACTTGCCCAGCGCGGTGAGCTGAGTCATGGGTTCATCAAGTCCTCTATTGCGAGATCCGGTCCTGCCGGATAGCGAGAAAGCAGCGGGGATTCGTGCAGCACCAGGGCTATCCCGCCGAGGGCGCCGGCCACCTCGCCGAGCGTGGCCCGGCGCAGGCTCACCCGGTGCCGGGAGACCGGCATGACGTGGTCGCGCAGCGCCCGCTCGATCGGCTCGGCCAGCGCGTCGCCGGTCTCCGCCAGCTCGCCGCCGATCACTATGACGCTGGGGCCGATCGCGTTGCACAGGGCCGCGAGCATCTCGCCGATCCTGGTGCCGACGCCGTCCAGGAGCGTCAGCGCACTCGCGTCGCCGGCCTCGACGGCCTTCACCAGCTCGCGCACGTCGCCGGCCCGCCCACCGGCGGCGCGGTAGGCGTCCAGCACGGCCCTTATCGAGGCGACGGTCTCCAGGCAGCCGGTCCCGCCGCAGTCGCAGCGGGCGCCGTCCGGCTCGACCGTGATGTGGCCGAACTCGCCGGACAGCCCGTACGCGCCGCGGTGCAGCGATCCGCCGACCACCAGCCCGCCACCGACACCGTGGGACAGGCGCAGGTACAGCACGTCCCGCCCGCCGGCGGCGGCTCCCCAGATCGCCTCTCCGAGCGCGGCGAGCCGGGTGTTGTTGTCGATCAGCACGGGCACGCCGAACCGCTCGCGCAGCAGCGTCTGCACGGGATGCGGGACCGCCTCCCGAACGTCTCCGTCCCCCCGGTCCACCCCCGCCTCCTCAGCGGGATCCCCGGCGGGGCCGTTGACGGGGCCGACCACGCCGACGCCGATCGCGCTCAGCGCGCCCAGCCGCAGCGCCCCCGAGCCCGTGCCCGTCAGCGACCCGACGAGCCGCTCGGCCAGCGCGACGCGCTGCTCCCACGGCAGGTCGGCCGCGTGCGGCTCGCTGGCCGAGCCGACGATCTCGTGGGCCAGGTTGACGGCGGCGACGTGCAGCCCGCGGCGGGCGAAGTCGATGCCGATCGCCTGGCCGGCGTCGGGGTTGAGGGTCAGGGTCTCGGCCGGCCTGCCGCGCCCGCGCGGCGCCTCCTGCGCGGTCGCGGTCACGACCGCGCCGCTGGAGACCAGGTCCGCGAGGATGTCGTACAGGGTCGTGCGGGACAGTCCGCAGTGCTTGCCCAGCTCGCCCCGGCTGAGCGGGCCGTGCTTGCGCAGCAACCCGAGCACTAGCTCTTCGTGCCCGCGCCGGAGTTGTGACAGGGGGCCACGGGGATGTGACATGTGCAGAGTCTGCCGACGCCGCCGCTTTTTCGTCAATAACCCGGAAAAAACGTATCAGCCCTGACATGTGGCCTGTGAGCTGGAAGAACGCCCATATCGAGGATGCACGGGGCTCGTAACGTTCGCGTAACGAGGCGTGCGTGGCGTCCGGGGACGAGTCGTACGACCGGGCTTGGCGCAACCGCCGCCGGGGCGCCGTCGGCGGCACCCGACGGCGGCGACATCGGTCCGCGGCGCGAGTTCTCGCTCCCTGCCGGGCTGCCGGCCGAGCGCGCCGGCCCCGGCCGTCACCGCCGAGCGGCCGGGTGGCGGCGGGCGCCGGGCCGCTCACCCTGTTCGGCTACGGCAACGTGCGCGGCGCCCGCTGGGTCACTCCGCCTTGGGCGGGACGGCCATCTCGCCCAGCTCGGACCAGCCGTCCTGGTCGAGGGTGGTGTTCACGATGCGGGGCGTCTCGGCGAGGTGGGGCGGCAGCGTCCGCTGGGCCTGCTTGAAGTGGGCCGACTGTACGTGCGCCGCCCCCGCCTCGCCGTCCCTGAACGCCTCCACCAGGACGTACTCGGTGGGGTCGTCGAGGCTGCGGGACCAGTCGAACCACAGGCAGCCGGGCTCGGCGCGGGTGGCCGCGGTGAACTCGGCGGTGATCTCCGGCCAGCGGTCGGCGTCTTCGGGCAGGGTGCGGAACTTGGCGGTGATGAAGATCATGAGCTCTCTCGATCGTCAGCGATGTCAGGGGACGAGCCTATCGACGAGGGATTCTCTACATCTCATGTAGGAAATGTTGACTTTGTGCGTACCTGACTCGTAGCTTCGTACGCATGAGCCAGGGCCTTCACCTCAGCCTCAGGAACGTGACCAAGACGTTCCAGGGCGACGCCGGCGAGCCGTTCACGGCGCTGTCCGGCCTCGACCTCGACGTGCGCGGCGGCGAGCTGCTCACGCTCGTCGGTCCCAGCGGCTGCGGCAAGTCCACCGTCTTCGCCCTCATCGCCGGGCTCACCCGGCCGACCGCCGGCCAGGTCCTCATAGACGGCGCGCCCGTCACCGGGCCCGCGCTCGACCGGGGCGTCGTCGTCCAGCAGCACGCCCTGTTCCCCTGGCGCACGGCCCAGGCCAACGTGGAGTTCGGGCTGGAGGCCAGGGCGGTGCCGATCCGGGAGCGGGCGCGGCGGGCGCGCGAGCTGCTCGGGGTCGTGGGGCTGTCCGGCGTCGAGGAGCGGTATCCGTACGAGCTGTCCGGGGGTGAGCGGCAGCTGGTGGCCATCGCGCGCAGCCTCGCGTTCGACCCGGGCGTGCTGCTGATGGACGAGCCGTTCGCCGGGCTGGACGCGCGGACGCGCGAGTGGCTGCAGGAGCGGTTCGTACGCGTCTGGCGGCACACCGGCAAGACCGTCGTCTTCGTCACGCACGACGTCGGCGAGGCCGTCTGTCTCGGGCGGCGGGTCGCGGTGATGACGGCGGGCCCGGGCCGTGTCAAGGAAGTAGTGAAAGTGGGGATTGATCCCATGGAGGGCGGTTCGCGGGCGCATCCGGCGTTCGCGGAGCACCGGCGGCACGTAGGGAGCCTGCTGCGCGACGAACTCGCCGCGGCGCGGGCGCGGGAACGGAAGGTGACGGCCTCCCATGGCTGAGACGACGACATCACGCTGGGACCCGGCGTCGGGCGAACGCGAGGGCGACGTCCACTGGTACGACCTGCCGGACGACGAGGCGGAGGAGGGTTTCGGGCTCGACGCGGAACCGCGTGCGGACCTCGGCCGCAGGAGGTGGCCGGGCCTCGTCACCGGCTGGGCGCGCGCCATCGTGGCGGTGGGCCGATGAGCGTCGTCGTACTGGTCGGCAACCCGCGGGAGGGCTCCAGGACCCTGACCGTGGCAGCGGAGGCGGCCCGCGCGGTCAAGCAACGCCTCGACGCACCCGGCCCCGGGGTGGCTGGGGGCGGGGTGGCAGGGGGTGCCGGGATCAGCGCCGGGATCAAGGCGGCCGGCAACGGGTCCGTCGGGCTCGGTGAAGCGGTGCCGTTCGAGGTGGTGGACCTGTCCGCGCTCGGGCCGCACCTGCTGTCCCCCGGTTCGTCCCCAGGCGTGGAGGTGGCACTGGAGCTGGTGGCGGAGGCCAGCGTGCTGGTGGTGGCCAGCCCGACCTACAAGGGCACCTACACCGGCCTGCTCAAGTCGTTCCTCGACCGCCTGCCGTCCCAGGCGCTGGCGGGCAAGGCGGCGCTGCCGCTGCTGGTCATGGGGGACGCCAGGCACGCGCTGGCGGTCGAGGTGCACCTGCGCCCGCTGCTGGTGGAGCTGGGCGCGACCGTGCCCACCCCCGGCCTGGCGGTGCTGGAGTCCGAGCTGCCCCGGCTGGCGGAGGTCCTGGCGGCCTGGGCGGACCGGGTCGCGCCCCAGGCGGCCTCCGTGATCGAGGACCGCGCGCGCCGCTGATCGCGGGGGAGCGGTGACTGGCGCGTCCGGTCGCGAGATGCCATGATCCGGCCACGGGCCCGTGCGAGGGGAGACACCATGATCTTCCGTTGTGTCCTGGCAGTCGTCGTCGCGGCGGCGGTCTTCGTCCCCGTCCCGGCGCAGGCCCAGACGCGGGTCAGGTTCGCCACCTTCAACGCCTCGCTCAACCGGGGCGCGGAGGGGCAGCTCGTGAGCGACCTGTCCACCCCGGACAACGCGCAGGCGAAGGTCATCGCCGAGATCGTCCAGCGGGCGCGGCCCGACGTGCTGCTGATCAACGAGTTCGACCACGATGCCGCCGGTGCCGCCGCCCGCCTCTTCCAGGACAACTACCTGTCGGTGGGGCAGGGCGGCGCGCGGCCGATCAGCTATCCGTACCGGTTCACCGCCCCGAGCAACACCGGCCTGGCCTCGGGCTTCGACCTGAACAACGACGGTTCCGCGGTGACCACCCCGGGCGCCCCCGGCTACGGCGACGACGCGTACGGCTTCGGCGCCTTCCCCGGGCAGTACGGCATGGTCGTCTACTCGAAGCACCCGATCGACACCCGGGGGGTGCGCACGTTCCAGAAGTTCCTCTGGAAGGACATGCCGGGGGCCGCGCTGCCGCCCGGCTGGTACTCGGGCGAGGAGCTGCGGGTGCTCCGCCTGTCCTCTAAGAGCCACTGGGACCTGCCCGTACGCGTCGGGCACCGTACCGTGCACCTCCTGGCCAGTCATCCGACGCCGCCCACGTTCGACGGCGCGGAGGACCGCAACGGCCGCCGCAACCACGACGAGATCAGGCTCTGGGCCGACTACACGCATCCGGGCCGGGGCGGCTACCTCTACGACGACCGGGGCAGGCGCGGCGGGCTGGAGCGGGGGGCGGCGTTCGTGATCGCCGGCGACCAGAACGCCGACCCGAACGACGGCGACAGCTACCAGGGCGCGATCCACCAGCTCCTCGACCACCCGAGGATCGACGGCCGGTCCGCGCCGTCGAGTGCGGGCGCGGCCGAGGCGGCGGCGCTGCAGGGCGGCGCGAACGCCACGCACACCGGCGACCCGAAGTACGACACGGCGGACTTCGCCGACACCGCGCCCGGAAATCTCCGCGCCGACTACGTGCTGCCGGCCAGGCGGCTGAGGGCCGTGGGCGGTGGCGTCTTCTGGCCGCCGCAGGCCGACCCGCTGTCCCGGCTGACCGGCGTCTTCCCTTTCCCGAGCTCCGACCACCGCCTCGTCTGGCTCGACGTCAGGATGCCCGCCGGCTGACCGCGTTTTCCGCCCGGCGAATTTCCGGGAATCGTCACGAGAGAAAATCGGTGTGATTTTCCGGAGGTAATTCTTAAACTCGCATACCGTGGACACCCCACCTCTTCTCCTGCATTTCCGGACGCATGATGTCCCACTGGTTCTGTCCAGGGGCGGCGAGCCGGTCTGGGACGACGCGGAGCTCCACCGGAATGCCCAGCGGAGCGACCCCGAGGGATACGCGCTGCTCGCGCTGGTGCCCGGTGTGCTCCCCTGGCAGCGCGCCCGCGTGCTGCTGCGGACGCTGGCCGCCTCGCAGGCCGGCCTGGACGACCGGACCCGGGCCACCCTGGCCAAGGTGACCAGGGCGCTCATGTTCGGCCTGCCGCCCGCGTACGCGCTCACGGTTCTTCTGGCGCTGCGCCGGCTGCGCGCCAACCACAAGCACACCACCCGGGCCATCGTCGCCTTCGTCCTGGAGCACCCGGACGTGGACGCGCTCATCGAGGCGCGCCGTCCCGCCCTGGTCGACTGCTTCGAGCACGCGCTCGGCAAGGCGACCGCGCGCGGGTGCGCCCGCCTGATCGCCGAGGGCGACACCGGGTCCGGCCGGCTGCGCAGGAGCCTGCTGCGCTTCACCTCGGACCCGGCCAGGGCGGTCGAGCGGGTGCGCGCGCTCTACGCGCCCGGCACGTACGGCGCGGCGGCCCCGCAGGAGCCGCCCGCGCCGCTCGACCCGGTCAGGGAGCACCCGCCGATCGTCACGCCCACCAACCGGGGTGACATCGCCGCGACGCTGGTCCACCTCTACCAGGGCGGACCGGCCGCCGAGCTGCGCCCGGCGCTGGCCGGGTACGTGGCGCGGGCGACCCGCCGGTTGCCCCGCCTCGACGCGAGCGTGGCCATGGTGCTGGACACGTCCGGCTCGATGCGCGGGTACGGCGAGCGCGAGTGGGCCGTGATGTCCCAGGCCGTGGCGCTGCGGCTGGTGCTGGCCGAGGTCTGCGACCGGCTCACCGTGATCGAGACCGGCGGGACGGAGGGGGTTCCAGCGGGGGCCACCGACCTGGCCGGCGGGCTGCTCGACGCGCTGGACACGGCGCCCGACCTGGTGGTGATCGTGACCGACGGCTACGAGAACCACCTGCCGGGCGACCTGGCCAGGGTGGCGGCCACGCTGCCGCGGGCCGGCGTCGCCACGCCCGTGGTGCTGTGCCTGGCGACCTTCACCCGTGGCGACGACCTGACCCTGCGCGACCCCGCGCCGGAGCTGCCGCGCCAGGCGTTCTGGCACCAGGACGACTTCGCGGGGCTGCTGCCGTGGATGTTCGGCCACTGCGCGCCCGGGCGCGACTGGATCCGTACGGCGATGCTCGACCGGCTGGAAGGAGGACGGACATGACCAGCCTGGACACCCTCATGCCGGTGCCGCTCGACCTGGGCGGCCACCGGGTGGGCACCCCGCAGCGAGCCGGGGCGCTGACCATGGTGCCGGTGTACGGCCCGGAACGCCCGGGCATCGTGCCGCCCCGCTCCGGGCTGAAGCTCAAGCGGGTCGTCGGCTACGGCCAGGTGGAGCTGCACAACGGCGCCCGCGAGGGCGTGGCCATCGTGCCGCTGCACCTGGGCTACATCCAGGACGCGGCGCAGAACCACGCCCTGTGCTCCGCGGCGCTGCTCGGCGCCGGGCAGACCAGGCGCTTCGACGACGCCTGCTGCGTCCAGGCCGGCCAGGGCGGCTACCTGGAGGGCCGCGACCAGTGGTTCTTCGTGCTGCCGCTGGAGCTGCGGGCCAAGGCGCTGCGGCTGCGCGGGCGGTCCGACTACGCCAAGTTGTGGCCGGACATCAGCGCGCTCAACAGCGCGTACGGGCTGCCGTCCCGCGGGCACCTGGAGCAGATCCTGTCGCGCAAGCGGGCCACGCTGACCCAGTTCCGGAGCCGCCTGGAGCTGATGCCGGGGCAGCTCGGGGCGCTGTTCTTCGTCCGCGACCGGTTCGCGGGGCTGGAGCTGGCGCCCGACGCGGCCTACTTCGCCGAGCTGTGGATGGCGCTGGTCTGCTTCGCGTACGGCGTGGCCGCCTGGCAGGCGGAGCCGGGGCGGGCGGCGGCAGAGCCGTACGACGCCGGGAGCCTGGCGGAGCTGCGGGCCGAGCTGGCGCGCGACCGGGCCGCGCGGCTGGCCGAGGTGGCGTCCTGGATGCCGGCCCCGGCCGGTGACGTGCGCCTGGTCGAGGAGGAGCGCTACCTCGACCTGCGGCTGTCCACGCTCACCGGCGACGGGCTGGCCGGCCAGGTGGTCACCGAGCACGGGCGGACCGTGTACGCCTCGGTGTTCGCCGGCGGGTAAACCGGTTGCGGCGGCCGCGGGGGCGCCGGTTGAATGATCAGTGCGGGAACTGCGCCGGGCGCGGCGGACGAAACCCTCATTCCATGTAAGGGATGGTCGTCTATAACGACTCTGCAGGTTCGTCGAGGCGCCGGCCACCTGTCCCGCACTTTTCACCGCTTATACGCTCATATTTCCGACTTAACAAGATCTTGTCAGCCCGAGAAGCGGGTGCTACCTCTTGCGAAGATGCGCGCAATCTGCGCATCCCTGACACGCAGGAGGGAAACGTGTCGACCAAGTCCTGGTTACGCAGCACGTTCATCTGCGTCGCGGCCACCGCGACGCTTCTACCCCTCGCAGGGGCGGCCCGGGGCGAACCCGGCGGGCAGGCCCCGGTGATCCACGACTTCCAGGCGGAGAACCACGGCAAACCCGATGTGGACAACCGCCAGGGCAGGGTGCCGCCCCCGGCCGGGGCCGACCGGCGCAGCGCCGGTCCCGCCGCCGAGGTCCGCTGGAACGCACTCGGCACCCCGGCGTCCGTCGTCAGCGCCGAACCGCTGGCCGAGGGCCTGAGCTCCGACCCGGTCCAGGCCGCGAAGGACTACCTCAAGAGCAACGAGAGCGTCTTCGGGCTGGCGGCCGAGGCCGTGGACACGCTGGAGACGGTCGCGGTCAACCCCATCGGCGCGGGGCACGCGGTGCTGCTGCGCCAGCGGTTCGGCGACCTGCCGGCCGGCGTGGACGGTCTCGTCGCGATCGGCGTGGCGGGCGGCCAGGTCAGGCACGTCACGTCCTCGCTGTCGCGTGAGACGGGCGCGCCGCCGGCCGCCGCGATCACCGCGCAGCAGGCCCTGGAGATCGCGGCCAGGGACGGCGGCATCGACCTGGCCACCGCGATCACCAAGCAGGCCACCCCGGTGGCGGTGCCGGCGCCCGACGGGGTGCACAGCGCGTACCAGGTGGTCCTGATCGGTGGCGCGCAGGGCGCCGAGGCGGGCTTCACGACCCACGTGGACGCGGTCAGCGGCGCGATCATCACGCGGGAGAACCTGGTCGACCACCACGCCGAGCCGGACAATCCGCACTGGTCCGTCTTCCCGGCCAACCCCCGTGACGACTACTCCTCCAAGGACACCCGCCAGACCTGGTGCTTCGCGCCCGGCCCGGGCTGCGACTACGTCAGCGGCGGCGACCCGGGGACGGGCAAGGCGTGGGACGTGGACCACACGACGGACACGCCCACGAACACCAGCCTCGGCAACGCGGCCAGGACCTTCGAGAACCGCGCCAGCGGCGACGCGTTCACGGTCGGCACCCGCTCCAACGTGCTCACGCCGAGCAGGAACTACGCCTACCCCTGGAAGAACACCTGGTACGAGGCCAAGTGCAACCCCGCGGTGTTCGACCAGCCGGGCGAGGCCGACCTCGAGGCGGCCATGGCGAACCTGAACGCGATGCACAACCGCATGCACGACTGGTCCTACCGGCTCGGGTTCACCGAGACCGCCTGGAACATGCAGGCGGACAACGGCGAGCGCGGCGGCCTCGGCAACGACCCCGAGCAGGGCAACGCCCAGGCGGGCGCCCGGGTCCTGACCGTACGCGACAACGCCAACCAGATCACCGGGCCGGACGGGGTCGCGCCGATCACGAACATGTACCTGTGGCAGCCGATCGCCGGGTCGTTCTACGCGCCCTGCGTGGACGGCGACTATGACATGTCGGTCATCGGCCACGAGTACACGCACGCCATCTCCGGCCGCATGATCGGCGGGCCGAACGCCGGATGGAGCGGCTCCCAGGCCGGCGCGATGAACGAGAGCACCTCCGACCTGTTCGCCATGGAGCACCTCTTCGAGTACGGCTTCCGCCCCTCGGGCCAGACCCCGTACGTCACCGGCGGGTACGTCACGGGCGACAAGGCGGCGGGCATCCGGAACTACGACATGTCGAAGTCGCCGCTCAACTACAGCGACCTGGGCTACGACATCGTCGGCACGCAGTCGCACGCCGACGGCGAGATCTGGTCGGCCACCCAGTTCGACGTTCGGGCCGCCTTCGTCAAGCGGTACGGCCAGGGCACGGCCAGGCAGCAGCGGGCGTGCGCGGACGGCCAGACGCCGGTCGACAAGTGCCCGGGCAACCGGCGCTGGGCCCAGCTCTCGTTCGACGCCCTGCTGCTGATGGCCTCGGGCGCGGTCAGCTACGTCGATCACCGCGACGCGCTGCTGGCGGCGGACCGGATCCGCTTCGGCGGCGCGAACCAGGACATCATGTGGCGCGCGTTCGCCGAGCACGGCCTGGGCGAGGGCGCGGCCAGCAACGGCCAGAACGACGCCGACGCCACGCCGAGCTTCGTCAACCCGGCGGGCAAGAACGGCTCGCTGCAGCTCAAGCCGCTGGGCGAGGCGAAGGGCGCGGCGCTGCGGCTGTACGTGGGCGACTACGAGGGCCGCGTCGTCCCCGTCGCGGACACCGACCCGGCCACCCCGCTCGGCGACACGGTCCAGATGACGCCCGGCCTGTACGACTTCGTCGTGGCGGGCGCCGGCTTCGGCCACAAGCGGCTGAAGTACGCGGTCGTCCCCGGCATCACGCTGCCGCTCCCGCTGGCCCTGACCCGCAACCACGCCTCGGCGGCGAGCGGGGCGACGGCCACGGGCGACGGCGTGAACCAGGCCAGGCTGATCGACGAGACCGAGGCCACGAACTGGGCCTCGCTCACCGGCGCGCCGGCCGGCAAGTCGGTGGTCGTGGACCTGGCGGGCGACGCGCCGGTCAAGATCCGCAGGGTGCAGGTGAGCACCATGCTGCGGCCCAACATCGGCGACCCGGCCGACCCGGGCGGGCAGAACCGCTTCTCCAGCCTGCGCTCCTTCGAGGTGCTGGCCTGCAGCGCGAACTGCGCCGACCCGGCGAGCTTCCGGAAGATCTACACCAGCCCGGCGGACGCGTTCCGGTCCGGGCTGCCGCGGCCGCGGGGCGCGGACATGATCTTCAAGTCGTTCGACGTGCGGACCACGAGCGCCACCCACCTGATGTTCCGCGCGCTCACCACGCAGTGCACCGGCAACCCGCTGTACGCCGGTGAGCAGGACGCCGACCCGAACTCGGCGACGGACTGCGCCACGGCCAGCCCGCAACGGGATCAGGTCAGGGCGGCCGAGTTCCAGGCGTACTCGCACTGATCGATCTCCGGGGCCCGCGCTCCGCGTCAGGGGCGCGGGCCTCTTCTCGCCCAAAGTGATTAGACGCCGTACTATCCCACGGGAGGCTAATTCGACATAAAACTATCTCCGGAGGGACATGCGTACCCTGATCCGGAACGCCTCGCACTCTGCGGCGGCGCTGCTGCGGGCGGGCGTGCCCCTGCCGGCCGGGACGGACGCGACGCCGTTCGGGCCGGTGCACGGGGCGGGCCTGCACCACGAGCTGCTGCTCCTGACCGAGGCGGGGCTGACACCGGAGGAGGCGCTGACGGCCGCGACGAGCGTCACGGCGCGGTGCTTCGGGCTCGCGGACCGGGGGCGGATCGCGGCCGGGCTGCGGGCGGACCTGCTGCTCGTGGACGGTGACCCGACCACCGACATCACAGCCACCCGCGCGATCGCCGGCGTGTGGCGGGGCGGCGTGCGGCAGGGGGAGCGCTGAGCGGGCTCCCGGGTGCACTCTTGGTGTGTGACCGAGGAACTGGTGGCGTACGCGCGAGAGGCGTTCGGGTGGGATGACGACGCCGTGGTGTCCCCGGGGCGGCGGGGCGCGCTGGGGCAGGTCTGGCGGGTGGACACGGGAGGCGTCTCCTACGCGCTGAAGGAGATCTTCGGCGGGCCGCCGCCGGAGGCGCTGGTCGAGGCTGAGCTCACGTTCGCCCGGCGGGCGGCCGGGGCCGGGGTGCGGCTGCCGGCCGGCCATCCGGCCCGCGACGGCCGCCACGTGGTCGAGGCGCCCGGCGGGGCGTGGCTGCGCCTGTACGACTGGATCGACCTGCGCCCGGTGGATCTCGCGGCGCCGGCCACTCCCGGAGAGCTCGGGGCGCTGCTCGCGCGGCTGCACCGGTGCGCGCCGGCCACGGCGACAGAGCCGACCGGGGCGCCGACCGGGGCGCCGACCGGGGAACCGCCCGCCGCCTGGTACCACCGCGCCCCCGCTCCGCACGAGTGGGAGCGGGCGGCGGCGTCGGGGGCGGCGTGGGCGGCGCGCCTGGGCGAGCGCCTGGCCACCGTGCCCGAGCTGTGCGCGGCGGTCGGCCCCGCCGATCCCGCCGAGCTGATCGTCTGCCACCGCGACCTGCACCCGGAGAACGTCCTGGCCGGTCCCGGCGGCGAGCTGGTGGTCGTCGACTGGGATCAGCTCGGACCGGCCGCGCCGGGGCGGGAGCTGGCCCGGGCCCTGTTCGACTGGTTCTGCGACCCCGTGCCCGAGCTCGGCGCCATGCGGGTCATGTACGAGGCGTACGTCCGCGCGGGCGGGCCCGGCCGGATCACGGAGCCGGCGGACTTCTCCATGCTCGTCGCGTCCCGGCTGAACTTCCTGCTGGCTCAGACGCGCGTCGCCCTCGACCCGCGGGCCGAGCGGCGGCACCGCGAGTGGGCGGAACGCGAGATCGACGAGGCGCTGCGCATCATGCCGACGCCGCGGGCGCTGGCGGAGGTGCTGGAGCTGGTACGGCGCTGAGGCCCGGCGAGCGCTCGCCGGGCCTCAGCTGTTCAACAGGGCCTTCTAGTAGATGCGGTACTTCTTGCCGCAGTTGTCGAACTTGCCGGCCCAGCAGGTGAAGGTGTACACCTTCTTGATCCCCCGGCCGCTCCACGAGCCGACGACCTTGCCGTCCCAGGACTTGTTGAACTTGTGCCAGCCGCCGTTCTGGTAGTACTCGAACCAGACCCAGCCCTTCTTGCCGCCGACCTTGTCCACGCCGTACCACTTCGTGAACACCTTGCCGCCGGACTTCCACGTCTTGCCGAACGTGTACGCCTTGCGGTCGCTGGAGAAGAACTTGCCCCAGCTCGTCCCCGTGTGGATCGTGGCCTGAGTCGCGGTGGACTGGGTGGCCGCCTGGGCGGCTGCGGGGCTGAGGGCGAGGCCCGTGAGGGCCATCGAGCCGGCCATCGCCGCGATCGCAAAGGTCTTACGCATTTCGGAATTCCTCCCCTGTCGGTGCTGCCGGGGTGCTCCGGCAGGAGAGACAGTACGGAGACCTGGCGCGATCATCTGTGCAGGAATCCACACATAGGGGGTGATCAGCGACACACCTCAGCGCTTGACCGACAGCCCGTCCACGGCGAACGGGACGAACGACGGCTGCGCCGCCCTGGCCTGGGCCGCGCTCTGCCCGCACAGGCCCGTCAGGATGTGGTTCACGGTCGCCACGTCGATCGGGCTCACCTGGGGATAGCCGTTCTCGTCCAGGCGCTGGTACTTCATCAGGTTGATCCCCATGGAGAGCTGGCGGCTGCCGTCCGGGCTGGAGATCGACTCCGTGCCCATGCCGAACACGCCGCCGCTGTGCCCCCAGAACCGCCCGCACGGCAGGTCGTAGGAGTAGATGCCGAGCCCGTAGTTCAGCGGCGCCCCGCCGGCCAGCACCGGCACCGTCTTCTGCATCTCGGCGACCTGCTCCCGGCCGATCAGCTCGCCGCGCAGCAGCGCCCGGTAGAAGCGGTTGAGGTCGTCCATCGTGGACGTCACCGCGCCCGCCGTGGCGGCCCAGGACATGTCGTAGACGCTGTAGTCCTTGGGCGGGTCGATGAGGCCGTACAGCGACTCGTACGCCTTGGAGTGCGGGCCGGGGATGTGCGGCGTGCGCGGGAAGGACGTGTGGCGCAGGCCCGCCTTGCGGATGACGTTGCGGGTGATGTACCGCTCGGCGTCCATGCCCGTCACCTTCTCCAAGAGCAGGCCGGCGAGCACGTAGTTGGTGTTGGAGTAGGACCCCGGCGTGGCCCCCGGCTGCCCGGTCGGCGTGGCGCCGAGGCCCAGCCGGACCAGTTCCTGCGGGGTGAAGGTGCGCAAGCGGTTGTCGTCCAGGCTCCTGCCCGAGCCCTCCAGCAGCGACGGGAACGCCGGGCCCACGTAGTCGGCGATGTGGCTGGTGTGGTTGAGCAGCATCCGTACGGTGATCTGCCGGCCGCGCTCGCCGGGCACCAGGTCGGGCAGGTAGCGGGCGACGGGGGCGTCCAGCTCGATCGTGCCGCGGGCGACCTGCTGGAGCACGGCCACCGAGGTGAACGTCTTGGTGATGCTGCCCACCCGGTGCACCATGTCGGGCCGTGCCGGGCGGCCGGTGTCCACGTCCGCGACGCCGGAGGCGCCCCGCCAGCTCTGGGCTCCGTCGCGTACCTGGGAGTAGATCCCGTACATGCCGGCTTCGTGCACCGCGTCCAGCGACTGCCGCAACACCTGCCCGTCGAGGCCGGTGCCGGCGGCGGCCGACTGGGCCGGGATCGCGGCGATCAGCATGCCCGCCGCCAGGGCGAGGACGGCGCGGCGGTTTGAGGTCTTGTGACCGAACTGGCGAATTGACATGCCGCCAGCATGGTGGAGCCGGGACGGCCGGGTTAGTCCACCGTGTCATCGGCTCCATATGACATGGATCATGTCGGGCTGCCGCAGCCGGGGCGAGCGGGAGCACAGTACTCTTCATTGCCGGTCGGTTCGGCTCTCGGAAAGGACACTGCGGATGCCCCACGCGGCGAGGCCCACGGTCACGCTGCACGACGTGGCCGCGGCGGCCGGGGTCTCGGTCTCCACCGCCTCCAGGGTCCTGGGCGGCAGCACCAGGAAGGTCGCCCCCGAGTACGAGGCCCGCGTGCTGGCCGCCGCGGCGGCCCTGCGCTACACGGTGGACGCTTCCGCCAGGGCGATGCGCCGGGCCAGCGACTCCATCTCGCTCGTCGCCGACGACCTCACGACGCCGTCCATGGGCGTGGTGGTGGCCGCGATGGAGCGCGAGGCCCGTACGGCCGGGGCCTTCGTCACCGTGTCGTCCACCATGGGCGCGGCCGAGCGGCAGGCCGAGACCGTTCGCGTGCTCCGGTCGCTGCGCCCGCGCGCGCTGGTCGTCACGTCGAGCCGCTTTCTGGCGAGCGCGGCCGAGGGGCGGCTGCTGAAAGAGCTCCGGGCGTACGAGGAGGAGGGAGGGCGGGTCGTGATGGTCGGCGAGACGGACATGACTTTCTCGTCGATCGTCTTCGACGATTACGGCGCCGGGCGTTCGATGGGCGCTTTTGTCGCGGAAATCGGGCACCGGCGGGTGGCGATATTCGCGGGTTCACGGGAGTCGCGCAACATGGCCGACCGGACGTCCGGATTCATCGCGGGACTGCGCGCCGGAGGCGTTGACGAGCGGGATATCCGGATCATTCCCTGCGAGGTCAACCGGCAGGGCGGATTCGACGCGGCGCGCGAACTGGCCGGGGCCGGAATGGACGGCAGGCAGGCGGTTCTGGCGGTCAACGACGCCGTCGCGATCGGCGCTCTTTCGGGATTTCGCGAGGCCGGTGTGGAGGTGCCGGCCGACGTTTCCGTGACGGGGATCGACGACATTTCGCTCGCCTCTGACGTGACGCCGCGGCTGACGACCGTGGCGCTCCCGCTGGCGCGGGCGGGGGCGGAGGCGATCCGCTTCGCCCTGGGCGATTCGGCCGCCCCGCAGCGGCTGGCCCTGGAGGGTCACCTGATCGTCCGTGACAGCGCCCGCCCCGTCGAAAGTAACGCTGAGTAATCCCCGTTCCGGACCGGCCGCCGGCCGCCGGGCACGCCGCCGCAGGCGCCGCCGTCGCCGCGCGACGGGACGATGATCACGCAGGTCCGCACCCGCGAAGGGCCGCCACGCACCCACAGGCGGCTCTCCAGGGCCATTCGCCCAGGTGAAGCCGACAGCACAGCCGCCGCGGCGACCCTCACTCGGTGTGATCGGCGATCTCATCACACTCCGGGTAGATCCCCCGTAACACTCTTGACGCTCACGTAACGGGCATGCAAACTGCGGAATACGTTTTCCCAAAGGCGGCCACCCCCCGCCTCTTGGTAACAGGAGGTCACGAATGATCGCGTCGAGGAGGCCCGCGTGAGCGCTCTCGGCGAGTTGCAGCGCATGCGCAGAGGCAGCGGCGGAACCCTCGGCGGCAAGAAGGAGAACAAGGCCGCCTTCGCGTTCCTGGCGCCCTGGTTCGTGGGCCTGCTCCTCATCACGGCGGGCCCGATCGCGGCCTCCCTGATCCTCGGCTTCACCGACTACAACCTGATCCAGCCGCCGGTCTTCAACGGCCTGGACAACTGGACGCGGATGCTCGGCGACGAGCGCCTGCACCACGCGCTCGGCGTGACGCTGGTCTACGTCGTCGTCTCCGTGCCGCTGCAGCTCATCTGTGCCCTCGGCCTGGCGCTGCTGCTGGACCGGGGGCTGCGCGGCCTGGCGTTCTACCGCTCGGCGTTCTACCTGCCGTCGCTGCTGGGCTCCAGCGTGGCCATCGCGGTGCTCTGGAAGCAGATCTTCGGCGCCGACGGGCTGTTCAACCAGGTGCTCGGCGTGTTCGGCATCGAGGGGAAGGGCTGGATCTCCGACCCGGACAGCGCGCTGGGGACGCTGATCGTGCTCAACGTGTGGACGTTCGGCGCGCCCATGGTGATCTTCCTGGCCGGTCTGCGGCAGATCCCCGCCATGTACTACGAGGCCGCCGCCACCGACGGGGCCGGCAAGTGGACGCAGTTCAGGAGCATCACGATCCCGCTGCTGTCACCGATCGTCTTCTTCAACCTGGTCCTGCAGGTCATCCACGCCTTCCAATCGTTCACCCAGGCGTTCGTGGTCTCGGGCGGCAGCGGCGGACCCTCGGACTCCACCCTGTTCTACACGCTGTACCTGTACCAGCGCGGCTTCGGCAACTTCGACATGGGGTACGCCTCCGCCCTCGCCTGGCTGCTCCTCGTGATCATCGGTGGCTTCACCGTCGTCAACTTCTGGGCCGCGAAATTCTGGGTCGTTTACGATGACTGACCTCCGCAAGGCGGCCAAGCACGCCGCACTCATCCTGCTGGCGCTGGTCATGCTCTATCCCGTGCTGTGGATGGTGGTCAGCTCCCTGCGCCCCAACAACGAGATCTTCCGCCGCCCCGGCCTGATCCTCGACAGCCTGCAGACCCAGAACTACGGCGAGGGCTGGACCGCGCTGGCCTCCCCGTTCGGCCACTACCTGGCCAACTCGGCGATCCTCGTGCTGGCCTGCATCATCGGCAACCTGGTGTCCTGCTCGATGGCCGCGTACGCGTTCGCCAGGCTGGAGTTCACCGGCAAGCGGCTGTGGTTCGCGATCATGCTCGGCACCATCATGTTGCCGATCCACGTGATCATCGTGCCGCAGTACATCCTGTTCTCCCAGCTCGACTGGGTGAACACGTTCCTGCCGCTGGTCGTGCCGAAGTTCCTGGCCACGGACGCGTTCTTCGTCTTCCTCATGGTGCAGTTCATCCGCGGGCTGCCGCGCGAGCTGGACGAGGCGGCCAGGATCGACGGCTGCGGCCACGCCCGGATCTTCGTCCGGATCATCCTGCCCCTGATGCTGCCGGCCCTGGCCACGACGGTGATCTTCACCTTCATCTGGACCTGGAACGACTTCTTCAGCCAGCTCATCTACCTGACCGACCCCGAGATGTACACCGTTCCGGTGGCGCTGCGCTCGTTCGTGGACGCCACGGTGTCCACCTCATGGGGATCCATGTTCGCCATGAGCGTGGTGTCCCTGCTGCCGGTCTTCCTCGCCTTCCTCGTCGGCCAGCGCTACCTCATCCGAGGCATCGCCACGACCGGCGGCAAGTAACCCCCCGCGAACAGGAATCATCATGAGAAGAATCGCCCTGGCCGCCGCGGCGGCACTCATGCTCAGCGCGTGCGGCAGCGGCGGCGGAAGCGCCGGCCAGGAGCTGTCGAAGGACCCCGTCACGATCCGCTTCACCTGGTGGGGCGCCGACGAGCGGCACAAGCGCACCCAGCAGGTCATCGACCTGTTCCAGAAGAAACACCCGAACATCACGGTCAAGGGTGAGTTCAAGGACTGGAACGGCTACTGGGAGAGCCTGGCGACGACCGTGGCCGCCAACGACGCGCCCGACGTCATCCAGATGGACGAGCTCTACCTCTCCTCGTACGCCGAGCGCGGCGCCCTGCTCGACCTCGGCACGGCCGCGAAACACCTCAAGACCGCCGACTTCGACAAGTCCGCCCTGGACACCGGCATCGTGAAGGGCAAGCAGTACGCGCTGCCCGTCGGGCTGGCCACGTACTCGATCGTCGCCAACACCGGGCTGCTCGACCAGCTCAAGATCAAGCTGCCTGACGACAACACCTGGACCTGGGACGACCTGAAGAAGGTCGGCGACCAGGTGTCGAAGGCGGGCGGCGGCAAGATCACCGGCGTGCAGTCCTTCGGCTTCGACGCGGGCAGCATGAACATCTGGGCCCGCCAGCACGGCGCGGCGCTGTTCGACGAGGCCGGCAAGGTCGCCGTCCCGGCCGACGTGCTGGCCGGCTACTGGGCCTACATCAGGGACCTGGCCAAGTCCGGCGTCGCCCCCGCGCCGTCGGTGACCATCGAGCGGGCCGGCGGCTCGCTGGATCAGTCCGGCACCGCCACGAACGCCTCGGCCTTCGGCACCTGGTGGAACACGCAGCTCCCGTCGCTGGCGGCGGCCAGCGGGTCGAAGCTGAAGCTGCTCAAGCTGCCCGGCGAGTCGCAGGCGTCCACCCCGGCCGCCTACTTCAAGCCCTCGATGTACTGGTCGATCTCCTCGCGCAGCAAGCACCCGGCGGAGGCCGCGCTGTTCGTGGACTTCCTGGCCAACAGCCAGGAGGCGGCCGACGTCATGCTGACCGACCGCGGCGTCCCGGCCAACAGGAAGACCCGCGCGGCCATCACCCCGAAGCTCGGCGAGACGGACAAGGCGGCGGCCGAGTACCTCGACGCGGTCAAGGTCGGCACCGCCCCCAGGGTGACCCCGAACGGCGCCAGCGCCATCGAGGCGATCATCAAGCGGCACACCGAAGAGGTGCTGTTCGACCGGCAGACGCCGGAGCAGGCGGCCGCCTCGTTCATCAAGGAACTGCAGGCCGAGATCGACGGCGCCTGATCCTCACCAGCCCGACCAGCCAACGAAGGAACACATGTCTCAACGCACGTACCGGGCCGCCATCGTCGGCACCGGGGGGATCGCCCACGCGCACGCCCAGGCCGTGGCGGAGTCCGGCGGCCGGGCGGAGCTCGTGGCCGTGGCCGACGTGGACGCCGGGCGGGCGGGCGAGTTCGCCGCCAAGTACGGCGTCCCGAACAGCTACGCCGGCACCGAGGACCTGCTCCGGGCCGAGGAACCGGACTTCGTGCACCTGTGCACCCCACCCCAGCTGCACGCCCCGCTGGCCCTGGCCTGCCTGGAGGCCGGCGTGACGGCACTGGTGGAGAAGCCGCCCACGCTCTCGCTGGCCGAGTTCGACACCCTGATCGAGGCGGAGAGCCGCTCGGCCGGGCACGTCGCGACCGTCCTGCAGCACCGCTTCGGCGCCGGCGCCGTGCGGCTGCGGCGGCTGACCGAGGCCGGCACGCTGGGCCGCCCGCTGCTGGCCACGTGCGTCACCCAGTGGTACCGCGACGAGGACTACTACGCGGTCCCGTGGCGGGGCACGTGGGAGTCGGAGGGCGGCGGGCCCACGATGGGCCACGGCATCCACCAGTTCGACCTGCTGCTGTCGGTGCTCGGCCCGTGGAGCGAGGTGACCGCCGTGGCCGCCCGGCGGGCCCGCCCGGTGGACACCGAGGACGTGTCGATGGCGCTGGTGACGTTCGAGAGCGGCGCGGTGGCCACGGTCGTGAACTCGGTCGTGTCCCCCAGGCAGACCTCTGAGCTGCGCTTCGACTACGAGCGCGCCACGGTCGAGGTGGCGCACCTGTACGGCTACACCGACGACCACTGGACCGTCACCCCCGCCCCGGGACAGGAGGACGTGCGACCCCTCTGGGCCGCGGACCGCAGCGAGGGGTCCAGCGGCCACGGCGGCTGGCTCGCCGCCGTGCTCGACGCGCTCGACCAGGGCCAGGCGCCGCCGGTCACCGCCTCGGACACCCGGCGGACGATGGAGTTCATCGCCGCCCTGTACGCCTCCGCCTTCACCGGCGAGCGCGTGCGCGCCGGTCAGATCACCGCCGACAACCCGTTCGCCCGCCGCATGGACGGCACGGGCGCCCCTTGGAGGAACCAGTGACCCTGCGGGCCACCCACGAGCTCGGCCGGTCGGTCGCCGTCACGGCGGGCGAGGTCGAGCTGTTCACCTACGTCTACAGCCCGGACACGCCGGTGCTGGAGTCGCCGAAGCCGTACCTGCATCCGATCCGCACCCGCGGCGGCGCCCTGGTGTCGCTCTACCGGCCGCACGACCACGTCTGGCACAAGGGCATCGCCTGGTCGCTGCCGTGCGTGGGCGAGCACAACTTCTGGGGCGGGCCGACGTACGTCGCCGGCGAGTACGTCCAGCTCGACAACAACGGCAGCGCCACGCACCGCGAGATGACCACGCTGGCGGCCGCCGCGGACCGGGTCGAGATCGGGCACACGCTCGGCTGGACCGCGCAGTCCGGCGACCCGGTGATCGAGGAGCGGCGCGGGCTGGCCGCCACGCTGATCGACGACGCGACCTGGGCGCTGCTGTTCGAGACCGAGATGACGAACGTGTCGGGTGCCACGATCGACTTCGGCTCGCCGACCACCAAGGGCCGCGAGAACGCCGGCTACGGCGGCCTGTTCTGGCGCGGCCCCCGCTCGTTCACCGACGGTGTCATCCAGTCCCCGCAGGGGGCGGGCGGCGACGAGCTGCGCGGCCTGCGGGCCGAGTGGTTCGGCTTCCGCGGCCGGCACGACGAGAGCGGCGACCACTCGACGATCGTCATGGTCGACGACGCGGCCAACCCGCAGCACCCGCCGCGGTGGTTCGCCCGCACCGAGCACTTCGCCTGCCTGAACCCGGCGCCGTTCTTCAGCGAGGAGGTGCCGCTGCCGGACGGCGAGACCATCCGCTTCCGGTACGCGGTCGTGATCGCCGACGGCGACCGGGGCGAGGACGGCACGGCGCTGCTCGCCAAGCAGGGCAGGGACGTGCTGAGATGACGTTCCCCGGCGGCACGTCGGTCAGCCGGCTGACCGTTTACACCGGGGCCTGCGCCGACGGCCTGGAGGGCGGCACGCCGCACCTGCACACCGCCTCCACGGAGGCGTACGTCGTGGTCGGAGGACACGGCGCGCTGCAGACGCTCGACGTGAACGGCCTGCGCGAGACGGAGCTGGGTCCGGGCTCGACCGTGTGGTTCACGCCCGGCACCATCCACCGGGCCGTCAATCGCGGCGACCTGGAGGTGGTGGTCGTGATGTCGAACGCCGGGCTGCCCGAGGCGGGCGACGCCGTCATGACGTTCCCGCCGGAGGTCGTCGCCGATCCCGCCCGGTACCGCGAGGCCGCGGCGCTGCCCGCCGTCGGCGTCGAGGAGGCGGTAGCGCGGCGGCGGGAGCTGGCCGTGGCCGGGTTCCTGCGGCTGGCCGAGGGCGGTCCGGAGGCGCTGCGGCGCTTCTACGACAGCGCGGTCGCCCTGGTCCGGCCGAAGGCGGCGGGCTGGCGGGAGACCTGGGAGGCGACGGTCGCCGCGCAGACCCGCCGCACCGCCGAGGTCCTCGACGCCCTGGAGCGCGGCGACGGTACGCACCTTCTGGAGTCCGCCCTGATGGAGAGCCCGCTCCAGGAGCGCTGGGGCATGTGCGGCCACCTGCGCGCCCACGACGTCGCCGACCCCGTCGTCCACACCCCGCGCTGACCTTCCGAACGCCGGCGTCTCGGCGCCCACCCCCCACCCAAGAGGAGCAGCGATGTTCCCTGCCCGATTCCCGACCCTGCTGACGGCCGCCGCCATGGTGGCCGCCTTCGCCCTCCCGGTCCAGCCCGCTGCCGCCCAGGCCGGGACCACGTACTACGTCGACGCCACCGCCGGTGACGACTCCGCCACCGGTCAGGACGAGGCACACCCCTGGAAGAGCCTGACCAGGGTGAGCGAGACCACGTTCCGGCCCGGCGACCGCATCCTGCTCCGGGCGGGGCAGCGGTGGAGCGGGCAGCAACTGTGGCCCAAGGGCTCCGGCGAGAGCGGCGCCCCGATCACCGTCGACCGCTACGGCGAGGGCGCCAAGCCCCGCATCGACGCCGCCGGCCAGGTGAACGACGCCGTGCGGCTGTTCAACCAGGAGTTCTGGACCATCCGCAACCTGGAGGTCACCAACGAGGTCCCGGCCACCGGCACCCCCGGCGAGAACCTGCGCGACCTGCGCGGCATCCACGTCTCCGGCGACAACAGCCAGACGCTCGACGGCTTCGTCATCGACGGCGTGGCCGTGCACGACGTCACCGGGCAGGTCAACTGGATCGGCGGCAGCGTCGAGAACAACGCGCCGGGCGTGCGCTTCCAGACCGGCTGGGACGGCTCGAAGAAGACTGGCGGCATCGTGTTCGACACGACGGTGCCCGACATCGGTGCCCCGCCGGAGCGGGCGACCGTGCTGAACGACGTGGTGATCCAGAACTCCACCGTCGCCAACACCTCGTTCGCCGGGATCGTGGTCAAGCAGTACACCGGCGACGGCAAGAACGAGGCGGGCGAGACGATCGCCGAGCCCACCGGCTGGGGCACCCGCGAGAACCGGGACGACCCGAAGTTCACCCCGCACACGAACATCGTCGTCAGGAACAACCACATCACCCAGGCCGGCACCGCGTACGGGTGCAACGGCATGTACGTCACCAACGTGCGCGGCGCCCTCATTGAGCGCAACGTCGTCTACCGCACCGGCACCTCGGGCATCGAGACGTACTACGCCGACGACGTGACGTTCCAGTTCAACGAGGTGTACGAGACGCAGCAGAAGGCCGGCGGCGCCGACTCCAACGGCATCGACCCCGACAAGGGCACCACCCGGCAGGTCGTCCAGTACAACTACCTGCACGGCAACGGCGACGGCGTGCTGCTGTGCCAGTTCGGCTTCGGCGACGCCGTGGTCAGGAACAACGTCATCGCGAGCAACAGCCGCTACCAGATCTACCTGCACTCGGACAAAGCGGCGACCGCGAAGATCTACAACAACACCATTTACAACGACAAATCCGGATACCTCATCTACGGGTACGGCAGCTACCTCGACGCCCGCTACGACATCACCAACAACCTGCTCTACTCCACCAGGGCGGGCGCGGTCCTGACCACCAGCCCGACCATCGCCTACGACCACAACCTCTACGGCGGCGCCACCCTCCCGGTGCCGCCCGGCGACGCGAACGCCGTGCTCGGCGACCCGCTGTTCGCCGACGCGCCGCTCGACGGCCCCTACGGCACCCCGGAGAGCGGCCCGGCCCTGGAGACGGCCCACGGCCTGCGCGTGACCTCCGGCTCGTACGCCGTCGACGGGGGCACGGAGATCACCGGCAACGGCGGCCGCGACTACGCCGGCACCCCGCTCTACAACGGCGCCCCCGACCTCGGCGCCTTCGAGTACGTCACCCCGGAAGGCGCCACCACCGAATCCGTCACCGGCACCGTGCGCACCCCGTCGGGCGCCCCCGTCTCCGGAGCGACCGTGACGGCGGCCGGCGGCACGGCCACCACGGGCAGGGTCGCCTCGGGCACCGTCGCCACGGGCACCGCCACCACCGACGCGAACGGCCGCTTCGCGATCAGGAGCCTGCCCTTCGCCGACGGCGTCGAGGTGACCGCCACCAGGAACGGCTACGCGACGGCCACCGGCACGGTCGACGTGCGCCCCGGCAACGTCGCCACCGTCCACCTCACCATGGCCTCGACCAGCACCGTGGGGTCGGTCACCGGCCGCGTGCTGGACCAGGCCGCTCAGCCGCTGCCCGGCGCGGCCGTCACCGTCGAGGACGGCGACCAGACCCTCGCCACCGCCACGAGCGGCCCCGACGGCGCCTTCACCGTCGAGAGCGTCCCGGTCGGCGACGGGTACACGCTCCGAGCAGCCGCCGACGGCTTCGTCCCGGACTCCAGGACCGGGCTGAAGGTCGAGGCCGCCACCGCGACGAACGCCGGATCGCTCCTCCTCGTCCGCCCGACCCCCGACTACGTGGTGGTGCACGACTTCGACGACCTGCCCACGGGCCCGTTCGCGGGCGGCGACGGCCTCGCGGTCAGCGCCGGCGGCGGGACGGTGGAGATCGTCGAGTCCGGCGGCGACCGGAACCTCAGGCTGACCCGCACCGCGAACAGCGGCGTCACCAGCCTCACCCGGGAGTTCGCGCTCAAGGGCGTCGTGACCGTCGAGACGAACGTCATGAGCGAGCAGCCCTACGGCTCGGGCAACCACTGGTGGTCCATCCCCTACGTCAAGGACGCGAGCGGCCAGAACGCGGTCAGCCTCGCCTTCACCAAGAACACGATCGTGGCCTACGCCGGCTCGGCCACGAAGACCGTCGGCACGTACGAGCCCGGCCGCTGGTACCACGTCGCCGCCGTCATGGACACCGTGAACAAGCGCTTCGACCTGATCGTCGACGGCCGCGAGGTGCTGGACGACGCCGCCTTCAGAACCGGCGTGGACGCCGTCGCGAAGATCGAGTACGCCGCCACCAGCACCAACTACGGCAGCATCGACCTGGACGACCTCCGGGTCTCGCAGGGCGTCGGGCTCGCCCGCGACGAGACCGGCCTGCTCAGCATGGACACCAGCCAGGGCGCCCCCTCCGCCGACGGTGTGCTGGAGGTGCCCGCGCGGGTGACGCAGGTCGAGGTGACGGCCGTGGCGCGCAGCCCGTTCGCCAGGTCGGTGGCCATCGACGGCGAGCGTGCCGATGGGGCGCGGGCCACCCGCGAGATCACCCTCGGCGACACGGGCGCCGAGGTGCGGATCGTGGTCACCGCCGAGGACGGCACCGAGGCCACCCACCCGCTCCAGATCCGGCGCCGCCCCCTCGCCCAGGACACCACCCTGTCCGCCCTCACCCCCTCCGCCGGCACCCTGGAACCGGCCTTCGCCCCCGACACCCTGACGTACGGGCTGACCGTCCCGGGCGACCGGCTCGCCTTCACCCCCATCGCGCTCAACCCGAAGTCCGCCATCACGGTCCAGGGCAGGCCGGTCCCCAGCGGCACGGCATCGCCCGCGATCCCCATCCCGGTCGGCGACACCGAGATCGCGATCAAGGTGGTCGCGGAGGACGGCACGGCGGACACCACGTACCGGATCGAGGTCACCCGTCCGGAGCCCGAGCTCCCGCAGGACGGCGCCACCGCCCCGCCCGCCCGCGCGGCCCTCTCCACCACGAGCGGCTGGGCGCACGGCCTGCACGACGGCACGTACGACGTCACCATGAACCTCTGGTACGGCGTCAACGCCAGCGTCTTCGTCCTCTACGAGAACGGCAAGGAGATCGCCAGGCGCGACCTGACTCCGGACGCCCCGTCCGCCCAGAAGGCCACGGTGCCCGTCACCGCACGGAAGAACGGCACCTACCTCTACACCGGCGAGCTGCAGAACCAGGCCGGCCGCACCGCCACCACGCCCGTCAAGGTCGAGGTGACCGACGCGAACCCGGGCAGGCCCGTGCTCAGCAGCGACAACTGGGACGGCGACGGCGACCACACCGTCCGCATGAACATGTGGTGGGGCACCAACGCCACCGCCTACCGCCTCTACGAGGACGGCGTGCTCGTCGACACCCAGCACCTCGCCGCCGCCACCCCCGCCGCCCAGAGCGCCGCCACCGTGCTCACGGGACGGCCGGCGGGCACGCACGTGTACGTCGCCGAGCTCGTCAACGAGGCCGGCACGACCAGGGGCGAACCCTTGACCGTGGTGACAGAATGACCGCCATGGATCATGGGCCCGCCCCGGCCCCCGCCTCCCCGCCGACCCTGCACGACGTCGCCCGGGAGGCGGGCGTCTCGATCGCCACCGCCTCGCGCGCGCTCAACGGCAGCGCGCGCAACGTCCGGTCGGAGAACGTCTCCCGGGTCCGCGCCGCGGCGGCCAAGCTCAACTACGAGCCGCACCTGTCGGCGCAGGCCATCGCCAAGGGCTCGACCAGGACCGTCGCGCTGGTGGTGCGCGACGTGGCCGACCCCTACTTCTCCTCCATCGCCGCCGGGGTCACCCAGGCGGCGGAGGAGGCCGGGCTCATCGTCACCATGGCGGTGGCCGGCGGCTCGCCGGAACGCGAGCTGGAGATCGTCAGGACGCTGCGGGGCCGGCGGCCGCGCGTCGTCATCGTGACGGGCAGCCGCATCGACCGGGCCCCGACCAGGGACGCGCTGGTCGAGGAGCTGGAGGAGTACCGCACCGCCGGTGGCCGGGTCGTCCTGATCAGCCAGCGGGACCTGCCGTTCGGCACCGTCACGATCGACAACCACGGCGGGGCCGCCGCCCTGGCCCGCGCCCTGCTCGGCGCGGGCTACCGCCGCTTCGCCGTCTTCCACGCCCCGCCCTCGCTCCGCACCTCCCGTGACCGGCACGAGGGCTTCCTGGCCGGGCTCGACGGGGCGGGCGTGCCCGAGCCGCTCGCGATCGAGACCGGCTTCACCCGCGCGGGCGGTCACGAGGCGGCGCGGCGGCTGGTGGAGCGGGGCTTCGAGGACGTGGAGGCGGTGTTCGCGGTCAACGACGTGATGGCGATCGGCGCGATGACCGCCTTCCGGGAGGCCGGGGTGGAGCCGGGGGCGGACATCGGGGTGGCGGGGTTCGACGACATCCCCTCGGCGGTGGACGTCGTACCGGCGCTGACCTCGGTGGCGGTGCCGCTGCGGGAGGCCGGGCTGAGCGCCGTGCGGCTGGCGCTGGCGGACGACGGGCACGCGGACCCGCTCCTCCCGGTCACCGTCGTCCTCCGCGGCAGCACCCCGCCGCGCCCGCGGACCTAAGACCTCTCATGCGGACGTAAGCCCTTCAGGCGGACGTAAGCCCTTCAGGCGGGCGTAAGGCCCCTTTTATCGCGATGCGAGCCGCCACGGCGGTGCGACATGATCGCGACCATGGACTTCGAGGAGCTGATGAACGAGGCGCGGACCGCCTCGTTCGAGGGCTGGGACTTCTCGCCCTTCCGCGACCGCGTCACCGACGACGGCGCCCTGCCGTGGGACTACGAGCAGCTGGCCCGCGACCACCTCTCCCGGGCCGGCTCCCTCCTCGACCATGGCACGGGAGGCGGCGAGCTGCTCGCCTCCTTCGCCCCACTGCTGCCGCCCCGCACCGCCGCGACCGAGGGCCACCCGCCCAACCTCCCGGTCGCCCGCGCCCGCCTGGAGCCGCTGGGCGTCGAGGTCGCCGCGGACACCCGGTCGTTCCCGGACGCCTCCTTCGACCTCGTCATCAACCGCCACGAGGCGTACGACGCGCACGAGCTCCGCCGCCTCCTAGCCCCCGGCGGCACGTTCCTGACCCAGCAGGTGGCCGGCCGCGACCTCGAGGAGCTCAACGCCGCGCTCGGCGGCCCGCCGCACGAGGACGCCGCCTGGGGCCTCGCCACGGCGGTCGCCGCCCTGGAAGCCGCCGGGCTTGAGGTGATCTGGCGGCAGGAGGCGGGGTTCACCACGACATTCCATGACATCGGGGCGCTGGTGCTGTTCCTGCGCGTCGTCCCGTGGCAGGTGCCCGGCTTCGACCCGCACGCCTACGAGGAACGGCTGCGCGCCCTGCACGCGGACATGCAGCGCGGCCGGCCGCTGCGGGCCACCGCCCACCGCTTCGCGCTGCTGGCCCGCTGAGCCCCGGAGAGCATGACGAACGCCCCGCCCCAGCCGCCGCCCTCGTAGACGTCTGCGGCGGCCATCCGGCTCACCACTCCCATGAAAGTCGGCGATGCATGGGCACCGGCGACATTTCAAAATTCCTGGATGCTTTCTTCCACTTCAGGTCCAGCAGCCACGGGGCCGCCGCCCTACGTGATGCGTACGCTCCGGCATTCGAGGGTGTTCATCCGCTCCGGGATCAAGTGCATGTCTTGTCCTCTTACGTCATGAGTTGTCCTGCCGTCGATCGAGGAAGCTACGCCACTCCACTAACTCCTGACTTGAATGTCCCTTACATCACTCGGTGCGTCGCAGGGCTCGCGGCGACGGCATCTTCCGCCTCGGGGCGGAGACAGCTCACGCGTACGGGGCGAGGTGCTCGGTCGGGCCGAACAGCGCGTCGGCCGCGTAGCGAGCCCGGGACAGGTGCACGCCGGTGGCCCGCTCGGCGAGGGCGAGCGCGGCCGCCGCGGGCGCGCCGGTCCACCCCGGGTCCTCGTAGGAGGTCTCCATCCCCAGCTCGCGCTGCTGGACCTGGAGGCGGTCGGGGACGTTCCCCCAGCCGGCCTCGACCAGGACGGCACCGCCCCGGGCGCGGTAGGCGGCGATGCCGAAGCCGTAGTCGCCGGCGACGGGCCCCGGGGCGACGCCGAGCCGCCGTAACGCTTCGGCGGGGGAGACGCCCCCGACGAAGCACACGCAGAGCCAGGTGTCGTCCGTGCCGTCGGTCCACTCCTGGTAGAGCCACTCGTAGGTGGTCGCCGTCGCGTCGCTCACCGGATCTCCTCGGGCCTGAACAGAACGGGTGAGCGAAAGCTACACGATCTTGTGGCGCGGCGGGTCCGACGAACGGCGGAGGTCTTTGTTGTACCGAGGGCAAGAGATCGACTCCCGCGGGGGGACTTTTTCCACCGCCTCCCTCGCCGAACCGGTGGCCGACGCGGCCCGCCGGATGCAAGGCTGCCCGCAACCGCCCCGGTCCTCCTGCGAACGGGTGGCCGGGGCCGGAACCCGCAAGGCACCGAGAGGAGTGCTGCAGATGACGCAAGACGCCAGCCGCGTCGCGGCGAAGCGGATCAACGACCACGTGGAGGTCATCCACGCGGACAACCCGGACGCGGTGCTGGAAGTACCTCGCCACGACTGGGAGGCGTTCACCGCGGCCGTCAAGTCGGGCGCGTTCGACCTCGAGACACTCAACCGGCAGGCCGAGGAGAGCGCGGCCTGACCTCCGCAGCACCAAGGCGCCCCGCTCCCGTACAGGGGAGCGGGCGCTTCCGGACGTGAACGCCGCCCGCTCCGCCACGAGGGGAGCGGGCGACGTCCGGTCAGGACGGTCAGGCCGGTCGGGACGGTCAGCCGCGTCCGGACCAGTAGTCCTTCGCGCGTTCCCACGCCGCCGAGCCGACGGCCCGGCCCAGGGTGCGGCCCTGCAGGTCGCCGGAGCGGAAGTGGATGCCGCCGTACCGGCGCGAGATCCCGGCCTCGTCGGCCGCCTCGCTGAACGAACGCCAGCGCAGCGTCACGTCCTGCGCCGGCGTCACCCCCGGCTCGACGAGCGACGAGCCCTTGGCGATCAGCGCCTGTCCGGCGAACGTGTCGGCGCCGGTGAAGCGTTTGAGCACCTCGGCCGCCGCCGCGCTGAACGTGCTGTGCCCCGACACGTACTCGGCGAACGGCGGCGTCGGGAACGTCGGCACCTGGTACGGCACCCACGAGGCCCCGTCGACCACCCGGCCGCCCCACGTCGGGATCTGCTGCCCGCGGTACAGGAAGCGGATCGCCGTGATCGGCCGCGCCGAGTCGTGGTCCCGCTTGACCTCCCACGAGGCGATCCCGGCGTCCATGACCGAGTTGGCCAGGGCGAAGAACAGCTTGGCGTCCTGGTCGATCCCGTGCCGGTCACGGGCCGAGACCTGCTGCGCGAACAGGCACCAGTGCCCGGGCGGCGTCTCGCTGCTCGGCCCGTCGGACCAGTATTCGGAGATCGCCTTCTGCCGGTCGGTCAGCGCGGCCGTGCCGGCCACGATCTCGGCGGCCTGCGTGCGGATCCCGGAGGACCCGTACGCGTACGGCGCGGGCACGCCGTCGGCGAGGGACCGGGCGGAGCCGCTGAAGGAGGTCACCTGCCCCCAGTGCGGCGCGAGGAACGGCGGCGTGACGAGCGCCCCGGCCCGGTTGACGAACGTCAGCGGCGCCCAGCGGCCCGGCGCGTTCAGCGTGGTCAGCGGATCGGCGACCACGACCGGGGCGTTGACCGGCGCGTAGCCGGTGGTGTCCGCGTAGCCGCCGGACTGGTTGGCGCCGTCGGTGCGGTGGTGGTCGAGCACCGCCTGGCAGGCGGCCACGCCGGTGCGGGCCGCCTGGCTCGACGGGTTGGCCGGGTCGTAGCCCAGTTCGGCCATCAACGCGTCGAAGCCGGCTCGCTGCGCCGGGTAGAGGTCGACCGCGGCCAGGTGGGCGGCGAAGCTGATCGCCTCGGTCTTGTTGGCGTCCGTGCGCTCGGCCGCGGGCCGCCGCAGCGAGCCGCCCAGCCGGGTGCCGACCGCGACCGCGTCGTAGGCGGCCCAGGCGTCATAGGCGCAGGTGTGGGTGATCGCGAGCGCCCTTGCCACCATCGGCGGGCCGAGCGTGCCGCCGCGTACGGCCGCCAGCAGCGCTTGATTCCACCTGACCACCACGCTCGGGCCGGTGGCGGCCTGGGCGGAGGAGGGTAAGGCGGGCAGGACGAGCGCGACGGCGGTCGCCAGAGCGAGCGCGATCGTGCGTAAGGAACGAACGGGCATGAGTGTCTTCTCCTAGCGTCGACGGGCCCCCGGGCGACGATGCCAGAGTCGAACACCTATTCGATATAGCCAACAGGTGACATCGACCTGCCCCAGCCCGCCTGGCAACTACTTTTCGGGACAAGTTTCCTGAAAGTTTCATCGCCGAGTCCGAGGTGGCTTCGCTGGTCAAGGTCAGGTGCGAAGGCTGTTTTCTGGTCCGCCGATAAACGGTCGCCGAAAATTTCGGTATCAGTTCGAAATATTCTTGACGAGTTTGCGGAGGGCACCTAAAGTCCCGGCTTAATGATCGGGATGAATCTCTCGAAAGTCGCAGCCATGACATCTGTCAACGCGCCGGGCCTCGCGCCCTGGCGGGACGCCGCTCGCACGACCGGCGAGCGCGTGGAGAGCCTGCTGGCCGAGCTGACCCTTGAGGAGAAGGTCGCGCAGCTCGGATCCGTCTGGGTCCAGACGGACGAGCCCGGCAGCGTCGCACCCCTGCAGGACCTGTTCATGTCGGCCGGCGGGCTGGAGGAGCGGCTGCGCTACGGGCTCGGGCACCTCACCCGCGTCTACGGCACCGCCCCGATGGGCCCCGCCGAGGGCGCGGCCCGCCTGCGATCCCTGCAGGAGCAGGTGATGGCCGCCAACCGGTTCGGGATCCCGGCGATCGCGCACGAGGAGTGCCTGACCGGGTTCGCCACGTACGGGGCGACCGCGTACCCGACGCCGCTGGCCTGGGCGGCGACCTTCGACCCCGGCCTGATCGAGCGGCTGGCCGGGGCGATCGGCGCCGACCTGCGCGCCGCCGGGGTGCACCAGGGACTGTCGCCCGTGCTCGACGTGGTCCGGGACTACCGGTGGGGGCGGGTGGAGGAGACCCTCGGCGAGGACCCGTACCTGGTGGGGCGGCTCGGAGCGGCGTACGTACGCGGGCTGGAGGGCGCCGGGATCATCGCCACGCTCAAGCACTTCGCCGGCTACGCGGCCTCGCGCGCCGCCCGCAACCACGCGCCGGTCAGCATCGGGCCGAGAGAGCTGGCCGACGTGATCCTGCCGCCGTTCGAGGCGGCCCTGCGCGAGGGCGGGGCGCGGTCGGTGATGAACTCCTACGCCGACCTCGACGGCGTGCCCGTCGGCGCGAGCCCGGACCTGCTGCGGCGGCTGCTGCGCGAGGAGTGGGGGTTCGAGGGGACGGTGGTGGCCGACTACTGGGCGGTCCCCTTCCTGGCGTCCATGCACGGGGTGGCCGAGGACGACGCGGCGGCGGGGGCGGTCGCGATGCGCGCGGGCATCGACGTGGAGCTGCCCGAGACCGTCGGCTACGGCGCGCACCTGGTGGCGCACGTCCGCGCGGGCCGGGTGGACGAGGCGCTGGTGGACGAGTCGGTACGCCGGGTGCTGCGGCAGAAGATCGAGCTCGGCCTCCTCGACGGCGATCACGACTTCCCCGACGTCGACGACCTCGACCTGGACAGCCCGCGCAACCGCGACCTCGCCGCCACCGTGGCGGAACGTTCCATCGTCCTGCTGTCCAACCCCGGCGGGATCCTGCCCGTCGAACCCGCCACGACCGCGAAGATCGCGGTCATCGGGCCGTGCGCGGACGACCCGCGTACCCTGCTCGGCTGCTACGCCTTCCCCAACCACGTGCTCGACCGCTACCCCGAGCACGGCATGGGTCTGCCCATCCCGTCCGTCAGGGAACGGCTGGCGGCCGAGTTCCCGGGGGCGGAGCTCGGCTACGCGCTCGGCGCCGACGTGACGGGCGACGACGGGTCGGGGATCGCCGCGGCGGCGGAGCTGGCCGCCGGGTCCGACCTGGCGCTGCTGTTCGTGGGCGACCGGGCCGGGCTGTTCGGCGGCGGCACCTCGGGCGAGGGCTGCGACGCGGCGGACCTGCGGCTGCCCGGCCTCCAGCCGGACCTGGTCGAGGCGGTCCTGGCCACCGGCACGCCGGTGGTGCTCGTGGTGGTGTCCGGGCGGCCGTACGCGCTGGGGACGTACAAGGACCGGGTGGCGGCGGCCGTCCAGGCGTTCCTGCCCGGCGTGGAGGGCGGGACGGCGCTGGCCGGCGTGCTGAGCGGCCGGGTCAACCCGTCGGGACGGCTGCCGGTGCAGATCCCCGCCTCGCCCGCCATCAACCCCTCCACCTACCTGCAGGCGCCTCTGGGCAGGCGGGCGGACGGCATCACGGTGCTGGACCCGACGCCGGCGTTCGCGTTCGGGCACGGGCTGTCGTACTCGGCGGTCGAGTACGTCGCCCTGGAGACGGACCGCGCGGAATGCGCCACGGACGGCTCGGTCGAGGCCCGGGTGACGGTGCGCAACGCCGGCGACCGGCCGGCGGAGGAGGTCGTGCAGCTCTACGCCTCCGACCCGGTCGCGCAGGTGGCCAGGCCGGCCATCCAGCTGATCGGGTTCGCGCGGGTGGCACTGGAGCCGGGGCAGACCCGGGTGGTGGCGTTCGACGTGCCCGCGGACGCGTTCTCCTACACCGGCGTCGAGCTGCGCCGCATCGTCGAGCCCGGGACGGTCACGCTCTCCGCGGGCCCCTCGGCGGACGAGCCGCCGCTGCGCGCGGTCATCCGGGTCGCCGGCGAGACCGTCACCCTCAGCCCCGCGCGGCGGCTCAGCACCCCGGCCCGGCTCCTGGAGCAGTGACCGCGCGCTTGCGCGACAACCCGGCGCCCGGCCGGCCGGTCAGGGGAGGCGGAGTTCGGCGAAGACGCCGCGGTGGTCGGTTCCGGGCACGTCCAGGATCTCCACCCGGCGCACCGCCACGCGCCGATCCGCCACCACGTGGTCGATGGAGATGATCGGCGGGATCGGCCGGAAGTTCGGCCAGGTGGGCGTCAGGCCCTTGCCCACCTGCTCGGCCGCGTCCACGTATCCCCGCGCCAGCAGGTCGCGGAACGCGCGGTGGTCCAGGCTGGCGTTGAAGTCGCCGGCCAGCACCCGGACCGCCGACGAGGAGGCCGGGGGGAAGGCGCGCAGGGCGGCGTTCCACTCCTGCTCCATGCGGCCCAGCGGCGGGTTCGGATGCACGGCCACGAACTCGACCTGGCCGCCCCCCGGCAGCGTCAGGGTGGCGGCCGGCATGTTGTGGCCGATCGGGGTGAACAGGCCGTCCAGCTTCGTCGCCGGGTGCTTGGCGTAGATGCCGCTGCCGGTCGCCCCGAACTCCGGCTCCAGCACCCGGTGCGGCAGGAGCCGCCCGAGCCCGGCCGCGTCCAGCCGCTCGGCCTCGGCGTGGGTCAGCTCCAGGGCGCTGAACACGTCGATGTCGTACTTCCGGACCAGGTCCACCACGGTCCGGGCGTCGCCCCGGCCGAACAGGTTGATCGCCAGCACCCGCAGCGGCGCGCCCTGTGCCGCCGGCTGCTCCGCGCTGATCGTGCGCGGCACCACGACCGCGACCATCACCACGCACACGATCGCCGCGACGAGCGCCACCGGGCGGTTGCGCCGCAACAGCGACAGGAGCGCGGTCAACCCCGCCAGCCCGGCGCCGTACGGCGTCACGGTCATGAGCTGCGTGACGAACGAGCCCTGCTCCCAGCCGCCGACCCTGATGACGGCCCACAGCGCCAGCAGCACGACGACCGCCCAGCCGAACCAGCGCCGGCGGCGCCGCTTCGGTTTCGGCTGGTCACCCGCCGCGGCCTGCTCGGTCCTGACCGTTGTGCTCACTCCGCCGTCCCGTCCCCGAACCGATCCACAACTTGAACCTTAAACGGCTTTGGAACGAGACGGCGCAATCCCGATGGGGCGCCCGGGGTCGCGCGCCGCGCCGGGCCGACGCCTACGGCTTGCGGCCCACCCCGGCGTACATCCAGGCCGCGGAGTCGGGGAACAGGGGCGTGTCGCGCCACTCGGAGACCGCCACGAGACCGGGCTCGACCAGCTCGAAACCGTCGAAGTAGCGGGCGATCTGCTCGCCCGTCCTGGGCGTGCGGTGCATCGCCTGCGGCCGGGTGGCCGTCAGGTAGTCGTCGGCCGTCTCCTTGGACACCAGGTCGAGCGTCAGATGGCTCAGCACCAGGTAGCTGCCGGACGGGAGCGCCTGCGCGTATGCCTTGACCAGCCGCTCCGGGTCGTCGGCGTCGGGGATGTGCATCAGGATCGCGACCATGACCAGCGCGATCGGCTGGGTGAAGTCGAGGGTCTCCAGCACGTCGGGATGCTCCAGGATGGCGCGCGGCTCGCGCACGTCGGCCTCGATGTAGGCCGTCCTGCCCTCGGGGGTGCTGGTCAGCAGCGCTCTGGCGTGCGCCATCACGATGGGGTCGTTGTCGACGTAGACGACACGGGACTCGGGGGCCTCCGCCTGCGCCACCTCGTGCGTGTTGCCCTGGCTGGGGATGCCGGTGCCCAGGTCGAGGAACTGGCGGACGCCCAGCTGCGAGAGGTGGCGGACGGCCCGGCCCAGGAAGGCGCGATTGTTCCTGGCGCTCTCCCGGATGCCGGGCACCGCCGCCATCGTCTGCTCGGCCACCCGGCGATCGGCCTCGAAATTGTCCTTCCCGCCCAGCCAGTAGTCGTAGACGCGGGCGGAGTGAGGGATGTTCGGGTTGATGCCCTGTGATGAGCTCACAGAACGATCTTAGGTCAGGTCGTGTATCACGCGGTCACGAATTCCGCGATGATCACGGTGGCGTCCTCCTTCGGCTCCTCGGCCGCCATCTCGTCGTACATCCGGTCCAGGCACGCGACCGGCGACGACCCGCCGGTGAACAGCTCCTTCATGCGCGCCACCCCCAGCGCTCCGATCGCGCCCCCGGTCACGATCGCCACCCGGTCACCGGGGTGCAGCGCCACGGAGCCGACCTCCGGGTTGAGCGCCGTCGGCAGGCCGAGCCCCCGCAGCAGCGGCCCGCCGTCGAACGCGTGCGGCGTCGTGAGCCGGTGCGGCTCCCCGCCCTTGGGGCAGTGCCAGATCTCGCCGTTGCCGACGTGCGCGAAGCGCAGCCGCGGGATCTCGGCCCGGTCGAGCACGACCAGGTCGAGGGTGCTGGCCAGGTCGGGCATGGCGGCGTTGCGCAGCGCCGTCGTACGCACGGCGCGGTGCGCCGCCTGCGCGCACTCGACCAGGTCCTCCTCCCGCGTGCCCGCGTGCTGCGGCCGCTCGGCGACCACCGCGCCCAGCGCCAGCGCGGCGGCCATGTGGGCCAGCTGCGTGCCGCCCGCCCCCCGGGCCGCCGCGATCATCCGTTCCTGCACGACGTACGCGTCGCACGGCCACCCGTCCGTGCCCTCGTACGTGCCCCCCACCGCCACCAGCCTCGGCCGGGCCACCGGCATGCCGGCCGGCCAGTTCCCCTTACGTCCCCGGACCGTCATCACGGACAGACAGCCCAGCAGGAACGTGATCACGAACACCGTCATGAGTCCCTCCCGTCGCGATCATCGCGGCACTCGCGTCCCAGTAGACGCTCATCACAAGGGACGCGGCAGACGGCTGATCGGCCGTCGTGGCGCCCTGACGGCCGATCAGCCGTCATGCCAACGGGGACGGCGCGGGACAGGGTTCGGGGAGGGCGGTGAACCACCGCAGCAGAGCCGGCCCGAGGACTACAGCCATGCGACCCATGACGCCATCCACCGCGATTGCCGGAGAAACGGGGCTCCGTTCCTTTTTACCCACCCTGCCCTGCGTTATCGTGAGACCCGTCTTGTGCCCATATCGCGTGCGGACGGCTCATGGTTCACTCCGGCTCCACGAGATACGACTCGGCCACCAGGCAACTGGAGAAGGCCGTCGCACGAACGGGGGCCGGCGCGCGCAGCGCGGTGGGCTCTGTGGCCGTCGTGGCGGCCCTCTTCGGCGCGGTCCCGCCCGTCTCCGCCCGCTGGCTGGCGCCCATGCTGGCGATCCATCTCGTGTGGACGGCCCTGCACGTGCGGGTGTTCCTGCGCAAGGAGCTGCTGCCCCACTGGCTGGTGGCCGGTGATGTGGCCATCACCGTCGCGCTGTGCCTGGCGCAGGTCCATCTCGTGGCGGTCGAGGCGCTCGTCACGGGGTCGAGCTGGGTGGCGGGACTCGTCACGATGACCGTCGTCATGGCCGGGGTCACCTGGCGTCCCAAGGTGGCCGTACCCGTCGGGCTGGTCGTGGCGGGGGCGTTCGCGGTGGGCGTGCGGCTGGCCTCGCCCACCCACGACGTGCTCGGCACCGTCGGCATCCATCTCGTCCAGCTGCTCGCGATCGTGCTGCTGATGACGCTGCTGCGCCGCTCGGCCGCCTCGGCCGACGCCTTCCTGCGCGAGAGCGCGCGCGCCGACATCTCGCTCATGGTGGAGCGGCTGCGCCGCGAGGACGAGCTGAAGCAGGTCAGCAGCATCCACGAGACCTCGCTGCACACGCTCACCATGGTCGGCCAGGGCACCTACGACGAGCCGTCGCCCACCCTGCGCGCCCAGGTGGCCACCGACCTGTCGGCGCTGGAGCAGCTGCGGGACACCCCGCGCGCTCTCTCCGCCCCCATCGCCCTGGACACGCTGCTGGACGAGGTGGCCGGGCGGGCCACCGGCCTGGACGTGCACCGGCGCCTGACGCCGGAGACCGTGCCTGGGGACGTCGCCGAGCGCTTCGCGCGCGCGGTCACCGAGGCCCTGGCGAACATCGCCCGGCACGCCGGCGTGCGCGAGGCCGAGCTGAGCTCAGGCCGGCGCGACGGGGAGATCCTGGTCGAGGTCGCCGACACCGGCCGGGGCTTCGACCAGGACCGGTTACCGGCCGACCGGTTCGGCGTGCGCGGCTCGATCCTCGACACGATGCGCTCCCTGCCGAACGGCGGCGCGCGCATCTCCTCCGGTGACCGGGGCACCCGGGTGAGCCTGTGGTGGCGGCCATGACCGAGGAGATCGAGCAGATCGCGCTGCGCTACGCCCGCTACACCGCGCTCGGCGCCGTGGTGATCGCCGGCGTCTGGCACCTCGGCTACGACCTCACCGTCACCCTCACCGGCTGGAGCTCCTTCCGGTGGCCGCTGGTGGCGATGGCGGCCTGGGTCCTGTACTCCGCGATCTTCGTGATCGGCGCGCTGTCGCTGTCGCGCACCTCCAGGGGCCCCGACCGGATCCTCGCGCTCGCGCTCGCCGCGCTGGCCGTGGACGTCGCGGTGATCGTGGCCTCCCGGCCGGGCGAGTTGCTGGGGATCAGCGACTGGGGCTGGGGCTCGATCGGCTGGCTCGGCGTCATGCTGACCTGGAACCGGCCGCGCTGGCGTACCGAGATGATCGCGTTCCTGTCCGCCAACGCCGGCATCATGCTGGCCGCGATGGCGATCTCCGGCTCGCTCGACCGCGTCTCCATCGCCAAATACCTGATCGTCATCGCCGGCGGCGTCACCATGCAGCTCGGCTACATGGCCGGCTGCCACATGCTGCGCGCCCGCGCCGAGGAGACCGTGCTGCTGGCCCGCCGGCTGGCCGCCGACGACGCCTGGCGCGAGTCGGCCCAGCGCATCCACACCGACCGGCTGCGCCGCTACGAGGCCATCCGCGACGTGGCCGAGTCGCTGCTCACGCAGCTCGCCAACGGCGCCGACCCCGGCGACCCGCGCGTACGCGAGGACTGCACGGCGGGGGCCATGCGGCTGCGCCGGCTCATCACCGAGCGCGAGGACGTCCCCGACGAGCTGGTGTCGGTGCTGCGCGAGCGCATCGACGCGGCCGAGCGGCGCCAGGTCCTCGTGACGGCCCCGCCGTTCGGCGAGCACCTGCCCCTCCTGCCGGACGGCGTGCGGGAGGACCTGCTCAGAGCGCCCGTCCGGGCACTGGACGGGGCCAGGTCGCGGGCCAGGGTAACGGTGTCGGCGATGTCGACGATGGTCAGCGTGGCAGTCGTGGCCGACAACGACGATCTGCCCGTCAGCCCGACTCCCGTACGGGAGGCCAGCGGGGTGGTCGTCAGCTACCAGCGGCTGGGAGGTGAGGTGTGGGTCAACAGCATCTGGCAGGGCCCATGACGGGGCCCATGACGGGGCCCATGACGGGGCCCATGACGGGGCCCATGACGGGGCGCACGACGGGGCCCGTGACGGTCGCCCTGGTGGAGGACCACCAGGTGGTGGTGGACGGCGTACGGTCGTGGTTCGGCCCGCCGAGCCCTGTCACGCTCGTCGCGCAGGGGCCCACCATCGAGTCCGTCCGCGGCACGGCCGCCGACGTGCTCCTGCTCGACCTCAACCTCAACGGCACCATGGTTGTGGACCGGGTCGCCGAGCTGTGCGCGGGCGGGCAGCGGGTGATCGTCTTCTCCGAGCACGAGGAACCGGAGACGGTACGCGCGGTGCTGGACGCCGGCGCCTCCGCCTTCATCGGCAAGGGCCGGGCGACCCGCGAGTCGTGCCTGGAGACCATCCTGGAGGTGGCCGCCGACCGCCCCTTCGTCACGCCGCCGATGGCGCAGGCGATCGCGACCGACGAGGGCCCCCACCGGCCGCAGCTCTCCGACAAGGAGCGGGCGGCGCTGCTGTACTGGTTCCAGTCCATGTCCAAGGCGTCGGTGGCGGCGCGCATGGGGATCAAGGAACGGACCGTGCGGCAGTACATAGACCGGGCGCGGGTCAAATACGCGGCGGCCGGAAGACCCGCGCCCACCAAGGAGAAGCTGCTCATCTGCGCGATCCAGGACGGCCTGGTGCGCCCTGACGAGGTGACCGTCTACACCTCCCTGGCCGCCAAGAGCCCGCCAGAGGAGGGATGAAGCTCCTGGACCCCGGCACTCCCGGCTGGAGGGGGCCGGCAGAGCCGGGGTCCAGGTCACTCGACGAACGCGGCGGGGTCGAAGCTGTCGCCGTTGAGCTACGTGATCCGGCGGGTCCGTCAATTCCGTCCGAGAACGAGGACGCCGGGGTCGAAGCTGATCGGGCAGGGCTTTTTCAGCTGCGCGACCGAACCGGCCTTGTAGACGGCCGGCGGGTCATAGGCATAGTCGTTGAGCTCATAGACGTAGAGAGCAGGTCCTTCGCCTGGCTCGATGCGCCAGTAGGAGGGAATGCCTGCCCTGGCGTACGCGAGGGACTTGAGACCCTCGTCGTGCATGCTGGTGCTCGGACTGCCGATTTCCACGGCGAGCAGCAAGTCGCGAGGTGAGAACATGAGACCGACCGTCTCCACCGAATCCTCGCGGACGACGACGAGGTCAGGGATGTAGAAATCCCTGTCGGTGACCCGCAGATTCACCGTAGACAAAGGCTCCAGGTCGGGTGGGAGCGCCTCATCGAGGATCTGCTGCATCCGGAAGATGACGCGCTGGTGCAGGGGGGTGAGGGCAGGGCTCACCAGTAGGCTCCCGTTGAAGAGCTCGTAGCGGTTCCCGTCGTCAGGGAACTTGAGCAGGTCGTCGACCGTGTACGGCGCGTTCCCCAGGGGAAAGACACGTGGTCCGGCCGGTTCGATCGTCGCCATTGCGGTCACCCACTCAGTATCGGGAGCCTCGCCCTCGCCCACATGCTACTTGCCCAAAATCCGTCACCCAAAGTCATGGGACGGTCACGCTTGCAGCTCAAGCGCCGTGGCGGAAAAAGGCCTTATGTATCGGTATTTCGTCTGCTTCTATACCTTTTGAACAATTTGGAAAGGGTGATCTGTTCTGAAACTTTCACCTGTTTCCGCAGCGCTCTGGAAAGCCCTTTCCGCTGCTCATCAAGCACATTGACCAGGGCGCACGACAGTCGAGCCAGGCGTTGACACAACCCGTCATTTGTACGGATTAATGCCGTCAGATACCGTCGCCCACCAGGAGCGCTCCCCACCACCGGAACCCCGACCGGAACACGGAGACCGCACTATGCCCCAAGTCGCACCTAGTCGCTGGGCGAAGCGCGCCCTGGTACTGCTGACGTCCATCATGATGCTCGTCGTCATCCCCCTGACCGGCACCGCGTCGGCGCACGGCTCGGTCACCGACCCGGCCTCCCGCAACTACGGCTGCTGGCTGCGCTGGGGCAGCGACTTCCAGAACCCCACCATGCAGCAGCAGGACCCCATGTGCTGGCAGGCGTGGCAGGACAACACGAACGCCATGTGGAACTGGAACGGCCTCTACCGTGACGGTGTCGGCGGCAACCACCAGGCCGCCATCCCCAACGGCCAACTCTGCAGCGCCGGCCAGACGCAGGGCGCCCGCTACCGCTCCATGGACACGCCGGGCGCCTGGAAGACGACGAGCCTCGCCGCCACGTTCGACATCCGCCTGACCGACCAGGCCTACCACGGCGCGGACTACATCCGGGTGTACATCACCCGCCAGGGCTACGACGCCACGACCACGCCGCTCGGCTGGAACCACCTGGAGCTGGTCCGCGAGACTCCCCGGTACGCGCCCGCCGGGACGTACATGATCAGCGGCATCAACAAGGGCTCACGCACCGGCCGCCACGTGGTCTACACGATCTGGAAGGCCTCGCACATGGACCAGACGTACTACTTCTGCAGCGACGTCACCTTCAGCTGACCGCTCCCGCCCTCCGCGCCGCCGGACCGCCCCCACGCGCGTCCGGCGGCGCGGCCACCTCCACCGCCCGCCTGCCGGACGCCTCCGGTGGACGTCTCTAGCGGTGGGGGCTGGTCGAGGCGCGGATCTCCAGCTCGATCGGGTGGACGCGCTCCGTCCCCGCCGGCGCGGCCCCCGAGAGCAACTCGAACAGCAGCTCGGCACAGCTCGCCCCGGCCTCGCGCGGCCGCAGGTCGATCGCGGTGATCGGCGGATCGGCCAGCCGCGTGGCGGCGCTGTCGACGCACGAGGCGAGCAGCACACCCGCCCCGGCCTCCCGCAGCAGCGGCGCCACCTCGGTCGCCGCCCCGGCCGGCGCGCACACCAGCGCATCCACCGGCCCACCGCCCCGACCACCTGATCCGCCGGGTCGGCCACCCAACCCGCCGGGCTCGCCGCCCCGGTCTCCCGGTCCGTCTCCCGGTCCGCCGCTCGGTCCGTCGCCCCATCCGCCGCTCGGTTCGCCGGACCGGGCCGACCCGCCCGGCCCGTTGTCCGAGCCGGTTGAGCCGGTCGCGAGCGGCGCCGGGGTGGCGAGGCCGGTGGAGGGCGGGAAGGGGTCGGTGGAGGGCGGAAGGCGGTCGGGGGAGGGTGGGAAGGGGCCGGGGAACGGGGTGAGGAGGGCGCGGGCGGCGGCGCGGATCTCGTCGCCCGTCGCGTCGAACGACACCCGCCGCACCAGCGGCGGCACCCCGTGCGCGGCGCACCAGCCGAGATACCCCCGGTGCACGCTGGCCGCCCAGTCGCTCTCGTCGCCGGCCACGATGAGCCCGGGCCGCCGCGACCCCGCCGCCCGCAGGTGGTCGAGCAGCCGGGCGAGCATCTGGGCGTGCTCCGACCACACCACCCCGTCGGCCTGTCGCGCCCCCGGGAAGCGCTCGCAGGAGACGGTCGGCAGCCCCGTCGCCATCAGGCTCTCCACCACCGGGTCGCCCCCGAGCGGGTCGCCGAGCACCAGCCCGTCGACGCGCGGCGGCCGTGAGCGGCGCTGCCCCGAGGTGATCAGCGTGACGTCGTAGTCGTGCCGCGCCGCCTGCTCGACCACGCCGAACACGAACGACATGTAGTAGGAGGACCGGGTCAGCACCTCGGGCACGTGCAGCCCGATCGTGCCGGTGCTGGCCTTGCGCAGGTGACGGGCCGAGCCGTTGGGCACGTAGCCGAGCCGCTCGGCCACCCGCGCGACGGTCTCGCGCGTGGTCTCGGACACCCGCCCGGAGCCGCGCAGCGCGTCGGAGGCCGTCGTCTTGGACACCCCCGCCTCCCTGGCGACGGTGAGGATCGTGACCGGCTCGTCTGCTTGCACGCCCTGATGGTACTGGTCCATCCGTCCGCTTCCGCCGGGCGCCCGAGCGGCGCCGCTTCCCCGTCCCCGGCGCGGTTTCCGCACCCCACCGGGGTGGTGCGCCCGTTAACGATGTGTTTCGCCTGGGCGCCAGGTCTTGTGTCCCACGGCCCGCGCAATTAAGTTGTCGCGCAACTTGCCGGAACGTTCCGGCAGCAGAAAGGGGCGGAACGTTGCACCTGTCCACCGGGAAGCATCCCCATCCTCTCGACCCGCTCGCGGCGCAGGAGATCGACGAGGTCAGGCGGATCCTGATGGCCGAGGGCCTGCTGACCGGCACGGTCCGGGTGGCCTATCTCGGCCTGGAGGAGCCGCCGAAGGACGAGGTGCTCGCGTACGAGCCGGACGCGCCCGTCGCCCGCAGAGCCCGCGCGCTCCTGCTCGATCTGGCCACCGAGGCGGCCCAGGACGTGATCGTGCGGATCGGCGAGGGCCGGGTGGAGTCCCGCACCCCGATCGACCCGGTCCTGGACGGCCAGGTGCCGATGCTGGACGAGGAGCACGCCCTGGTCAGGCGCGTGCTGCGGGAGGACGCGGGCTGGGCGAAGGCCCTGGCCAGGCGCGGGATCGAGGACCCGGCAGGCGTCTACCTGGCGGCGCTCAGCGCGGGCCACTTCGGGCTGCCCGAGGAGGAGGGCCGGCGGATGGCCAGGGTGCTGGCCCACGTGATGCCCACCCCGGAGAGCCTGCCGTGGGCGCACCCGGTGGACGGCCTGGTCGCGTACGTGGACCTGGTCAAGGGCGAGGTCCTGGAGATCGTGGACACCGGCCCCCAGCCGATCCCGCAGGAGTCCGGCGACTACGGCCAGGGCCCCTACCGCACCACCCAGAAGCCGATCCACATCACCCAGCCGCAGGGCCCCAGCTTCACCGTAGATGGCCCGCTCGTCACCTGGGAGAAGTGGAGCCTGCGCCTGGGCTACGACATGCGCGAGGGCCTGACGCTGCACCAGGTCGGGTTCGAGGACGGCGGGCGCACCAGGCCGATCGTCTACCGGGCGTCGGTGGCCGAGATGGTGGTCCCGTACGGCGACCCGAGCCCGATCCGCTTCTGGCAGAACTACTTCGACACCGGCGAGTACCAGCTCGGCAAGCTCGCCAACTCCCTCGAACTCGGCTGCGACTGCCTCGGCGAGATCACCTACTTCGACGCCGTCGTCACGGACGGCGCCGGCGTGCCCAAGGTGATCACGAACGCGATCTGCATGCACGAGGAGGACTACGGCGTGCTGTGGAAGCACACCGACCCGGCCAACGGCTCCCGGGAGACCCGCAGGCAGCGGCGTCTCGTGATCTCGTTCTTCGTGACCGTGGGCAACTACGACTACGGCTTCTACTGGTACCTCTACCTCGACGGCACCATCGAGCTCGAGGTGAAGGCCACCGGCATCGTCTTCACCGGCGCCTACGACGAGCGGGCCGCCCCGTACGCGTCGGAGGTGGCGCCGGGCCTGGCCGCGCCCTACCACCAGCACCTGTTCAGCGCCCGGCTGGACATGACGGTGGACGGCGTGGCCAACGCGGTCGACGAGGTGGAGGCGCGACCGGTCGCCGGCCCGTACGGCAACGCGATCGGCCGTGTCGCCACCCGGCTGCGCACCGAGGGCGAGGCCAAGCGCGACGCGGACCTGAAGGCGGAGCGCACCTGGCACGTCGTCAATCCCAGGGTGCGCAACCGCCTCGGCGGCCCGGTCGGCTACGCGCTGCACGCCGAGGGCAAGCCGACCCTGCTGGCCGCGCCCGGCTCCAGCATCCACCGCAGGGCCGAGTTCGCCACCAGACATCTGTGGGTCACCCGATACGACCCCGCGGAGCGCTATCCCGCCGGGGACCTGGTCAACCAGCATCCCGGCGGCGCGGGCCTGCCCGCCTACACCAGGGCCGACCGCGACATCGACGGGCAGGACATCGTGCTGTGGCACACGTTCGGCCTGACGCATTTCCCCCGCACCGAGGACTGGCCGATCATGCCGGTCGACACCTGCGGGTTCGTCCTGAAGCCGGTCGGGTTCTTCGACCGGAACCCCACGCTCGACGTACCGCCGAGCGCCGCCGAACGTTCCTGCCACTAAAAGGAGAAGAGGCCCATGCGTCCCATACGCCTGGCCTGCGGTGTCGCGGCCGCCCTGCTGGCATCCGCCTGCGCCGCCACCGGAACGGCCACCACCCCCACGGGCGCCGCCCAGGAGACCGCCGCTCCTGGCTACCTGGCCGTCGCCGACCAGGCCCTCCCGTCAGGAGGCGCGCTCAACCTGCAGGTGCACATCGACAGCGGCGCCGCCACCGGGTACGACCCGCAGCTCGCCGACGTGGCCACCACCTGGCAGCTCCTCTCGCTGTCCTACGAGACGCTGGTCACGGTGGGCCCCGACTTCAGCCTCCAGCCGCTGCTGGCCGAGAAGTGGGACACCCCGAGCCCCACCCGGTACGTCTTCCACCTGCGCAAGGGCGTGACGTTCGCCAACGGCAGGGAGATGACGGCCGACGACGTCGTGGGCAGCCTCAAGCGGCTGCTGGCCTCGAAGTCGGTGTGGGTGGGCCAGCTCGGGCCGGTCGAGGAGATCACGAAGGACGGCGACGACAAGGTCAAGGTCACGCTGAAGGAGCCGTACACGCCGTTCCTGGCGGCCCTGGCCAACGTGCCCGCCGCGATCCTGCCGATGAAGGAGATCGACGACAAGTCGGTCGATCCGGCCACCGCGCTGCTCGGCACCGGCCCGTACGTGGTCGAGAACCACCGCCAGGACGTGTCGTGGACGTTCAAGCGCAACGACAAGTACTGGAACAAGGGCAAGCCGGCCGCCGACACGCTGAACATCACGATCGCCCCCGAGGAGGCCGCGCGCATCGCCGCCCTGCAGAACGGCGGCGCCGCCCTGGCCACGCTGGGCAACGTGGACTCCGGCACGATGCTGGCCGGCGCGAAGAGCGTCCAGGTGGTCACCCAGGCCACCACCGACTTCTACTACCTGATGCTCAACAGCCTGAAGCCGGGCTCGAAGCTGGCCGACCCGAAGGTGCGCCAGGCCATCGCCATCGCGCTGGACAACCAGCAGATCGCGGACGTGGCGCTGGGCGGCAAGGGCAAGCCGACCGCGATCACCCCGGCGGGGCTGCCCGGCTCCTGCGACCCGGCCGCGCTGCCGTCGGCGGCGAAGAGCCTGGACGACGCCAAGGCGCTGCTGGCCGAGGCGGGCGCGCAGAACCTGGCGTTCACGCTGACCATCTTCTCCACCGAGCCGGCCCCGGCCGTGGCCCAGGTGATCCAGCAGAACCTGCAGCAGGCCGGCATCACCGTCAAGATCGAGCAGATGGACGAGGCTAGCTGGTCGGGCAAGGTGTACGGCAAGGCGCCGGCCGAGTTCGACGCGGCCCTGTCGTGGTTCGCCGGATACGCCGACCCCGGGATGGTCACCAAGTGGTGGAACCCGGAGACGGCCGGCTTCAACGCCGGCTTCATGCGGCCCGACAAGGAGCTGAACACGCTCATCGACGCGGCCGGCAAGGAGCCCGCCGGCGCCGCCAGGGAGCAGGCCCTGGCCGCCGTGTGCGCCAGGGCCGACGCCGACGCGCAGATGATCCCGCTGGTCACCCGCCCGGCCACGGTCGCCTTCCGGACCGACGCGCTCAGCCCCAGCCTGTACGCCACCGAGGGCTACGGCAACGTGCTGCGCCTGGTCGCCGACGCCCGCGTGAAGAAGTCCGGGTAACCATGCGGCTGCTGATGTGGTGGTCCGGCCGGGCGCTCAGCTCGGTCGCCACGCTCCTGGGCGTCTCCGTGCTCATCTTCGCCGCCGTGCGGCTGATGCCCGGCGGCTTCGCGGAGACCGTGCTCGGGCCGTTCGCCACCGCCGAGCAGAAGGCGGAGCTGGCCGCCCGCTACGGCCTCGACCAGCCGGTGTTCATGCAGTACGGGCACTGGCTGGCGGCCGTCACCGGCGGCGACTTCGGCATCTCCATGATCAGCCGCCAGCCGGTGAGCACGGAGCTGCTGGCCCGCCTGCCGGTGACGGCCGAGCTGACCGTGCTGGCGGTGGCCGCGAGTGTGCTGGCCGGGGTGCCGCTGGGCGTGCTGACCGCCGTGCGCGCCCGCCCGGGCGGCGGCGGGGCGGCCGGCCGGCTGCTCAGCGGGCTCGGCGTCAGCGTGCCGGAGTTCGTGCTGGGCAGCCTGGTGGTGTTCGTCTTCTCCCGGTACGCGCTCGGCCTGGAGGTCGGCGCCTGGGTGCCGCTCACCCAGGACCCGGCCGCGAACCTGGCCACGATGATCCTGCCCGCGGCCGTCCTGTCGGTGTTCTCCATCTCGGTCACCGCCAGGACCACCCGCGACGCCGTCATGGGCGTGCTGGTCGAGCCGTACGTCACGGCGGCCGTCGGGCGCGGCGAGTCCCCGTGGTTCATCGTCCGGCACCACATCCTGCGCAACGCCGCCACCCCGGTGGTCACGCTGATCGGCACGACGACCGCGTACCTGCTGGGCGGCGCGCTGATCGTGGAGCACGTGTTCAACCTGCCGGGCGTCGGCTCCTACATCGTGCAGGCCGTCGGCCGCCGCGACTACGCGGTCGTGCAGGCCGGGGTGCTGCTGGCGGCGGGGGTGTTCATCGTGATGAACGTGCTGATCGACCTGCTGGTCGGGGTGCTCGACCCCCGGCTCGGAGTCATGGCGGGGAGGCGCTCGTGAGGAAACTGGACCGGCTGTCCATCGGCGGCCTGGGCTGCCTGCTGATCCTGGTGGTGTTCGCACTGGGCTCGCTGGTCGGTGCCGGGGGAGACCCGGACGCGATCGTGGGCCCGCGCCTGCAACCGCCGGGGCCCGGCTGGTGGCTCGGCACCGACAACCTGGGGCGCTCGGTGCTGCCGCGCGTCCTGGAGGGCGTGGGCACGACGCTGCTGCTGTCGTCCATCGCGGTGCTGCTCACGGCGGCGTTGAGCGCGACGTTCGGCATCATCGCCGGATACCGTGGCGGTTACCTGAACGAGCTGGTGATGCGCCTGGTGGAAGTGCTCTACTCCTTCCCGGCCATCGTGCTGGCCATCCTGGTCGCCGCCGTGCTCGGCCCGGGGCAGCTCGCCGCGCTGGCCAGCATCGTGCTGGTGACGATCCCGCTGATGACCCGGCTGGTGCGGGCCGCCGCCGTGGCCGTGTCGCAGCGCGACTACGTGACCTCCGCCGTCATCAGCGGGGCCCGGCTGCCGCGCGTGCTCGGCCGCCACGTGCTGCCGAACGTGGCCGGCACGATCGCCGTGCAGGGCACGTACGCGCTGTCGGTCGGCATCGCGATCGAGGGCGGGCTGAGCTTCCTGGGCTTCGGCGTGCAACCGCCGCAGGCCTCGCTCGGGGTGCTCATCCAGCAGGGCGGCACGTACATGATCGCCGCGCCCTGGCTGATCCTCGGGCCCGGGGTCGTGCTCGTGGTGGCGATCCTGGCGATCAACGTGGTGGGCGACGGGCTGCGCGACCGGCTCGAACCGAGGGAGACGAGGTCTTTGACGTGAGCCTGCTCTCAGTACGGAACCTGGTGATCGACTATGCCCGGACCCGGGCTCTCGACGGCGCCGACCTGGAGCTGGCGCAGGGGGAGACGGTCGGGCTGGTCGGCGAGAGCGGGTCGGGCAAGTCGACGCTCGGCTCGGCCGTCGGCCGCCTGCTGCCCCGGACCGCCCGGCGTACCGAGGGGGAGGTCCTGGTGGCGGGGGAGCCGGTGTTCGACCTGCCCGACGCCCGGCTGCGCCACCTGCGCAGGAAGCACCTCGGGTTCGTCTTCCAGGACCCGATCGCCTCGCTCGACCCGACCATGCGCGTCGGCGCCCAGCTCCGCCTGGTGCTCGGGCGCGGCGGCGACGTGCGTTTCCACCTGGAACGGGTCAGGCTCGACAACCCGCGGGTGGAGCGCGCGTACCCGCACCAGCTCTCCGGCGGCATGGCGCAGCGGGTGGCGATCGCGATGGCCATGGCCACCGCGCCCGAGCTGCTCGTCGCCGACGAGCCGACCGCCGCCCTGGACAGCCAGGTGCGCGAGGAGGTGCTCAACGTGGTCTTCTCGCTGGCCGCCGAGGCGGGCACGAGCATCCTGTGGCTCAGCCACGACCTGCCCGCCGTGGCCCGCCGCTGCGACCGGGTGGCGGTCATGTACGGCGGCCGCGTGGTCGAGAGCGGCCCCGCCCGCCACGTGCTGGGCGACCCCGCGCACCCCTACACGGCGGCGCTGGCCGGCTCGGCGCCCGCCGCCGCGGCTCACGGCGCCCGCCTGGAGCCGGTGCCCGGCCGCCCGCCCGTGCTCACCGGGCCGTCATCCGGCTGCGCCTTCGCGCCGCGCTGCCCGTTCGCGCAGGAGCGCTGCGACCACGAGCGCCCGGCCCCGGTCCGGATCCGTGAGCAGGACGTCCTGTGCCACCGAGCCGCCGAGCTGCAGGACGGGCTCTCCCGGCACGAGGAGGTGACCGCGTGATCCTCGAACTCGACGACGTGACCGTCACCTTCGCCGCCGGCCCGCCGCTGCGGCGCATCCACCTCGACGCCGTGCGGCACGTCTCCCTGTCGGTCGCCGAGGGCGAGACGCTCGGCCTGGTCGGCGAGTCCGGCTCGGGCAAGACGACCACCAGCCGGGTCGCGCTCGGCCTGCAGCGACCCACGGGCGGCGCGGTCAGGTTCGACGGCCGCCCCTTCCCCAAGCGGCGGCGGGAGCTGGCGGGCCGCATGCAGGCCGTGCTCCAGCACCCGCACTGGTCGCTCAACCCGCGCATGCGCGTCGGCCTGAGCGTCGCCGAGCCGCTGTCGGTGCTCGGCCGCCCGGCCGGCACGGCGGTCACCGAGATGCTCGAACACGTCGGGCTGGAGGCCGCCTTCGCCGACCGCTACCCGCACGAGCTGTCCGGCGGCCAGCGCCAGCGCGTGTCCATCGCCCGCGCGCTGGTGACCAGGCCCAGGTTCATCGTGTTCGACGAGGCCGTCAGCGCGCTGGACGTCTCCGTACAGGTGCAGATCCTCAACCTGATCAAGGACCTGCAGGCGGAGTACGGCTTCAGCGCCCTGTTCATCTCCCACGACCTCGGCGCGGTCCGCTACGTCGCCGACCGGATCGCGGTCATGCGCCGGGGCGAGATCGTCGAGACCGCCGAGACGGCCACCTTCTACACCGACCCCGCCCACGAATACTCGAAGCAGCTCCTGGAGGCACTGTGACCTACGAGCCACGGCTCGCGGCGCCGTCGGCGTTCGCGCCCGGCGTCCCGCGCAACGCGGACCTGCCGCTGACCCCGCAGCCCAGCCCCGGCCGCGGCTCGGTCGCGTTCGACCTGCCAGGCGTGCACGTCGGCACGGCCGAGTACGGCGAGGGCCCCACCGGCTGCACCGTGATCCACCTCCCGGCCGGCGCCCGCACGGCCGTGGACGCGCGCGGCGGCGCGGTCGGCATGAGCGGCGGCTACGACTTCAACCACGCCGTCTGCCTGGCCGGCGGCTCGGTGTACGGGCTGGCCGCCGCGGCGGGCGTGAGCGACGAGTTGCTGGCCCGCCGGGACAACCGGACCAGGTGGGATGAGCTGCAGCTCGTGTCGGGGGCGGTGATCTACGACTTCTCCACGCGGGACACCGCCGTCTACCCCGACGCCGAGCTGGGCCGGGCCGCGCTGCGCAACGCCGTCGAGGGCGAGTTCCCGGTGGGCCGGTGCGGCGCGGGCCGCACGGCGAGCGCGGGCAAGGTGGAGTTCGGCCGGGCCGAGTTCGCCGGGCAGGGCGCCGCGTTCGGCACGTTCGGCGAGGCCAAGGTGCTGGTGGCGACGGTGGTCAACTCCGTGGGCTCGGTGATCGACCGGGAGGGCCGGGTGGTGCGCGGCAACTACCACGCCGACCTCGGCGCGCGCCGCCACCCGAGCGCCGACTACGCCGACCTGATCGGCAGCGGGGCCCCGTCCGTCATGGGCAACACCACGCTGACCGTGATGATCACCAATGTGCGGCTGACCGACGTGGAGCTGCTCCAGATCGGCCGCCAGGTGCACAGCTCCATGCACCGCGGCATCCAGCCGTTCCACACGCTGACCGACGGCGACACCATGTTCGCCATGACGACCGACGAGGTCGAGCTGACCGGCGTCAAGCCGACGGGCCTCGGCACGCTGGCCTCCGAGGTCGCGTGGGACGCCGTCCTGAGCGCCGCGGAGTAGCGGCGTGCACACCTTCCCCCGCTACGCCGCCAAGGACCCGGCACAGGTGGCCCGCCTGGTCAGGGAGAACCCGTTCGCGCTGGTCGTGAGCGCCGTGGACGGCGTGCCCGTGGCCACGCACGTGCCGGTCATCCTGGAGGGCGACGCCGTCGAGGGCGGCACGCTGCTCGGCCACATGGCCCGCGCCAACCCGCACTGGCGCTCCTGGGAGTCCGCGCCCGAGGTGCTCGTGATCTTCCAGGGACCGCACGGCTACGTCTCGCCCACCGTGTACGCGACCGATCCGGCCGTCCCGACCTGGGACTACGCGGCCGTGCACGCGACCGGCCGGGTGGAGTTGCTCGACGACGCCATGGAGGTCGTGGAGCGCACGGTCGAGGCGCTGGAGTCGCTGCGCTCGCCGTCCTGGCGGGCGACCCCGGCCTCCAGGGACAGGTTCCGCGCGCTGCTGCCTGGGGTAAGGGCTTTCCGGGTGCACGTGCGTACCGAGCAGAGCATGTTCAAGCTGAGCCAGGACATCGACCCCGAGCGGTACACCCGTGTCCGCGACTCCTTCGCCGCCGAGAATCCGCGGCTCGCCGACATGATGGACAGGTAATGACTTTTCCCACTTTCACGTCCAGCCAGAGCAACCCCCGGGCCCGTGGCAAGGAGCTGGGCACCCACCTGCGCAAGCAGGTGCTCGGCAACCTCTCCGGATACACCGACCTGTTCGCGGTCGCCGGCGCCACGGCCGCGCAGGTGCGCGCGTGGGGCGAGGTGGCGCTGGAGCGCAGCGCCGCCTGGGCGCCGCAGCTGGCGGACGAGATCACCGGCATCGCGGCCGGCGCCGGGCTGGAGCCCTGGCAGGTCGCCGTGGTGAACGCGCGCACGGAGATCCTGGCCGCCATCGACGCGGTCGGCCACGGCGAGTGCTCGACCTCCGTCGTCCTTCCGGCGGACGGCCCCGCGCGCACGGTGCAGACCTGGGACTGGCACGACCACCTGCGCGACGCGCCGGTGCTGTGGGAGCTCGAACCGCGTCCCGGGCACGTCGTGCGCACGTTCACCGAGGCCGGGACGCTGGCCAAGATCGGCGTCAACTCGGCCGGCCTGGGCGTACACTTCAACATCCTGCGCCACGACTCCGACACCACCGACGTGGGCGTGCCGGTGCACCTGATCGCCCGCCGGATCCTGGACGACGCCACCACCGTCGAGGAGGCCGCGGACATCGCCCGCTCGGCCACGGTCTCGGCCTCCACCGTCATCACGGCCGTGACCGAGTCCGCCGCGGCGTCCATCGAGATCTCACCGGCCGGGGTGGCCGTCATCCCGCCCGGCCCCGACGGGGTCCTGCTGCACTGCAACCACTTCCTGGACGAGGACCTGGCGGCGGGGGAACGGCACGCCACCGAGCGGCCCGGCACCTACGACCGCCTGCGGCACCTGCGCGACAACGTCGAGGGGCTGAGCGTGGCGGACCAGAACGGCCGGGCGCTGGCCATGCTCAGCCACGCCCCCGGCGACGCGCCCGTCTGCGCCCACCCCGACCTCACCCAGCCGCTCAACCAGCGGTGGGAGACCCTGGCCACGATCGGGCTCGACCTGCCCGCCGGGCGGCTGCGGGTGCACCAGGGCGGGCCCTGCCAGGTCACCGAGGCGACCTGGCAGACGTTCTGAGTGCCGCTACTTGAAGGCCGGGATCCCGGTCAGCGCCTTGCCGATGACCAGCGAGTGGATCTCCGAGGTGCCCTCGTAGGTCAGCACGGACTCGAGGTTCACCGCGTGCCTGATCACGGGATATTCGAGGGTGATGCCGCTCGCTCCGAGCAGCGTGCGGCACTTCCTGGCGATCTCCAGGGCCTCGCGCACGTTGTTCAGCTTGCCCAGGCTCACCTGCTCGGGGGTGAGCGTGCCGGCCTCCTTCAGCCGGCCCAGGTGCAGCGCCAGCAGCAGGCCCTTGCCCAGCTCCAGCGCCATGTCCGCGAGCTTCTCCTGGGTCAGCTGGTACGCCGCCAGCGGCTTGGCGAACACCTCGCGCTCGGCCGTGTAGGCGATGGCCGTCTCCAGGCAGTCCAGCGCCGCCCCCATCGCCCCGAACACGATCCCGAACCGGGCCTCGTTCAGGCAGCCGAGCGGCCCGGACAGGCCCCTGGCGCCGGGCAGCATCGCCTCGGCGGGCAGGCGTACGCCGTCGAGCACCAGCTCGCTCGTCACGCTCGCGCGCAGCGAGATCTTGTGCTTGATGTCGTTGACGGTGAAGCCCGGGGTGCCCGCCGGGACCAGGAAGCCCCTGACGCCCTCGTCGGTACGCGCCCACACCACCGCCACGTCCGACGCCGAGCCGTTGGTGATCCACATCTTGGTGCCGGCGAGCACCCAGTCGCCGCCCTCGCGCTTGGCCGTGGTGCGCATGCCGCCCGGGTCGGAGCCGAAGTCGGGCTCGGTCAGGCCGAAGCAGCCGATGCGCTCGCCGGCCGCCATCGCGGGCAACCACTCCTGCTTCTGCTCCTCGCTGCCGTACTTCCAGATCGCGTACATCGCCAGGGAGCCCTGCACCGACACCAGGCTGCGCAGGCCGGAGTCGGCGGCCTCCAGCTCCAGGCAGGCCAGCCCGTACGAGACCGCGCCCAGGCCGGCGCAGCCGTAGCCGTCGAGGTGCATGCCGAGCACGCCGACCGAGCCGAGCGTGCGGGCCAGCTCCCGGGCGGGCAGCTCCCCGGTCTCGAACCAGCTCGCGACGTGCGGGCGGATCTCGCGGTCGCACACGCGCCGGACCGTGTTCCTGATCTCGCGTTCCTCCTCGGTCAGCAGCGTGTCCAGGGCGAACAGCGCGGTGGGTGCGATCATGGAGCGGCCTCTCTGTATTTTGGATCCAATATTGAAAATCCAATATTGCATAGTTAGAGTGCGTTGACCATGGACGTTCTGAATCTCATCGGCGGTCGATGGATCGAGGGAGAGGGCGCGGAGTTCGCCGACACGAACCCCGCGCGCCCCTCCGAGGTGGTGGCGCGCGGCCGGTTCGCCTCCGTGCCCGAGGTGGAGCGGGCCGTCGCGGCGGCCCGTGCGGCCGCGCCCGGCTGGGCCGCGACCCCGCACCACGCCCGCGCCGCCGTCCTGGTCGCCGCCGCCGACCTCGTGGACCGCAGCGCCGAGGACTGGGGTGCCGAGCTGGCCCGCGAGGAGGGGAAGACGCTGCCCGAGGCGGTGGCCGAGGTCCGGGGCGCGGCCCGCATCCTGCGCTACTACGCCGGTGAGGCCGACCGGGAGAGCGGCGAGATCTTCGCCTCGCCGCGCCCCGGCGAGAACGTGCTCGTCGTCCGCAAGCCGGTCGGCGTCGCGGGGCTGATCACGCCGTTCAACTTCCCGATCGCCATCCCCGCCTGGAAGATCGCCCCGGCGCTGACGTACGGCAACACCGTGGTGTGGAAGCCCTCCTCGCTGGTGCCGCTGCTGGCCTACCGGCTGGCGTGGGCGCTGACGGAGGCCGGTCTGCCGGACGGGGTGCTCAACCTCGTCCACGGTGAGGCGGACGCCGGCTCGGCGATCGTCGGCCACCCGGGCGTGGACGCGGTCTCGTTCACCGGGTCCACGGCGGTCGGCCGGGCCGTCATCGCGCGCTGCGGCGAGCTGGGCAAGCCGGTGCAGACCGAGATGGGCGGCAAGAACGCCTCCGTCGTGCTCGCCGACGCCGACCTCGACCACGCCGCCGAGCAGGTCTGCCTCGGCGCGTTCCGCTCGACCGGGCAGAAGTGCACGGCCACCTCCCGGCTCATCGTGGCCGACCGGGTGGCCGACGAGCTCCTGGAGCGGGTCGCCGAGCGGGCCGCGCGCCTCGTGGTCGGCGACCCCCTCGACGCGGGCGTCGAGATGGGCCCGCTGGTGAGCTCGACCGCCCGGGAGCGGGTGTCGGCCGGAGTGGCGCGGGCCGTGGAGGAGGGGGCCAAGCCGCTGGCCGGTGCCTCGCCCGTCGACCGCGAGGGCTGGTTCGTGCCGCCCACCGTGCTGGACCTGCCGGGGACCGGGGTGGACTTCTGGCGTACCGAGCTGTTCGGGCCCGTGGTGGGGGCCGTGCGGGCGGCGAGCGCGGAGGAGGCGCTCGGGCTGGCGAACCTCAGCGACCACGGCCTGTCGGCGGCCGTCTTCACCCGGGACCTCGGGGTGGCGCTCCAGGCGGTCGATCGGCTGGAGGTGGGGGTGCTGCACGTCAACTCGGAGTCGGCCGGGACGTTCCCGTACGTGCCGTTCGGCGGCGCCAAGCAGAGCGGGTTCGGGCCCAAGGAGCAGGGGCGGGCGGCAAGGGAGTTCTACACCCGCACCGTCACCGTCTACCTGGGGGCCCCGGCGTGAGCGGTGCGCTGTCCGGGCTGCTGATCGCGGACTTCAGCAGGGTGCTGGCCGGGCCGTACGCGACCATGTTGCTGGCCGACCTGGGGGCCGAGGTGGTCAAGGTGGAGCGGCCGGGGGCGGGGGACGACACCCGCGCCTGGGGGCCGCCGTACGCGGGGGGCGAGGCCACGTACTTCCTGGGGGTCAACCGCAACAAGCGCTCGATCGCCCTCGACCTGCGGGCGGACGTGGAGGTGGCGCGGGCGCTGGCGGCCCGGGCCGACGTGGTCGTGGAGAACTTCCGGCCCGGCACGATGGACCGGCTCGGGCTCGGCTACGCGGCGCTGCGGGAGCTCAACCCGGGGCTGGTCTACTGCTCGATCACCGGGTTCGGGTCGGGCGCCGGGGCCGGGCTGCCCGGATACGACCTGATCGCGCAGGCGGTCGGCGGGCTGATGAGCGTCACCGGCGAGCCGGACGGGCCGGGCACGAAGGCCGGCGTGGCGGTGGTGGACGTGATCACCGGCCTGCACGCGGCGCTGGGGATCCTGGCGGCCCTGCGGCACCGGGACGGCACCGGCGAGGGGCAGCGCATCGAGGTCTCCCTGCTGTCCTCGCTGCTCTCGGCGCTCTCCAACCACTCCTCCGCCTACGCCGCCGCGGGTGTCGTGCCCCGCGCCATGGGCAACCGGCATCCCAGCATCGTGCCGTACGAGGTGTTCCAGGCCGCCGACCGCCCGATCGTGATCGCGGCGGGGAACGACCGCCAGTACCGCGCGCTGTGCGTGGCCCTGGACCGGCCGGACCTCGCCGAGGACGTCCGGTACGCCACGAACGCCGCCCGCGTGGCCGCCCGCGACACCCTCGTCCCCGACCTGAACGCCGCCCTCGCGGCCCGCACGGCGGACGAGTGGTTCGAGCGGCTCAACGCGGCCGGGGTGCCGTGCGGCCCGATCAACGACCTGGCCGCCGCCTTCGCCCTGGCCGAGGAGCTCGGCCTGGAGCCCGCCGTCGAGCTCGGCGGCGCCGGCCAGGTCGCCAACCCGCTGCGCCTGAGCGCCACCCCGCCCGCCTACCACCGCCCGCCGCCGGCGCTCGGGCAGGACGAGGCGTGGGTTCGTGAGATATTGGGGCCGTGAGTCCGGAAGAGGCGCGACGCAGGCCCCCCACGGCTCAGCAGTTCGTGCTGGCCGAGCTGCGCCGTGCCATCACCACCGGCCGGCTGCGGCCCGGCGCCCCCATCCGGCAGGACGCGCTGGCCGAGGAGCTGCAGGTCAGCCGGGTTCCCCTGCGCGAGGCACTCAAGATCCTCGAAGGCGAGGGGCTGGTCACGTACAAGGCGCACAAGGGCTACTGCGTCGCCACGCTCTCGCTCGACGACCTGCGCGAGGTCTACCGCATCAGGCAGCTGCTGGAGGAGGAGGCCGTGCGCCGGGCCGTCCCCAGGCTCGGCGACGATGACCTCGCGCGGCTGGAGGCGGCCCAGGACGAGGTGGAGCGGGCCGCCGCGGCGGGCGACGTGTCCGCGATGGCCACCGCCAACCGGGTGTTCCACATGACGTTGTTCGACTGCGCCGGGATGCCGCGCCTGGCCCGGCTGATCAGGACACTCTGGGACACGACCGACGCCTACCGGTCGATGTACTACGGCGACTCGGGCAACCGGGAGCGGGTGGTCAAGGAACACCGCGCCACCCTCGACGCACTGCGCCGCCGGTCCGCCGACGAGGCCGTGGCCACGCTCGACGTGCACCGGGACCACGCGGTGGCCGAGCTGGAGCCGCTGCTCGACGTGCAGGGTCGCTGACGCGGGTGCAGGGCCGGCAGGTGCTCGGCGGGCAGGGTCGCTAGCGCAGGTCGAGGGCCGACAGGTGCTCGCCCCGGTGGCCGAGCAGGCCCAGCTCCTTGCCCGCGCGGCCGGCGCGCCAGGCCAGCGCCTGCAGGCCGTGGTCGGGGACGGCGATCTCCCGTTCCTCCAGCCGCACGACGCCCACCTCGGCCGACAGCCGCACGAGGCCGAAGGCCACCCACCTGGAGGGGCGGCGCAGCCACGGCACGGGGCTGGCGTTGAACAGGGAGCTCTCCCCGGGCCGCGCGTGCCCGTTGAGCGCGGCGGCCCCGGGGCGCGGGCGCAGCACGTCCTCGTCCTCCGGGCCGGCCGCGGTGGTGCTCCCGGTACGCAGGCTCCAGCGCCCGCCGGGCTTCGGCGAGAGCAGCCAGACGTCGAACCAGAACCGCCCGACGCCGTCGAGCCGCGCGAAGGCCGTGGCCGCCAGGCGCTCCCCGACGTACAGGGAGAGCGGGGTGAACCGGTGCCGGCCGCCGAGCGTCTCCGGCAGCTCCTTCGGCAGGCCGTGGATGATCAGCCGGTGGCTCTCGGTGGCGGGGGTGTAGCCGAGATATTCAGCGCGGTCCACGGGTCTCATCGTCGGTACCTTGCCTTCCGGAGGAGGCCGACTTCATCGAATCCTTCCAGATCGGTCCGGGGACGTCATGCCATCAGGGCCTGCGGACGCGTTCGGCCAGCTCCACGACCGCGCCGACCAGCTCGCGGCCGTCCAGCAGGGCCAGGTCGTTGTGCCCGGCCCCGGCCACCTCCACGGTCGTGGCCCGCGCGGCCTCGGCGACCGTCCTGCTCAGGCGCGGGGGCACGATCGTGTCGCGGCTGCCGTAGACGACCACGACCGGCGCCCCCACCTCGCCGATGCGGTCCGCGACGGGGAAACGGTCGCGCAGCAGGGCGCGTACGGGCAGGAAGGGGTAGTTGACCTGGCCCGCGGCGGCCAGGTCGGTGAAGGGCGAGCGCAGCACCAGCCCATCGGGAGGCTGCTCCAGCGCGAGCCTGGTCGCGACCGCCGCGCCGAGGCTCTCGCCGAAGTAGACGACCCGCGGGCTCCGGATCGAGGCGCGGGCGGCCAGGGCGTCGAGGAGGAGACCCTCCTCCGTGGGGCTGCCCGGGTTGCCGCCGTAGCCGCGGTAGTCCATCAGCAGCACCGCCAGCCCGTGCGCCGCCAGCGCGCGGGCCAGCGGCGCGCGGTGCAGGCGGTTGCCCGCGTTGCCGCCCGTGACCAGCACGGTCACGTCGTGGTCGCCGGGCACGTACCAGGCGGCGAGCCGGATCCCGTCGCGCGTCGTGAACGACACGTCGCGGGCGCCCGGGATCACCGCGGCGGCCGGCGGCACCGGCCTGCCGTCGGGGAGGTAGATGAGCCGCCGCTGGAACACCCACAGCAGCCCGAGCAGCAGGATCAGCACCGCGGCGACCACCAGGGCGGTGCGCGTCAGCGTCGTCACGCACACCAAGGTACGCACCAGCCGGACGTCCGGCGATCGCGCCTCGGGGTGTCAGACGATCGTGCCCGCCTGGACGACGTGGCGCAGGTGCTTCTGATCGGCCAGCACGCCGATGTCCTCCAGCGGATCCCCGTCCAGCACCAGCAGGTCGGCGTGCGCGCCCACGGCCAGCGTGCCGATCTCGCCGGCCAGCCCCACCAGCTCCGCCGCGCCCGTCGTGGCCGCCCGAAGCACGTCGATCGGCCGCTGCACCTCGGCCCGGAGCCGGAACTCCTGGCTCTGGTGCCGGTGCATGCCACCCAGCAGGTCGGTCCCGTACGCCAGCCGCACGCCGCCGCGCGCCGCCCGCTCCAGCGCGGCCAGGCCCGCCTCCAGCACCTCGTCCACCTTGCGCCAGCTCCGCTCGGGCAGGCCGAACTCCCGGCCCTCCTCCTTGAGCGCCCAGTACGTCACCAGCGTCGGCACCAGGAACGCGTCGTGCCGCAGGAACAGCTCGACGCTGGTGTCGTCGATCAGGTTGCCGTGCTCGATGGAGCGCACCCCGGCCTCCAGGGCCCGGTTGACGGCCCGCGCGGTGTAGGCGTGGGCGGCGACGTACCGGTTGGCGGCCGCGGCCTCGTCGACGATCGCGCGCAGCTCGTCCATCGAGTATTGGGTCGAGTCGATGCGGTCGGTCGGCGAGGCCACGCCGCCGGAGGCCATGACCTTGATGTGGTGCGCGCCCTTGCGCAGCTCGTCGCGGGCGGCGGTGCGAACCGCGTCCACGCCGTCGGCCACCCGCCCGACGCCCGCGCAGCACGGGTGGTCGTCGTGCAGGTGCTCGCCCCGGCCGCGGAAGTCGGCGTGGCCGCCGGTCTGGCTGAGCCCCTTGCCGCAGAACAGCAGGCGCGGACCCCGGATGAGGCTCTCCGCCTGCGCGTCGGCCAGCCCGAAGTCGGCGCCGGAGGCGTCGCGGACCGTGGTGAAGCCGCGGTCCAGCATGCCGCCCATGATGCGGGCGCTGTGGGCGGCGACGTACGAGGGGGACATGGAGCCGAGCGTGCCGAGGTTCGCGGTCGAGGCGGTGACGTGCACGTGGGCATCGATCAGGCCGGGTACGACCCGGGCGCCCGCCAGGTCGATCACCCGCGTCCCGTCGGGCGCGCCGAGCCCGCGGCCGGTCTCGGCGATGCGGCCGTCGGCGCAGCGCAGGTCGCCTTCGGCGTACTCGCCGGTCGCGACGTCGAGCAGCAGGGCGTTACGCAGCAGCAGGCTCATGCGGCACCTCCGAGCAGGGCGGGAGTGACCTTCCCGGCGATGGACTGCGCGGCGGCCACGGACCTCTCGTCGTAGCTACCCTCGGCGTCGAGGATGTTCAGCACGCCGAGCACCTCGCCCTCCTCCCCGATCACGGGCACGTTGATGATCGAACCGCACCCGAGGCTCTCGATCAGCTCATGGTCGGCGAAGATCTCCCGTACGGCGGCCTTGTCCGGCCCGAAGTACGGCCGCCGCCCCTCGATGCAGGTGGCCAGCCAGTCCTGGGCGACCTCGACGGTCTTCTCGCCGCCCACCGGGTACTGCCCGGGATGGCTGCTGTGCACGCGGCGCAGCGCCCGCCGTTCCGGCACCCAGGCCAGCACGGTGAACAGCCGCACGCCCACCTCCCGGCGTACCGTCTCCTCCAGCTCGTTCAGGTCCTTCACCTGGTCGCCTCCTCAGTGGTGGGTTCCGTCAGCTCTTCCAGCGATCGCCCGGCCGTGGCCAGGCCGAACACGACCACGCACACCACCCCGGCCACCAGCACGGCCGTGGTGAGCCCGAACACGCCGCCGAAGCCCAGTTTCGCGGCCGACAATCCGATGATCGTGGGGGCCAGGATGCTGCCGACCCGCCCGAACGCGCTCGACAGGCCGGTGCCGGTGGCGCGGATCCAGGTGGGGAAGACCTCGGGGGTGTAGGAGTAGACGCCGGCGTACGTGCCGTTCAGGAAGAACGACAGCACCGCGCCGGCGAGCGTGATCGTGACGGGCGTGTCCATCTGCGACAGCCAGAACGCGCTGACCGCCGAACCGGCGAGGTAGATCGCGATCGTGTTCTTGCGGTCCAGCCGCTCCGACAGCCAGGCCGCCGAGAAGTAGCCGGGGATCTGCGCCAGATAGATGATGATCGAGAACTCGAAGCTCTTGGTGACGGTGATGCCGCGCTGCACCAGCAGCGTGGGGATCCAGGAGAAGAACCCGTAGTACGAGAACGTGATCACGAACCACACCAGCCAGATCACCGCGGTGCGCCGGGCCATCACCGGGCTCCACAGGAACCGCAGCGCGCTGAGCAGGTTCACCTTCGGCGTCTCGGTGGCCGGGGCGGTGGCGGTCTCGGGCACCGGCGGCAGCGGCCTGCCCGTGGCCCGCTCGACCCGGCGCTCCAGGTCGGCGACCACCGCCTCGGCCTCCGCCGTACGGCCCTGCTGCAGCAGGAAGCGCGGCGACTCGGGCAGCGAGCGGCGCCACCACAGCAGCATCACGATCGGCAGCGCGGTGATCAGCTGAGCGATCCGCCAGCCGTCGTCCAGCGTCGGCACCACGAACCGCCCGATCAGCGCGGCCATCACGAACCCGAACGAGAAGAACCCGGCCAGCGCGCCGATGAACCACCCGCGCCGCTTGGCGGGCACGAACTCCGACAGGAACGGCGCGATGATCGCACTCTCCGCCCCGGCCCCCGCTCCGGCCAGCACGCGGGCCCCGAGGAACACCTCATAGTTCGGGGCGAACGCGGCCACCACTGAGAAGACGGCGTAGAAGGCGAGTGCGTACATCATCACCTTCTTGCGGCCGATGCGGTCGCCGAGCAGGCCCGCCACGGTCGCGCCGAACAGGAACCCGAACGGCGTCGCGGACCCGATGAAGCCGAGCTGGCCGTTGGACAGGCCCCAGACCTCCTGCGCGCTCGGCAGCAGGAACGCGACGACGGCCGAGTCCATGCCGTCGAAGGTGTAGCCCAGACCGCCGATCAGGAGCAGGACATAGTGCGGACGGCTCAGCGGGAGCCGGTCCAGACGGGCCAACAAGGTCATTGGACACACCTTTCCCCAGGTCATGGCCCTGCAGGTCAATTGCGAAGCAACATATAGTGCGGATCGTCAAAATTGCAATGGTCTTTGCAGGTTTGCCTTGTTACAAGCGCGTAGCATGTTCCCGGCCGGTGGGCGGCCGGGTGGGAGAGGGAGCCTGTGACAGAGCACGTCGCCACGGACAGCTTCGAGGACTGGCTGCGCGAGCGGCTGCCCGTGCGCGGGCTGCGCGGCAAGGCGGCCGCCGTCCTCGAGCTCCTGCTCTCGCAGCCGCGCCGGGCCTCGTTCGGGTCGGCGGGGGAGCTGGCCCAGCTCGCCGGGGTCAACGTGGCGACGGTCACCCGTACGGCGCAGGCGCTCGGCTTCGCCGGCTGGCCGGCGCTGCAACAGGAGTTGCGCGCCCGCTACCTGTCCTCGCTGAGCGCCGGCCAGGTCGCCGCCGAGCACCGCGGCACCGGCTCGCCCAGCTCCCGCTCCCTGCGCCGCGACCTCGACAGCCTGGCGCTGCTCAACCGGCGCCTGGACGAGGCGGTGCTGCTCACGATCGCGGAGGCCATCGCGGGCGCGCGCCGCACGGTGATCGTCGCCGACGGCAGCTACGCGGCCGTCGGGCTGGCGCTCGCGCACAACGCCCGGCTGGCGGGCTACCCGGTGACGGCGGTGACGGCCGGGGACGCGGAGCTGGCGAACACGATCGCCGCGATCCAGGCCGGGGACGTGCTGATCGCGATCAGCTTCTGGCGGCTGTACGAGAGCACGGTCCTGGCCGCCAACGAGGCCCGGTCACGCGGGGTGCGGGTGTTCGCCCTGACGGACGCGGCCAGCCCCGCCCTGGCCAGCGCGGCGGAGCAGGTCGTGATGGTGCCGGCGGAGGGGGAGGCGTTCTTCCCCTCGCTGACGGCCGGCATGGCGGTGGCGCAGGCGCTGGTCACGCAGCTCGCCGCGGTGGACCCGGCGCGTACGGGGGCCTCGATCGAGGCGGCCGAGGCCATGTGGACCAAGTTCGGCCTGCTGCACCGCCGCCCCACCTCGGGCGAGCCCGGCTGAGCCGGTTACAACCAGCTGGCCCGGACGCTCGTGGCGGACTCCGCGCCGGCCGGGGTCTCCGGGGCGGCGGTGCGTACGGTGTCGAGCAGGCGGCCGACGGCCTCCACGATCTCCGGCGCCCGCTCCCGCAGACCGCTCACATCAGCCGGGCTCACCTCGTCACGTCCCACCCCGGCCTGGTCGAGCACCCCTTCGAGATCGCCCAGCCGCTCCGCCAGCCACTTCAGCGGCTCCTCCGACAACCGCGAGTCGAACACCCGCCGCCCCGGCTCCCACCCCTTCACTCCGGGGTGGTGATGGGTCCGGTCGAAGCTCCCGGGTGTCCCCGAGACCGACTCCAGCAGGTCCACCCGCCAGATCGGCCGGTCGACGGTGATGGGGCGGGCCGAGTAGATCGAGCCCTTGAGCTCGCCCGGCTCCAGCCGGCGCAGCTCCAGCCGCACCCCGCGCTCCGCCCCCTCCTGGCCCGGGGTGGGGTTGGGGTCGACGAAGTAGATGTCGCTCACGGCGACGCCGATCCGCTCGAATCCGAAGAGGTAGAGCACGGGAAACCACGTCCTTCGCAGGTGTCGGGCACGCCTCACCCAACGTAACACCGCGCGCCACGGGACGATCAACACGTGACGCCGCCCTCACCGCACGATCAGGGCCTGCTCGCCACGGGCCACCAGCTCACCGATCACCACCGCCCCGGGAATCTCCCCCGCCACCAGCAGCCCGCCCGAGGTCTGCGCGTCCGCCAGCAGCAGCAGCTCCTCCTCCGGCATCCCGCCGGCGGAAAGGTGCGGCGCCACCCAGGCCAGGTTGCGCCGGGTGCCGCCGCTCACATACCCGTCCCGCACGGCCTGCCGGGCCCCCTCCAGGTACGGCACCGCGCCCGCCGCCACGACGGCCGTGACCCCGCTCGCCCTGGCCAGCTTGAACAGGTGCCCCAGCAGCCCGAACCCGGTCACGTCGGTGGCGCAGCGAGCCCCCGCCGCGCGGGCGTGGCGGGAGGCGTCGCGGTTGAGCGCCGTCATGGACGCGACCGCCTCGGGGAAGACCTCGCCGGTGGCCTTGTGCCGGGAGTTCAGCACGCCGACGCCCAGCGGCTTGCTCAGGCACAGCGGCAGCCCGGGACGGCCGGCGTCGAGACGCAGCAGGCTCGCCGGGTCGGCCAGGCCCGTGACGGCCAGGCCGTACTTGGGCTCGGCGTCGTCGATGCTGTGACCGCCGGCGACGGCGCACCCCGCCTGCCCGGCCACGTCCACCCCGCCGCGCAGCACCTCGCGGGCCGCCTCCATGGGGAGCAGGTCGCGGGGCCAGCCGAGCAGGTTCAGGGCCACCAGGGGCTCGCCGCCGACGGCGTAGACGTCGGAGAGCGCGTTGGCGGCGGCGATCCGCCCGAAGTCGTACGGGTCGTCGACGACCGGGGCGAAGAAGTCGACCGTCGAGACGAGCGCGCGGTCGCCGTCGATCCGGACGACGGCCGCGTCGTCACCGTGCTCGAGCCCGATCAGCATCTCCCCGGCCCCGGTCGGGCCGGGGAACCCGGCCACGCCCGCGTCGGAGAACCCGGCCACGCCCGCGTTGGTGAACCCGGCCACGCCCGCGTTGGTGAACCCGGCCACGCCCGCGTTGGTGAACCCGGCGCCGCCCGGCGCGGGGAACCCGGCCAGCACCGCCTCCAACTCCCCGGGCGGGATCTTGCAGCTGCAACCGCCACCACGGGCGTACTGCGTGAGCCTGAGATCCGTCATATCGTGAGTATCGTCTTCCTTTGGAGGCGCGTGTGTTCTGGTGGGCACCCCGGTCTTCAAAACCGGTGGGCGGCGCGCGGCGTCGCCGGCGGGTTCGATCCCCGTGCGCCTCCGCGCCCCGAGGCTCGCCATGACCCCGCAGCCGGGCCGGACCGGCCGGGCCGGTGACCCGCGCCGCCACATCCCCCGCACCGACACCGTTCTGGCGGATCCCCGGGTGGTGCGGGCGGCCGGGGGCGCGGGCCGTACCGTCGTGAAGGCCGCGGTCCTCTCGGCGCAGCAGCAGGCCAGGGAGGGGCGGATCGCGCCGGAGGACGTCGTGACGGCCACCGTGTCCGCCCTCGCGGCGGGACCCCGGCGGGTGATCAACGCGACCGGCGTCCTGGTGCACACCAACCTGGGGCGCGCCCCGCTCTCACCCGCCGCGGTGGCGGCGGTGGAGGCGGCCGCGGGGAGCACGGACGTGGAGTTCGACCTGGTGACGGGCGGGCGGGCCGGGCGCGGGCGGACCGCGATGGCGGCGCTGGGGGCGGCCGTGCCGGACGCGGAGGACGTACACGTCGTCAACAACAACGCCGCCGCGCTGGTGCTGGCGGCGACCGCGCTGGCGGCCGGGCGCGAGATCGTCATCAGCCGCGGCGAGATGGTGGAGATCGGTGCCGGCTTCCGGCTCCCGGAGCTGCTGGAGTCCACCGGGGCGCGGCTGCGCGAGGTCGGCACCACGAACCGCACCACCGCCCGCGACTACGCCGACGCCGTCGGGGACGCGACCGGGTTCGTGCTGAAGGTCCATCCGTCCAACTTCCGCGTCGAGGGCTTCACCGCCTCCGCCTCGATCGCCGACCTGAGCGCGCTGCCGGTGCCCGTCGTGGTGGACATCGGCTCCGGCCTCCTCGAACCCGAGCCGCTGCTCCCCGAGGAACCCGACGCCCGTACGGCGCTGCGCGACGGCGCGGCCCTGGTGACCGCGAGCGGCGACAAGCTGCTCGGGGGGCCGCAGGCTGGCCTCATCCTGGGCCGAGCCGACCTGGTACGGCGGCTGCGCCGGCATCCGCTGGCTCGCGCGCTGCGCGTCGACAAGCTGACCCTGGCCGCCCTGGAGGCCACCCTCCGCACCGACCCGCCGATACGCCTCGCCCTCCACACCGCCCCCGCCGACCTCCAGCACCGCGCCCAAGCCCTCCTCACCCGCCTCACCCCCACTCGCCCCACCCACTGCGCCTCCCCTGCCGATCTCCCGAACGACGCCCCACCCATCGACCCCACCGACTCCGTCGAACCCGCGGACTCCGTTGGGCACGCCGACTCCTCCCCGCCCACTCGTCCCGCCGAGGGCGCCGCGCCTGCCGGGGGCGCCCGGCCCGCCGACGGCGCCGGGTCCGCCGACGGTGCCCCCCTCAGCGGTGGTGCCGGGCTCGCCGACGGTGTGGGGCCTGCCGAGGGTGCCGGGCTCGCCGACGGTGCCTCGCCCTCCGACGACGCCCCGCCCGCGCGGTCCTCTCGCACTTCGGACGGTGGGGGGCTGGAGGTCGAGGTGGTGAGCAGTGTGTGCGTGGTGGGTGGGGGCGGTGCGCCGGGTTGCGAGCTGCCCAGCGTGGCGCTGGCGTTGCCCGAGCGGCTTGCCCTTCCGCTCCGGCTGGGCGATCCGGCGGTGGTCGGGCGGGTCGTGGGTGGGCGGCTGCTGCTCGACCTGCGGTCCGTGCCGCCCCACCTGGACGAGGAGCTGGCGCGGGCGGTGCTGGCATGTACGTGATCGCCACGGCCGGGCACGTCGACCACGGGAAGTCCACGCTGGTCCGCGCGCTGACGGGCATCGAGCCCGACCGGTGGGCCGAGGAACGCCGCCGCGGCATGACCATCGACCTCGGCTTCGCCTGGACCACGCTGCCCTCCGGCCACAGGCTCGCCTTCGTGGACGTGCCCGGGCACGAGCGGTTCGTCACCAACATGCTGGCGGGGCTCGGGCCGGTGCCGGCGGTGATGTTCGTGCTGGCGGCGGACCAGGGGTGGCAGGCGCAGTCGCAGGAACACTGGGACGCGATCGAGGCGCTCGGGGTGGAGCGGGGGCTGCTGGTGGTGACCCGGTGCGACCTGATGGAGCCGGCACTGGCGCTGGAGGAGGCGAGGGAGCGGGTCTCCTGGCCGGCGGTCACGGTGAGCGGCAGGACGGGCGAGGGCCTCGACGAGCTCCGGCGCGGGCTGGACCGGCTGGTGTCCTCGCTGCCATCGCCCGACCCGCGCGCCCCGGTGAGATTGTGGATCGACCGGGCCTTCACCATCAGGGGCGCGGGGACCGTGGTCACCGGCACGCTCGCCGCCGGGACCCTGCGTGCCGGGGATGCACTCGTCCTGGACGGGGAGCGGGTTCGGGTGAAGGCGTTGCAGGTCGCGGGGGAGCCGGTGGAGGAGGTCACGGCCACGGCTCGGGTGGCGGTCAACTTGCGGGGGGTCGAGCTGGAGCGGGTGGCCCGGGGGAAGACGTTGCTCACGCCTGGGGCTTGGGTGGAGACGGGTGTGGTGGACGTACGGCTGGATGGGGTGGACGCCGATCTGCCGCGGGAGGCCGTTCTCCACATCGGGTCGGCCTCGGTCCCGGCCCGAATACGCCCCTTCGCCTCCGGCCCGGGCGGGGCCGATCCGGTTGCGGGGGTGGCCAGGCTCGGGTTGGCCCGGGCGCTTCCGCTGCGCGTCGGTGACCGCGCGCTGCTGCGCTGCTCCGGGCGGCCGATCGCCGGCGTGCTGGTGCTGGACGTACGGCCACCGGTGCTCCGTCGCCGGGGCGCGGCCGCGAGGCGGGCGGTGCAGCTGGCACCGTTCGCCGGACCGGCCGGGGCCATGGCAGGGCCGGCGAACCGCATGGCCGGTGGCGGGCCGGCGGGTGAGGTCTCCGGCAGCCGGTCGGAAGGGCGGGCCGTGGGCGGCGGGGTGGCGGGCCGGGTGCCTGTTGCGGAGACGGTGCTGGGGTGGCGGGGGATGGTACGGCGGTCGGAGCTGGTCGCCATGGGCCTCGACCCTCGCCCGCTCGATGTGCCTGGTGCCGGGGACTGGATGGTCGACGGTGGGCGGTGGAAGGAGCTGGGCGAGCGGCTCGGCGCGATGGTGGCCGAGCAGCCGGGCATTCCGGTGGACGCGGCGCGTACCGCACTCGGGTTGCCGGTGCGGGAGCTGGTCGAGGCGCTGGTCAGGGCATGTCCGCCGTTGCGGGTGGCCGATGGGCGGATCGACGGCCGCGGGGTGCCGGAGGAGGTCGCCGGCGCGGTCGAGCGGTTGCGTGCCGAGCTGGCCGGAGCGCCGTACCTGGCGCCGGAGGCGGCGCGGCTGCCCGAGCTCGGGCTCAGCCGGCAGGTGGTGGCGCTGGCCGCACGGGCCGGGCTGGTGCTGCGGCTCGCCGACGGGGTCGTGCTGCTGCCCGGGGCGGACAGGGCGGCGGTACGGATCCTGGCGGGACTGCCGCAGCCGTTCACGGCCGGGGACGCGCGGGCGGCGCTCGGCACCAACCGGCGCGTCGTGATCCCGCTGCTGGAGCACCTGGACCGGCTCCGCCTCACCCGCCGCCTCGACGACCGCCACCGCGTCGTCACCGGATCCGGACAGGGGGAGGAGGGCTTGCGTTCGGGGCCAGGGGAGGGGGCGTCATGACAGACGTTATGACGGAGCGGCGTCATGACGGAGGGGCGGCACGTCAGCGGCGGGATCGGCGTCATCGGGCAGCGAGGTGCGGGAGGCGAGCGGTATGACGGGCGAGCCGGGACGGTCCGGCGATGGTGTCGGGGTGGGGATCGTCCTGCCCAGGCCGCAGGGGGATCCGGGGGAGTGGCTCACCGACGCCGTGGCGTTCGAGGCCGCCGGGGCCGATGCCCTGTGGGTGGAGCATGGCTCGGCGCCCGCGCTCGACCCGCTCACGCTGACGGCCGCGCTGGCCGCGGTCACGTACCGATCGCTGCTGGTCGTGGCCGTGGTGCCGGGGCCAGGGGAGGCGGGGGAGGAGTCCGGCGGGGCCCGGTCCCACGCGCTGGCCACCGTGGAGCGGCTGAGCCGGGGGCGGCTCATGCTGATCGGCGACTCGGAAGAGCGCATCGGCGACTCGGAAGAGCGCACCGGCGACCCCGACGCCGGTGATGCGGCCGGGGAGGAGACGAGGGCGGGGCGCGTGGGATCGGTGCGGACGGTTGTGCGGCTGGCGGACGGGGGGTATCGGGAAGGCGGCACCGGCGGGCGGTGGGCGGCTGTGGGGGTGCCGGGCGGGCGGGGTGCGTGGCGGGAGGTGTTGCGGGAGGCGGCCGAGCGGGGCGATCGCGGTGTGCTCGTGCCCGCCGACCCCAGGTTGCTGGACCTGTTACGGAATCCCGAGGACCCAGGTGGGCGGCATGATCTCCAGCTTGCCCAGGGATGATCTCGACTATCGGCACCATCGGGGCTAGACGCGCACAACGACGGACCATACGGTGAAATAACGGTACCCACGGCTGCAGCTGAGGGGAGTCCGGTATGGAGGCCGGTATGGAGGTCAGCCGGCGGCGGTTCCTGAGCATCGGCCCGGTGGGCGTGCTCGGTGGCTCGGCCCTGGGGTTCGACCTGACCGAGTCGATCCGGGTCCAGCAGCGCCTGCGCATCGAAGGCGCCACGCTGTCCCACTCGTTGTGCCCGTACTGCGCGGTCGGATGCTCGCTCGTCGCCTACACCAAGAAGGCCGCGAACGGCAGAACCGAGCTGCTGCAGATCGAGGGCGATCCGGACAGCCCGGTCAACGAGGGCACGCTGTGCCCCAAGGGTGCGACGTCGCTGCAACTGGCCGTATCGCGCAGGCGGGTGCCGCACCCGCTCTACCGCGCCCCAGGAGCGGCCGAGTGGAAGCAGGTCTCCTGGGAGTTCGCGCTCGACCGCCTGGCCAGGAACATCAAGGCGTCGCGCGACGCCACGTTCGTCACCCAGGACGCCGACGGCAACGTCGTCAACCGCTGCGAGGGCATCGCATTCGCGGGAGGGGCGGCGTTCAGCTCGGAAGAGGGATATCTCGCCACGAAGCTGATGAGGGGGTTGGGCCTGGTTCACCTCGAACAACAGGCCCGTGTTTGACACGGTCCCACGGTGGTCAGTTTGGCCGCCACGTTCGGCCGAGGGGCCATGACCAACCATTGGCGTGACATCAGGCATGCCGATCTCATCCTGGTCAACGGGGCCAACCCGGCGGAGGCCCATCCGGTGGGCTTCAGATGGCTCATGCGCGCCAAGCTCGACCGGGGCGCGAAGATCATCCACGCGGATCCGCGGTTCACGCGGACCTCGGCGGTGGCGGACACGTACATCAGGATCCGTACGGGCACGGACGTCGCCTACTTCGGCGGCCTCATCAACTACGTCCTGGCCAATCGCCTCCACCACGACGAATACGTACGGTGGGCCACCAACGCCGGCTTCGTGGTCAAGGAAGGCTACGCCTTCAAGGACGGCATGTTCAACGGCTACGACCAGGAGCAGGGCGTCTACAACACCAAGCTCTGGGCGTACGAGACCGACGGGAACGGCCACGCCAAGATCGACCTCGACCACCCGCGCTCGGTCCTCAACCTGCTCCGCGCCCACTACCAGCGCTACGACCCCGACACGGTGGCCCGCATCACCGGCATCCCGCGCGAGCAGTTCCTCCAGGTGGCCAGGCTGGTCGGCGAGATGGGACGGCCGGACAAGGTCATGACCATCGTGTACGCCGTCGGCCTCACCCACCACACCACCGGCGTGCAGCTCATCCGCTCGGGCGCCATCCTGCAACTGCTGCTCGGCAACATGGGCCGCCCCGGCGGCGGCATGAACGCCGAACGCGGCCACGCCAACATCCAGGGCAACACCGACCACGCCATCTCGTGGGACATCCTGCCCGGTTACCTGCGCATCCCCGCCCCGGGCCAGAAGGACATCAAGGCGTACCTGGACGAGAGCGCCAGCATCAAGCACCACCCCAGAGCGGTGAACTTCTTCGGCGAGAACTACCGCCGCTACCTGGTCAGCCTGCTCAAGGCCTGGTACGGCGACGCCGCCACGAAGGACAACGAGTTCGCCTTCGACTACCTGCCCAAACCGGCCGCCAACGCCTCCTGGATCTCGATCTTCGACCAGGCGCTGAGGGGCAAGATGCAGGGGGTGATGCTGTCCGGGATGACCGCGACCAGCATCGGTCCCGACTCCAACCAGGTGCTCCAGGCGCTGTCGAACCTCAAGTGGCTGTGCGTCATGGACCCCTTCGCGACCACCAGCTCGGAGTTCTGGCAGGCGCCCGGCATGGATCCCTCGAAGATCCAGACCGAGGTGTTCATGCTGCCCGCCACCCACTGGATCGAGAAGGACGGCTCGTTCACCAACAGCGGCCGCTGGGTGCAGTGGAAGGAGCAGGTGCTGCCGCCGGAGGGCGAGGCCCGGCACGACCACTGGATCCTCGCCGAGCTCTTCCAGCGGGTACGCGACCTCTACCAGTCCCAGGGCGGCAAGTTCCCCGACCCGGTGCTGAGGATGACGCTGCCGTACCTGAACCCGAGGAAGCCCGAGCTGGACGAGATCGCGCAGGAGATCAACGGCCGGGACCTGAAGAACGGCCGCCGGCTGATGACCTTCGTCGACCTCAAGGACGACGGCACCACCAGCGCCGGGGACTGGATCTACACCGGCCACTACCCGGAGGAGGGCAACCTGGCCAAGCGGCGCGACGGCGTCCAGGACCCCGGCAGGAACGACCCCAGCGGCATGGGCCTCTACCCGAGCTGGGCGTGGAGCTGGCCCGCCAACCGCCGCATCCTCTACAACCGCGCCTCCGCCGACGAGAACGGCCGCCCCTGGGACCCCGAACGCCCCGGCATCGCCTGGGTCAACGGCAAGTGGGAGGGCGACGTGCCCGACTACCCGCCGACGACCGGCCCGGGACCGGACGCGCCGCTGCCGTTCATCATGACGGGTGAGGGCGTGGGCCGCCTGTTCAGCAACGCGGTGGCCGACGGGCCGTTCCCCGAGCACTACGAGCCCATCGAGTCGCCGATCCAGAACCCGCTGCACCCGCAGGTGTCGGCGACCCCGGTGGCCTACCGGTACGACGAGCGCGCCGGCCGCCCGAACCGCTTCGGCACCGTCGCCGACTACCCGTACGTCGCCACCTCCTACCGGCTCACCGAGCACGAGCACTACGTCACCCAGAACGTCGAGCACCTCGTCCAGCTGCAGCCGGAGGCGTTCGTCGAGGTGCCCGCCGGGCTGGCCAGGGAGAAGGGCATCGAGACGGGCGACCGGGTGCGCGTGTCGTCCAGGCGCGGCAAGCTCGAGGTACGGGCCGTGGTGACCAAGCGGCTCGGCCCGCTGGAGATCGACGGCAGGCAGGTGTACCAGATCGGCATCCCGATCCACTGGGGGTTCGTCGGGATCAACACCGGGCAGCACTGGCTGGCCAACGCCCTGACCCCGTTCGTGGGTGACGCCAGCGCGCGGACGCCGGAGTACAAGGCGTTCCTGGTCGACATCGAGAAGCTCTGATGTACGGGAGGGAGCGCGTACGGGCCGGGGAGCTGCGCGACCGGTACCCGCACGCGGCCGAGGTGCTGGGGCTCTACCTGGCGCTGGTGGAGGTGTGGGAGTCGGTCGGCGACGACGTTCCGGCCGACGGGGCGCTGGAGTGGGCCGAGGCGAACGTGCTGCCGCGCGTCCTGGCGGCGACCGCCGCCGGCCCCCGCCCGCTGGCCGACGCGATCACCGCGGCCGGGGCGGCGGCGACCGGCACCGGGCTCCTCGACGCCTGGGCCGCGGACGAGGACCTCACCCCGGTCGAGCGCTACCTGGCCCGCGCCACCATGCACGTCGTCCCGCCCAAGGCCTGGACCGCCCGCCGGAAAGCCCCCGGTCCGGCTCGCGACGACGGGCCCGGCCCCGGATCGGCCCGCGCGGACCGGCCCGGCCCCGGCTCGGGCGGGCGGTGCGCCGCGTGCGGCGGGGCGGCGCAGCTCAGCTACCGGGTGGCGAGCGAGGACCCGCTGGTCAGCGGCCGTCGCATGCTCGCCTGCGCCAAGTGCCCGCACGAGTGGAACTTCTCCGCCACCACCTGCCCGAACTGCGGCGAGACCGGCAAGCGCACCGTCCACGCCGAGGCCCACGCGGCCACGGAAGCGCCGCACGTGGGCCGCGCCGCCCCCGACGACCGGTCGGTCTTCCCGCACCTGCGGGCCGAGTCCTGCCAGACCTGCCGAAGCTACCTGATCGACGTCGACCTGGGCCGCGACGCCCGGGCGGTGCCGCGGGTGGACGAGCTGGCCGCGGTGCCCATCGACCTGCACCTCGCCGGCCTGGGCTACACCAAGATCACGCCCAACCTCATGGGGTTCTGACATGCCGCACATCACACCGGGACAGGCGTACGGGTTCTTCACCGACACCAGCGTGTGCATCGGCTGCAAGGCCTGCGAGGTGGCCTGCAAGCAGTGGAACCAGCTGGAGGGCAACGCCCCGACATTCCTGGACGGCTTCGACAACACCGGCAGGCTGGACGCCGAGACCTGGCGGCACGTCCAGTTCCACGACAACGTGCCCGACGAGGGCGTCACGCCGGGCAACGGCAAGGCCTGGCTGATGATGTCGGACGTCTGCAAGCACTGCAAAGAGGCCAGCTGCATGGAGGTCTGCCCGACCAACGCGATCATCCGCACCGAGTTCGACTCCGTCTTCATCCAGCCCGACGTCTGCAACGGCTGCCGCAACTGCATCGCGGCCTGCCCGTACGACGTGATCGGCGCCAGCGAGACGACCGGCATCGCGCAGAAGTGCACGCTGTGCTACGACCGCCTGCAGAACGACATGACCCCGGCCTGCGCCAAGGCCTGCCCCACCGAGTCGATCAAGTTCGGCCCGGTCTCCGAGCTGCGCCGGACGGCGGCCAAGCGGCTGGAGATCCTGCGCGGGCAGGGCGTCACCGAGGCCCGGCTCTACGGGCACGACGAGAAGGTGTACGGCGGTCTGAACGCGTTCTTCCTGCTCATGGACGAGCCCCGGAAGTACGGCCTGCCGGACGAGCGCAACGCCGTCCTGCCCAGCCGCAACAACGTGGGCGGCTACCTGACCGCCGCCGTCACGGCCGTGCTGGGCGTGCTCGGCGGCCTGATCGCGCTGCGCCACCGCAAGGAGAAGGTGGAGAAGGCGGAGGAAGCCACCGATGGATGACGTCCAGCACTTCGCCGGCCCGCCGGACTGGCTGTGGTACATCCTGTTCTACTTCTTCCTCGCCGGGCTCTCCGGCGGCTCGTACGTGCTGGCCACCCTGCTCAGGCTGCGCAACGCCCCCGGCGACGAGCCGATGGCCAGGATCGGCTACTACATCGCGTTCCCGCCGATGCTCATCGCGCCGGTGCTGCTCGCCCTCGACCTCGGCCAGCCGCTGCGGTTCTGGCACATGCTGGTCAACACCACCCCCGGCGGCTTCGGCCTCAACTTCAAGTACTGGTCGCCGATGTCGATCGGGTCGTGGGCGCTGGTCGTGTTCGGGGCGATCACCACGGTGTCGTTCGCGGCGGCGCTCGTACGGGACGGCAGGCTCCGGCTCCCGCTCGTCGCGTGGCTGGACGGCCGGGCCTTCAACGTGGTCGGGTCCCTGTTCGGGCTGTTCATCGCGGGGTACACGGGCGTGCTGCTGTCGGTGTCGAACCAGCCGGTGTGGAGCGACACGTGGGCACTGGGCGGGCTCTTCCTGGCCTCCGGGCTGGCGGGGGCGGCGGCGTTGATGCTGCTCCTGGCCCGCTACCGGCCCGAGGCCCGGCCGAGCGCCCCCATGCTGTCGATCTCGGAGCGGTTGTACTCGTTGCTGGAGCTGGCGCTGATCGCGGCGTTCGCGGTGACGCTGATCGCGGCCGGGACGCAGGACATCGTCTTCGGCCCGCCGTGGTCGCTGCTGTGGGTGGTGGTCCTCGCCGGGCTGCTGCCGGGTTTGTACGGGCTGGCCACCGAGCGCCTGTCGGCGGGCGGCGCGGCGGCCCTGCGGTATTCGGTCGTGCTGCCGCTGCTGGTGCTGGCCGGGGTGCTCGCCCTGCGAGCCGCGATCATCTTCAGCGTCCAGCTCTGATCCTGGCCTAGCGCGGCGGGAGGTGCTCCTCGGCCCACGCGGAGATCTGCTGGAGCGCCGGCATGAGGGCCTTGCCGCTCTCGGTCAGCTCGTAGGTGACCGCCACGGGCGGGCCCTCGTCCACGGTGCGCGCGATCAGGCCCTCCTTGGTCAGCTCGGACAGCCGGTCGGAGAGCACCGAGTCGCTGAGCCCGTCGATCGCCCGTGACAGCTCGCGGAAGCCGGCCGGCCCCGCCCGGAGGCTGCCGAGCACCACGCCGCTCCAGCGCTTGCCGAGGAGCGTGAACGCGCGCGTCAGCGCGACGTCGCTGCGTTCGCAGCTTTCCACGTCGTGTCGCGTAGGTGCCGTCGCCATGCCCCCAAACTAGCAGAAAAACTGCTGCTTTGATTTTAGAAGCGAGTAGTCATAGCCTAGTCGCATCTCGATACCTAGTAGGGGAGAACTGATGAGCCAGAACGCTGACGTGCGTCCGAGCGTCGTGGTGCTGGGGGGCGGGTACGGCGGCTACAAGGTCGCCAAGCTGCTCGACGACGTGGCCGACGTGACGCTGGTCGATCCGTCCGACGCGTTCATGCACAACGTGGCGTCCTGGCGGGCGCTGGTCGAGCCGGAGTGGCTGGACCAGATCTTCCTGCCGTACCGCCGCCTGCTGGTGCACGGCCGCTTCGTCCGGGATGCCGCCGTGGCCGTGGACGGCCGCCGCGTGACGCTCGCCTCGGGGGACACCCTCGAGCCCGACTACCTGGTGCTGGCCACGGGCTCGTCGTACCCGTTCCCGGCCAAGGCCGGCAAGCCGGACGTGGCGGCGGCCAAGGCCGAGCTGCGGGCCGCGCACGAGGTGCTGGCCGGCGCCGAGCGGGTGCTGCTGGTCGGCGCCGGCCCGGTCGGGCTGGAGCTCGCCGGGGAGATCAAGGCGTCGTTCCCCGGCAAGCACGTCATCCTCGCCGACGTCGCGCCCGACATCCTGCCCGGCCCGTTCGACCAGGAGTTGCGCGCTGAGCTGCACCGGCAGCTCGCCGAGCTCGGCGTCGAGCTCAAGCTCGGCAGCCCGCTACGCGAGCTCCCCAGCGCCCCGCCCGCCAGCGCCGCGCCGATCGCGATCGCGACCGAGGCGGGCGACAAGCTGACGGCCGACGTCTGGTACCGCTGCTTCGGCGTCGTGCCCCGCACGGACTACCTGCGGGGAGCCCTCGCGGAGGCCAGGGACGAGCGGGGATACGTGCGGGTGGACGAGCAGCTGCGGGTCCGGGGGCAGGAGCGGGTGTACGCCATCGGCGACATCACCGACGCCGACCGCAACATGGCCGCGTACGCGGGCCGGCAGGGGGAGCTGCTGGCGGCGAACCTTCGTGCGGCGATCACGGGGGAGGGCGAGACGGTCGCGTACGAGCGGCAGCCCGCGATGATCATCGTGCCGCTCGGGCCGGACGGCGGCGCGGGCCAGCTCCCCGGCCAGGGCGTCTTCGGAGCCGAGGCGGCCTCAGAGATCAAGGGCCGGGCCATGCTGGTGGAGCACCAGTCCGTGCACTTCGACGCCCCCGACCCGGTGTGACCCCGACCCGGTGTGACCCCGACCCGGTGTGACCCCGACCCCGCCCCGGGCCAGGTGGGGGTCAGGGTTCGACGAGGCCGGCGCGGATGGCGTAGCGGGTGAGTTCGAGGCGGTCGCGCATGCCGAGCTTCTGCAGGATGTTCGCCCGGTGCCGATCGACCGTCTTCACGCTGATGACCAGCGTCTCGGCGATCTCCTTGGCCGAGTTGCCCTCCGCGATCAGCTTGACGATCTCCTCCTCCCGGGGCGTCAGGATGCTCTCCGGCATGCGCTCGCCCTCCCGGTCCCGCTGCAGGTAGTCGCGGATGAGCGCGGTCACCGCCCCCGGGTACAGGAACGGCTCCCCGCGCATCGTGGCCCGGCACGCCTCCAGCAGGTCCTGGTCGGCGACCGACTTGAGCACGTAGCCGGACGCGCCGACCTTGAGCGACTCGAAGAAGTACTGCTCGTTGTCGTACATCGACAGGATCAGGATGCGGATGCCGGGCGCCCGGCGGGAGATCTCCCTGGCCGCCTGCAGCCCGGTCATGCGCGGCATCGCGATGTCGAGGATGGCCAGGTCCACCGTGTCCTCCGAGGCCGCCGCCACGGCCTGCGCGCCGTCGGCGGCCTCGGCGACCACCTCGAGGTCGGGCTCGGCGTCCAGGATCAGCCGCAGCCCCCTGCGGACGAGCGCGTGGTCGTCGGCCAGCAGGATCCGGGTCTTGTTCACGGCGTTGTGCTCCCATTCGCGATGTCCGGGATGGCCAGGCTGACGCGGGTGCCCGCGCCTGGCGGGGAGTCGACGGTCAGGCGGGCGCCGATGAGCAGGGCGCGCTCGCGCATGCCCCGGATCCCGGCGCCGTCCTGGATCGCTCCTCCCCGCCCGTCGTCGGAGACGCGCAGGACCAGATGGCCGTCCTCGATCGCGAGCGACAGCTCGGCGCGCTTAGCGCGGGCGTGTCTGGCGATGTTGGTCAGGCTCTCCTGCGCGATCCGGTAGAGGACCAGCTCGACGTCGGTGCCCAGCTCCGGGAGGTCCGGCGCGACGGCGCGGGTCACCGGGATGCCGCTCATCCGCGAGACGTCGGTGGCCAGGGCGCTGAGCGCGCTGTGCAGGCCGAGGTCCTCCAGCACGCCGGGACGCAGACGGCGGGCGACCTGGCGTACCTCGTCCAGGCTGGCGCGTACGGTCTCCTGCACGCCGTGCAGCTCCTCCCGCAGGTCGGCGGGGGCGCGGTCGACCACCCGCTTCAGGCCGAGGAGCACCACGGTCAGGCTCTGGCCGATCTCGTCGTGCAGCTCGCGGGCGATGCGGCTGCGCTCGCCCTCCTGCGCGGCCAGCGCGTGGGCGCTGCTCGCGCTGCGCTCGGCCTCCAGCCGGTCCAGCATCGCGTTGAACGTGTCGATCAGGTGGGTGAGGTCGCTGTTGCCGCTGTCGGCCAGCCGGTCGCCGGTGCGCAGCAGGTCCACCCGCTGCATCAGCGTGGTCAGCGCGTCCAGCGGGGCCAGGCTGCGGCGCAGCAGCAGCGCGTTGGCGGCCAGCATCACCACCAGGCCCACCACCAGCACCGGCACCTCGGTCAGCAGGACCGGCGAGGACACCGTGGCGGGGGAGAGCGCGAGCACGATCGTGCCGGCCGCGAACACCAGCCCGTTGATCAGCACCAGCCGCCGGAACAGCGCCCGCGCGGGAGGGCGCGGCGCGCCCGTGGGGGCCGGGGAGCTCTGGGCGGGGGAGCGTGGCGTGCCCCCCGCTCCCTCCGCGCGGTCGTTCATCCCATCAGCCTCTTCGTCGCCGGGTGCCGTTGTCCATGCGGTCTGACCCCCATTGGGGTTTCCGTCCCTACATGTTCTATCCCTGCCCAGATGGGTGCCGGACCCGATGGTGTCCGGACCGCGCCCGCCCAGAGACTTGAGCGGAGCCGGATTGGAGTCAGCGACATGGACGTCACCCGAACGACCGCGGAGATCACCGGAGCGGCGCCATGACCTCGCCGGGGATGCCCGGACGCCTCGTCGAACGGGATGATGTCATGCATGCCAGCAATATCGCCGTGAACCTGCCGACCGTGACCGTGCACGACCCCGTCACCAAGGCCGTACGGATCATGGCGCTGGGCCGGATGCCCGGCCTGATCGTGGTGGACGACCGGGGCCGGCCGTCGAGCGTGCTGCCGGGGACGCAGGTCCTGCGGCTGGCGGTGCCGGGGGCGTACCAGGAGGATCCGGCGCTCTGCCGGGCGATCGACGAGGCCCACGCGGACCTGTTCTGGGGTGAGCTGGGTGAGCTGACGGTGGGCGACTGCCTGCCGAGCCGGCCGGCCAGGCCGGCGACCGTGCCACCGGACGCGACCCTGCTCGAGGTGGCCGCACTCATGGCCCGGCTGCGCAGCCCCATCGTCGCGGTCGTCGGCCGCGACGGTGTCCTCGTCGGGGCGATCACCCTGGAGCGGCTGCTGACGAGCCTGGCCCTCTCCGGCCCGGAGGACTGAGACACCCCGACCCGACCGGGCGCGCGCCACCGGCCTCGCCCGGCCTCAGCATGCTCACCGTACGGAGGTCATCGCCGTGTTCCCCGAACACCCCGCCATGTCGTCATGCCCAGACCAGCGCCGCAGGCAGGCCGGGCCGCCGGGGCAGGACGGATGAGCGCCCTCGCCGCACTGGCGATCTTCCTGGTGGCCTTCTTCCTCATCGCCACCGAGAAGGCCGACAAGGTCAAGGTGGTGCTCGTCGCCGCGGGGCTGATGGCCGTGCTGGGCCTGATCCCGGGGGCGGAGGTGTTCTTCTCCGAGCACGAGGGCATCGACTGGAACGTCATCTTCCTGCTGCTCGGCATGATGATCATCGTCGGTGTGATCAAGCAGACGGGCGTCTTCGACTACCTCGCCATCTGGGCCGCCAAGAGGTCGAAGGGCCGCCCGTACCGGCTGATGGTCATGCTCATGGTGATCACCGCCGTCGCCTCGCCGTTCCTCGACAACGTCACCACGATCATGCTGGTCGCGCCGGTCACCATCGTGGTGTGCAACCGGCTGCGGATCGCCGCGCAGCCGTACCTGATCGCGGAGGTCCTCGCCTCCAACATCGGCGGCGCGGCCACGCTCATCGGGGACCCGCCGAACATCATCATCGGCAGCCGCGCCGGGCTGACCTTCAACGACTTCCTGGTGCACATGGCGCCGATCGTGGTGGTCATCTTCGCGGTGTTCGTGCTGTTCACGCGGGTGCTGTTCCGAGACTCCTTCCAGTACAACGCGGAGCACGTCGCCGAGGTGATGGCCTTGCAGGAGCGGCGCGCCATCACCGACCCGCGCCTGCTGGCTCGCTGCCTGGTGGTGCTGGGCGCGGTCGTGGCCGGGTTCGGGCTGCACGCGGTGGTGCACGTCGAGCCGTCGATCGTGGCGCTGGTGGGCGCCGGGGTGATGCTGCTGGTCTCCCGCGCGAGCGTCTCCGAGGTGCTGAGCGAGGTCGAGTGGCCCACGCTGGTCTTCTTCATGGGGCTGTTCGTCATGGTCGCGGGCCTGGTGCACACCGGCGTGATCGCGGCGATCGGCACGTGGGCGGTGGACACGCTGGGCGACGACTACTTCGTCGCCGCGACGGCGCTGCTGTTCGGCTCCAGCGCGCTGGGCGCGTTCTTCGACAACATCCCGTACGTCGCCACGACCGCCCCCATCGTCGAGGGCGTGGTCGCCGCGGCCCCCGACCCGCAGACCGGCCAGGCGCTGTGGTGGGCCTTCGCCCTGGGCGCCGACTTCGGCGGGAACGGCACCGCGGTCGCGGCCAGCGCCAACGTGGTGGCCATCGGCATCGCCGCGCGCAACGGACACAAGATCAGCTTCTGGCAGTTCACCAGGTACGGCATCGTCGTCACCGTCCTGAGCACGGTGCTGGCCTGGTTGTACGTCTGGCTGCGCTACTTCACCTGACCCCGTCCCTGATCCGGAGCCAGGGGAAAATCAGGGACGTTCACCGATGATCGGACCGGCCGATGCGGGGCATTGTGGCCAACATGAACCCCGCTAACCGTCTCGCCCAGATCTCCTTCACCGCCGGGCCCGCCGCCCTGCTCGGCGGCTGGTTCCTCATGCGTCCCATCGACGGCGATCTCGTGCCGGGACCGTGGTGGACGGCCGCGCACGCGGTGTGGCTGGCCGCCTTCCTGATGTTCGGCCTCATGACGCTGGCCATGCGCGGCCTGGCGGGGCCGCTCAGGGGCGGGAGCCGGGTGGCGGTCGAGGCGGTCACGGGGGTCGCGCTGCTCGGCGTGGCGGCCAACGTGGTCCAGCTGGCCATCGACCTGTACGCCGGGTTCGCCGTGGCGGACGGGGAGGCGATGCGGGCGCTGATGGAGCAGGTGAAGGGCTATCCGGGGGTCGAGCTGATCATCTACGGGCCCGGGGCGCAGGTCTTCTTCGCCGCGCTGCTCGTCCTGGCGGTCATCCTGGCCGTGCTGCGCCGGGTCACGCCCGTCAGCGCCGTCGTCACCGCCGGCGGCGTGGTGCTGCTGGCGGTGGCCACGTTCCAGGAGGGCAGGGGCTCGGCCCTGGTCGCCGTGGGGATGGCGGTGATGTGGCTGGGCACCCTGCTGCTGGGCCGGGGACCGTCCGGAGGGCTGGGCAGCGCCGCCACGCCTGTCGGAGACGGCGCCACCACGCCTGCCAGAGCCGGAGAGGGCGCCACCACGCGTTGAGCGGCCTAGGGCGCGGCCCGGCAGGCCGGCTCGTAGGTCCGGCCGGGCAGGTAGCGCCGCCACTCCGCCTCGGTCAGCCCCCGGCCCGCCCGCGCGCACACGGCCGCGATCAGCGGCTCGAGCGCTGTCGGCAGCCGGGTCAGCCGCCCGGCCAGCCAGAAGCCGCCGATCCGCTGCGGGTCCCCGTCGATGAGTGCGCTCCCCATGAAGGGTTGGACCACGAGCGGGGCGGATCGGTTGCGGCCCCTACACGCGGCGGCCGTTGACCCACACGTTGCGCAGCTCGAAGCCGCTCACGTCGGTCACCACGTCGGCTTCCGCCATCTCCTCGAACACGCTGTTCGTCACCCGCACGCCCCTGATCGGGTTGCCCGGGTTGCCGATCAGGTGGAACGCCCTGGGTGCCCGCCCGGCCCGCAGCCCGCGGAGGTCGATGGCGCCGACGTCCGGGAAGTAGGGGCCGGTGTGCTTGTTCTCGTAGTTGAGCGCCACCTCCACCACCGAGTCGGCCGCCTGCCCCACCGTGATGTCCCTGACGTAGACGTCCCTGACGTAGCCGCCGCGGTCCGGGTTGGTCTTGATCCGCACCGCCCGTTCCAGCCGGGCGCTGCTCATCGTGCAGCCCCACGCGAACACCCAGCGCACGCCGCCGGTCGTCTCGCTGCCGATCGTCACCCCGCCGTTGCCGTCGCGCATCACGCACGAGTCCACCAGCACGTTCAGGGACGGCTCGTTCACCCGGCGGCCGTCGGCGTTCTTGCCGGCCTTGATCGCCACGCAGTCGTCGCCGGTGTTGAACTCGCACCGCTCGATCAGCACGTCCACGCAGGACTCGGGGTCGCAGCCGTCGTTGTTGGGGCCGTGCGGGCTGTCCACGGTGACCTCGCGGATGGTCACGTTGGCGCACAGGACCGGGTGGATGTTCCACATGGGGGAGTCCTTGACCGTCACGCCCTCGATGAGCACGTTGCGGCACCGGTAGAGCTGGATGAGGTTCGGCCGCAGGTGGTGGCCCGCGCCGAACACCCGCTCGGCCACCGGCACGCCCTCCTCGGCCATGCGGGCCAGCAGGTCCTTGTCGGGGCGCTCCGACGGGGGCGGGTCGCCCGACCAGTCCCACCAGTGCGTGGCGTCGGCCTGGCCGTCGATGGTGCCGGCGCCGGTGATGGCCACGTTGGTCCGGCCGTGGGCGTAGATGAACGGGGAGTAGTTCATCAGCTCGATGCCCTCGTACCGGGTGTGGACGACCGGCAGGTAGTCGGCCGGGTCGCGGCTGAAGCGGATCGTCGCGCCCGCCTCCAGGTGCAGCTCGACGTTGTCGGCCAGGTGGATCGCGCCGGTCAGGTACGTGCCCGCGGGCACCAGCACCCGTCCCCCGCCCGCCTCCGCGCAGGCCGCGACCGCCCGCCGGAACGCCTCGGTGCACTTGACGGTGCCGTCGCCGACGGCCCCGTGCCCGGTGATCGGGAAGATGCGGTCGGGGAAGCGCGGCGGCCGGATCCGCCGCCTGATCAGCGGCACCCGGGCCCAGGCGGCGGCCTGATCGGCCGCGGCGGCCGGGGACGCCACCGGCGCCACCAGCAGGCCGCCGACGGCCGCGGCCAGGAACCTCCTGCGGGACTGCCCCACATGCTCCATGGATGTCCTCCCTGTTGATGCGAGGGGGTTGATGCGAGGGGGTTGATGCGAGGGGGTTGATGCGAGGGTCGGTGTGAGGGGTCGGTGTGAGGGGGCTCGATCTGGAAGTTCGGCGCTCACGAGTGGGTCATGGAGATGCCGCGCCGCTCGGCCATGGTGTGCCGGCCGACCCGGTACGGCTCGCAGCGCCGCACGGCCGTGTAGAAGTGGTGGAGGCGGCCGTCGCGGGAGACGACGGCGGGCTTGTGCGCGTAGGTGTCGTCGGCCGCGCCCGGCGGGCCCACGTCGACGAGGATCTCGTCGCCCTTGTGCCAGGTCCGCAGGTCGCGCGAGACCGCGTAGCCCTCGCGGGCGTGCCCGTCGAAGGAGAGCCCGAAGTAGAACATCACCCACCAGTCGCCATCGCGCAGCACGCACGGGTCGGAGGCGAAGCGCTCGTCGAACGCGCCCGCGCCGCCGTTCGGCACCACGGGCTCCGGGCTCGGCCGCTCCCAGCGTTCGAGGTCGGGGGAGACGGCGTAGCCGATCTGCTCGCGCCAGCCGTCGTAGGTGCGGTTCTTGGCGTTGTAGAAGCAGTAGTAGAGGCCGTCGTGGCGCAGCAGCCACGACTTGTACAGCCCGCCGCGCTCCCACGCGCCGCCGTCCTGCGGGCGCAGCACCGCGCCGGTGTCCGTCCAGGTCAGCAGGTCGTCGCTGGCGCAGAACCCGATGATCGCCGCACCCGCCTCCATGCCGGGCTCCGGGTAAGCGTGGTACGTGCCGACCGCGCGCCCGTCCAGCCAGGTGACCTGGCCGGCGGAGCCGAGCCGGTTGTCGCGGACGATCGAGGTCAGCGCGGCGTTGTAGCGCCGGTACGGGTGACCGGGGGCGCGGGGGAGGACCACCTCGCCCGGCGACCAGGACTCCAGGTCGCGGGAGCGGCTCAGCGCGGTCTGGTAACCCGTCCCGTCGAAGCCGACGTACGTCATCAGGTACTCGCCGCCGTCGGAGCAGACGAACGGGCAGTCCACGAAGAGGCCGTCGAAGCGGCCGGGCTCGCCGGACGGCTCGACCAGCAGCCGCCCCGCCTTGTACGGCGTCCTGATCCCCGCCGGGTCGTATCCGCTCACCGGCCCGCTCACCGGCCCGCTCACCGGCCCGCTCACGGGCCCCCTCATCGGCCCGCTCATCGGCGCGCCCCGAACGTCCACCGCCCGGCCGGCACCTCCCAGGCCCGCGCCCCGACCGCGACGGCCCCCTCGGGCGCCGCGTGCCGCTCCAGGCCCAGGTCCGGCAGGCGTACCTCGGCCGACGAGCCGGGCGGCACCGTCACCTCCAGCCCGAACTCGCCGTCCCCCCGCTCCCACGACACGCTCACCTGGCCGTAAGGGGTGCCGGTGCTCGCGCGCACCGACTCCAGGTCGCCGGGCGCGGCGGGCGCGATCAGCAGGCGGCGGAAGCCGTTCGACCCGGGGGCCTGGCCGATGCCGCCCAGGCCCCGGTAGAACCAGGCGTCGATGGCGCCCAGCATGTAGTGGTTCTGCGAGAGCCCGCGCGTCGGCCCGTCCCACGCCTCGGTGAGCGCCGTGGCGCCGTGCCGCACCTGGTAGCCGTAGCTCGGGTGGCTCGTGGAGGTGGCGAACCCCCACAGCGCCTCGTGCCGGCCGGCCCGGGTCAGCACCTGGTAGAGCGCGGGCAGCGCGATCTCCCCGACCGTGATGGCCCCGCCGCGCACGGCCTCGCTCAGCCGGTCCAGTGCGCCCGGCACCAGCTCCTCCGGGACGACGCCCATGTCCAGCGCCAGCACCTCCGACGCCTGCCCACCGCCCCCGAAGCGCCCGTCCTTGAGGAAGGCCCCGGTGAACGCGGCCGAGATCGCGTCGGTCAGCGCCCGGTAGCGCTTGGCGTCGTCGTCGCGGCCCAGCACGCCGGCGACCTTCGCCATCGTGCGCGCCGCCCGCCAGTAGCCCCAGGTGGCCACCAGCGGCACGGGAGTCGAGTCGTCCAGGCCGAACCAGTCGCCGAGCCCGTGTCCGAGCAGGCCGTCCTCGGCCCGCCCCGTCAGGTAGTCGACGTAGCGGCACATCGCGCCGTAGTGCCGCTCCATCGCCGAGGGGTCGCCGTACCAGCGGTAGAGCTGCCACGGGACCCGCACCATCGCGCCGCCCCAGTTGGCGTCGTCCCGGAAGGCGCCCTCGAACACGACGTACTCGGGCGCGATGTCCGGGACCAGGCCGTCGGCGGTCTGCGCCTCGGCGATCGTGACGAGCAGCTCGCGGCAGTAGGCGGCGACGTCGTAGTTGTAGGCCACGACGTCGAAGAGCAGATGTGCCTGCTCCAGCCAGCCCAGCTTCTCCCGGTGCGGGCAGTCGGTCAGGACGCTGTACATGTTGCCGCGCACCGCGCGGTCGATGATCGTGTGGATGTCGTTGAGCAGCCCGTCGGAGGTCTCGAACCGGCCGACGCACTCGTTGTCCGCGCGCAGCACCAGCGCCGCCAGCGCCTCGGGGCCGGCGTGCGCCGGCAGGCCCTGGGCCTCGACGTAGCGGAACCCGTCATAGCGGAAGCTCGGGTGCCAGGTCTGCGGGCCGTCCTTGGTGACGTACGTGTTGAAGATCGGCGCGCCGGTCGTGGGCTTCGACTGGACCACCCGGCCGTACGCGTCGAGCTGGTCACCCGGCAGCAGCCGCAGGTAGTGCCCGGCGGGCAGGTCGAGCCGCAGCTCCGCCCAGCCGGCCACGACCGTGCCCACGTCGAAGACGGCCGTCCCGTCGGCGGCGGCCAGCTTCGCGGCGGGCAGCTCCTCGGTGACCCTGATGGGCGGGCAGGCGCGGGCCCGCAGCAGGTCCGTGCCGTCCGGCCGGACGGTCGCCGGGCGCCAGCCGGAGCGGTCGGTGCCGGGGGTGTCCCAGCCGGCGATCTCCCGGCGGGCGTCGTGGTCCTCGCCGCCGTACCAGTGCGAGCGGGTGGTCGGGCCCTCGGTGGCCAGCCAGCCCGCTCCCGTGCCGAACCGCTCGGACGTCCCGTCGGCGTAGCGCACCTCCAGCTGCGCGATCGCCTTGGGCGCGGCCTTCGAGCCGTAGAACTTCATGTAGCGGTCCTGGTGCGGGAAGACGTGCGCGATCCCCGGGCCGAGCGCGATGCCGAGCGCGTTCGCGCCCGCGCGCAGCAGCGCCGTCACGTCGTGCGTGGCGTACGCGACGCGCCGGGCGAAGTCCGTGTACGGGGGCTCCAGCACGGCGTCGGTCACCGGCGCGCCGTTCACGGAGGCCACGTAGACGCCCAGCCCGGCGACGTACAGGCGGGCGCCGGCGACCGGACCGGCCACGGTGAACTCGCCCGCCAGCAGCGGCAGCGGGTGTCCCTCGCCCACCCGGGGGTCGTCGTCCCCGTCGTACCAGTCGGGGTGGGTGATCCAGGCGGCGCTCCAGTCGTCCGCGCCGAGCAGCCCCAGCTCGAAGCGCGCCTCCCGGCTCCAGCCGGACCAGCGGCCGGCCCCGTCGCGCACCCGCACCCGCCAGCGCGCGGCGGTGCGGCTGGTCAGGGGGGCGCCGTCGTAGACGACGCGCTGGTCCGCCGAGTCCACCTCGCCGCTGTCCCACAGCCCCTCCACGCGCACGTGGTATCCGGTCTGCGCGGCGGTGCCGGTGAGCTGCCAGCTCAGGGCGGGCCGGGTGGTCTCGAGGCCGAGGGGGTCGGTCAGGTCACATGTTCGCAGGTTCGTCACCATGGGCAACGGGGCTCCTCGTCAGGTGATCTTGAGCATGTACGCGGCGGTGGTGGGCGGGTCGGGGGGCAGGTCCGCGTAGAGCGCCTCGGGGCCCAGCCGCCAGCTGACGGGGCCGTGGCCGAGCAGCTCGACCCGCTCCGGGCGGCGGTCGAGCAGGCCCTCGGCGGTGCCCAGGCTGGTGATCACGGCTGTCCGCGCCGGCCAGGCCAGCAGCGTGGCGTAGAGGGTGTCACCGCGCCGGGTGAAGCGGATGTCGCCGGGCCGGTAGGCGCGGTCGGCCTCGTTGTAGCCCTCGTAGCCCTTCGTCCCGCCCAGCCCGGTGCCGCCCTCGGCGGCCCGCAGCCAGGGCGTGGTGCCGTACACGCCCTCGCCGCACACCCGCAGCCAGCCGCCGACCTCGGCCAGCAGGTCGCGGGCGCGAGCGTCCACCGTGCCGTCGGCGTGCTGGGGGATGTTCAGCAGCAGGCAGCCGTTCTTGCTGACCACGTCGACGAGGGTGTGGATGACCTGCTGGGCGGTCTTGCGCGGGTGGAACATCGGGTCGTCGTCGGAGCAGTCGAACCACTCGCCGTCGCTGGTGTCGAACTGCCAGGGCCACGCCTGCGCGGCGTCGAGCTGGCGGCGCTCGCAGTCCAGGACGACGGCGGTGCGGTCGGCGTCCGGCACCTGCTTGACCGTGACCAGGCCGCCGGTCGGGCAGGTGTTGTAGTAGTGGGCCAGCAGCTCCAGCCCCGCCGTGCTGACCGGCTCGGACTCCACCACGCTGCCCTCGTCGAACGGGAGGCGGCCGTCGTCGAGGTAGACCAGGTCGGGGCGGTAGCGGTCGAGCGCCTCGCGGACGCGGGCGTAGAAGCGCGCGGCCACGCGGGCCGGGGGCCGGGCGCCCGGGTCGTGCCGCTCCGGGTAGAGCTCGGCCGGGTCGAGGCCCTCCCACCAGGTCCCGGTGCCGTCGCGCCTGCTCAGCGCGCCGTCGTACGGCCGGCCGGTGCCGGGGTCGCGCCCGTGCGCCACGTCGAGCCAGCGCCACGTCCAGTTGTGGTGGAAGCTGAGGCCGAACGGCAGCCCCGCCGCGCGGGCCGCCCGCTCCCACGCGGCCACGATGTCGCGCCGGGGGCCGACGCGGGCGGCGTTCCAGCCGTGCTGCCGAGAGTCCCACAGGTCGAAGTTGTCGCAGTGGGTGGCCAGGGCGACGAAGTAGCGGGCGCCGCTGGTGACGTAGAGGTCGATGAGCTCGTCGGGGTCGAAGCGCTCGGCGCGCCAGCGGTCGAACAGGTCCTTCGCCCCCGCGCCGGCCGGGAAGTGGGCGCGGTGGTGGGCGTGCTGGCGGGTGGCCCTCTTTCGTTCCCAGGGCTCGGACCAGGGCTGCGTTCCGTAGAGGTGGCGGGCGTACCAGTCGCCGGAGCGGGCCACGGACTGCGGGCCCCAGTGCGACCAGATGCCGAACTTCGCCTCGCCGAACCATGAGGGGATCTGGTGCGCGCGCAGCGACTCCCAGTCGGGCTGGAATCGGGTCATTTCACCACCCGCACTAAAACGATTTTAGCTGAAGATATATTTATTCAAGGCCACATGTCAATGCCTTCTGACCCTTTTGTTGGGTCTCTGATTCGTCTTCTGGTCGAGTGTTCGGCGGAAATGGGGGATGGTGCGGGTGGATCTTTCCGGTTAAAGTTAAAACGTTTTGTCTTCACCGGAGGGGGCATGCGGATGGCCGAATTCCATGAGGATCCCGGGCCGGGTTCCGGGCGGCGGGCGGCACGGGCCGACTTCGTCTCAGACGCGCCCCGGCTGGCGCTCAACGGCCGGTGGCGCTTCCGGCTCTCCGACACGGCCGCCGGCACCGGCCTCACGCTGCCGGACCCGGCGCTGGACGACACCGGCTGGGAGACGATCCCGGTGCCGTCGCACTGGGTGCTGGAGGGGCACGACCGGCCGCTCTACACCAACACCGCCTACCCGTTCCCCATCGACCCGCCGTACCTGCCGGACCACAACCCCACCGGCGACTACCGCCTCCGCTTCGACCTGCCGCCCGGCTGGCCACCCGGCCGTGGCGTGCTGCGCTTCCAGGGGGTGGACTCCTGCGGCACCGTCTGGCTGAACGGCGAGCTGCTCGGGCACTCGAAGGGGAGCAGGCTGCCGTTCGAGTTCGACGTCACGGGGCTGCTCCGGCCGCGCGGGAACCTGCTGGCCGTGCGCGTGCAGCGCTGGTCGTCCGGCAGCTACCTGGAGGACCAGGACATGTGGTGGCTGCCGGGCATCTTCCGTGACGTGGAGCTGCTGTCCCGGCCGGAGGGCGGCATCGACGACTTCACCGTGCGCGCCTCGTACGCGTCCGGCGCCGGGACGCTGCTGATCACCGCCGACGCCCCCGGCCTGGTGGAGATCCCCGAGCTCGGGCTCGCCGTCCCCACGGGAGAGCAGGTCACCGTCCCGGACGTGCAGCCGTGGAGCGCCGAGCACCCCCGCCTCTACCGCGGCACCCTGTCCGCCGCCGGGGAGACCATCGATCTGGCCGTCGGCTTCAGAACCGTCGAGATCTCCGGCGGCCGGCTGCTGATCAACGGGGCGCCGGTGCTGTTCCGCGGCGTCAACCGGCACGAGCACCACCCCGACCGCGGCCGCGCCCTCGACCGGGACACCATGATCCGCGACATCGAGCTGATGAAGCGGCACAACGTCAACGCCGTCCGCACCGCCCACTACCCGCCGCACCCCGAGTTCCTGCGGCTGTGCGACGAGTACGGCCTGTGGGTGGTCGACGAGTGCGACATCGAGACCCACGGCTTCGTCTACGCGGGCTGGGAGGGCAACCCGCCCGCCGAGCCGATGTGGCGCGAGGCCCTGCTCGACCGCGCCCGGCGCATGGTGGAGCGCGACAAGAACCACCCCAGCGTGGTCGTCTGGTCCCTGGGGAACGAGAGCGGCAGCGGCCCCGCGTTCGGCGACATCGACGACTGGATCCGGCGGCGCGACCCCACCCGGCCGCTCCACTACGAACGCGACCCCGCCTACCGCCACTCCGACTTCTACAGCCTCATGTACCCGTCCCTGGACGACCTGGAGCGCATCGGGCAGCGGAAGGAGGAGACCCCGGCAGGGGTGGTCGTGGGGTCGGAGGAGGATGTGCGGCGGCGGGGGCTGCCGTTCCTGCTGTGCGAGTACGCCCACGCGATGGGCAATGGGCCCGGCTCGCTGGTCGACTACCAGACGATCCTGGAGTCGTACGAGCGGTTCTGCGGGGCGTTCGTGTGGGAGTGGATCGACCACGGGCTGACGGGGCACGACTCGCTCGGGCGCCCGTACTTCCGGCACGGAGGGGACATCGACGCCCAGCCGAACGGGGAGCGGTACTGCCTGGACGGGCTCCTGTTCCCGGACCGCACCCCGTCACCAGGGCTGGGGGAGCTGCGCAAGGCCATCGAACCGGTCGGGATCACCGTGGAGGGGGCGTCGGTGGTGGTCGCCAACAAGTACGACGCGGTCTCGCTCGGGCACCTGGAGTTCCGGTGGCGGGTGGAGGTGGACGGGGTACGGTCGGCCACCGGCCCGCTCACCGTGCCCCACTGCCCGGCCCGATCGTCGGTCCGCGTGCCACTCCCGGCCGCAGCGGTCCCGGACGAGTCCCGGCCCGGGACGTCCCCCGCCCCCGGTCAGACGTCCCCCGGTCAGACGTCCCCCGGTCAGGCTTCTCCCCGTCAGGCTTCTCCCGGTCAGGCGTCTCCTGGTCAGGTGGCCTCCGGTCAGGCGGCGTCCGGCCAGACGGTGTCCGGGGTGGCGGGGGGTGGGGAGGTTTGGCTCACGGTCGAGGCGGTGCTCGCCGCCGACACCCGCTGGGCGCCGGCGGGCCACGTGATCGCCTTCGGCCAGGCTCGCCTCGGCACGTCCCCCCGCCGCCGGCCCCCCGGCCGCCGCCGCAACCTGGCCGGCCGCCGCCTCACCCCGCCGGACCGGCCTCTCGGCGCCGTCACCGACCGCCCCGGCGCCGTCAGCAGCCACGTCGACGCCGTCAGCGCCCGCCTCGACGCCGTCGCCCGCCTCGACCCGGCCAAGGACCCGCAGCCCGCCCAGAGCCCGATCTCGCCGGACGGCTCCCCACCCGGCGACCGGGGCGCCGGCGCCCAGGGAAGCGGGCCGGGGGAGGTGCGGCTCGGCGGGGCGGCGTTCGATGCCACGACCGGGCGGTTGCGCCGCCTCGGCGGCCTGGAGCTGGACGGCCCCACGTTCGACGTGTGGCGTGCCCCCACCGAGAACGACCGCGGCCAGGGCCCCAGGAACGCCCTGGCAGCCGACTGGGAGGCGGTCGGCCTCGACCGGTTCCTGCACCGCGGCGGCGGCATCGAGCGACCCGACGACGGCACGATCGTCGTCCGCGGCCGCAGCGGCCCCGCCACCCGTACCCTCGGCTTCCGCACCACCTGCACCTACCGCTGGCAGGACGGCGCGCTCCACCTCCGGATCGAGGCCGACCCCGTGGGCGACTGGCACGACACCGCCTACGGGCACCTCACCGTGAGCCCGCCCCGCGTGGGAGCCCGGTTCGCCCTGCCCGGCGGCTACACCGACGTGATGTGGTTCGGCCGGGGCCCGGGCGAGTCGTACGCCGACAGCCGGGCCGCCGCCCGGGTCGGCCGCTACGCCCGTTCGATCGACGCCCTCCAGACCCCGTACGTCGTCCCCCAGGAGAACGGCAACCACGTCGAGACCCGCTGGCTGGAGCTGTCGGGTCCCGGCCTGCCGATCCTGCGCGTGGACGGCGAGCCGCACCTGGACTTCACCGCCCGCCGCTGGACGAGCGAGGCGCTGCAGGCCGCCCGCCGCCCGCACGACCTGACCGACTCCGGCCGCGTCTGGCTGAACCTGGACCACGGCCAGCAGGGCATCGGCAGCGCCTCCTGCGGGCCGGCGCTGCCCGGGCGGTACCGGCTGGCGGTCCGGCCCTACACCTGGTCGATGACGCTGTCCGTGGTGGATTGAGCCGTTCTCGATGGATCGAGCCGAGAGGATGCTGACGGCATGACAGAACCGTCCAAGTTCGACTTCTGCCCGTGGCTGTTCTGGGACCACGCGAGCGAGGAGGAGCGGCGCGCCCAGGAGAGCCACCTGGCCGGGCTGCGGGCCAGGGCCGGACTCGACACCGCGGGGAAGGCGTTCGTCTCCCCGCTGGCCGCCGTGCACACCGAACGCCTGCGGATGGGCGACTTCTGCTACATCGCGGCGCACGCGTACGTCACCGACGACATCACGATGGGCGACGACTGCACGATCAACCCGTACGCGGTGGTGCGGGGCGACGTGGTGCTCGGTACGGCGGTGCGGATCGGCGCGCACACGTCGTTGCTCGGCTTCAACCACGGGACCGCGCCGGACCGGCCGGTCTTCCGCCAGCCGATCACCTCGAAGGGCATCCGCGTCGGCGACGACGTGTGGATCGGCTCGAACGTCGTCGTGCTCGACGGCGTGACGATCGGCGACCACGCCGTCATCGGCGCGGGCTCGGTCGTCACCAAGGACGTGCCCGCGTGGGCCATGGTGGCGGGCAACCCGGCCCGCCCGATCCGTGACCGCCGCGGCGCGCGGCCCGCCGCGGGGGAGGACCTGGAGAGGCGGCTCACCGCGTTCGCCGACCGCGCCAGGGAGCAGGCCGAGGACGTGCTCGCCCGCTGCTGGACCGGCGAGCGGTACGTGGACCGCCCCGGCGCCGAGCCGACCGTACGCGCGTGGTGCGACGCCGTGGAGATCGCCGACCTGCTGCTCGGCGGCCCGCCGCCGGCCCCGGCCCGCGAGGAGGTCATCGCCTTCCTGCGCGACCGTCAGGACCCGGCCACCGGCCTGGTCCCGGAGATCGGCGCCCCGGGCTCACCGGAGGCGGCGGACGCCGGTCGGGACCAGGCGGGCAGCGGGCGGGACCAGGCGGGCGGCGCGCGGGACCAGGCGGGCGGCGGGCGGCCCGAGTTGGAGGGCGTCGCCGCGTACCATGTCCTGTCCGTCGGGTACGCGCTCGACCTGCTCGGCACCCGCTTCCGCCACCCGATCCGCGCGGTGTCCGACCTGGCGCCGAAGGACCTGATCAGCACCCTGGACGGCCTGGACTGGGCACGCCAGGCGTGGACGGCGGGGTCGTGGGTGGACGCGTTCGGCACGGGCCTCTACCGCAACCTCGCCGGCTTCGACCTGGGCGGCGAGAACCTGGAGACGCTGTACGGCTGGCTGCTGACCCGGTGCCGCCAGGCCCACGGCATGTGGGGCGAGCCGGACGGGGACGCCGGCTGGCTCCAGGTGGTCAACGGCTTCTACCGGCTGACGAGGGGCACGTTCGCCCAGTTCGGGCTGCCGCTGCCGTACCCGGAGCGGGCCGTGGACACCGTGCTCGCCCAGGCCCGCGACCCCCGCTACTTCGGCCCGGACACCGGCAACGCTTGCAACGTCCTCGACGTCATCCATCCCCTGTGGCTGACGGGCCGCCAGACCCGGCACCGCAGGGCGGAGGGCGAGGCGTGGGCCAGGGAGAACCTGGCTCGCGCGCTGGGCGGCTGGCACGACGGCGCGGGCCTCAGCTTCGCCCTGACCCGGGGGAGCGGGGCGGCGCGCACGCCGGGCCTGCAGGGTACGGAGATGTGGCTGGCCATCATCTGGTTGCTGGCCGACTACCTGGGCATCTCCGACACCCTCGGCTACCGTCCCCGGGGCGTCCACCGCCCGGAGCCGGCGATCCACCACCCGGCCTGAGCGTCATCGATCCCACGCCGCGGTGAACGAATGCCGCCCGGACCCGGCCCGGCACACCACGGCCGACCCGGTCCGGGCGATCCCGGCCACCGCGTCCCCGGACTCGCGGACCGACGCGGGGTCCGTCGTCGGCACATGGACGGTGGCCAGGGCGCCCGGCGGGATCAGCACGTCCAGCCGCAACGTGCCCCCGTCCACCTCCCACCGGCTCGCCAGCCGCCCCAGCGGCGTCTCGTACGCGGCCGACGCCCACCGCAGCGTCCCCCCGGCCAGCGGCCGGATGAGCGGGCGGCGGAACCCCACCGACCCCTCCTCCTGCCCGAGCCCCGCGACCCCGCCGTACAGCCACGCCCCGACCGAGCCCAGCGCGTAGTGGTTGAAGGAGTTCATCGCCACGGGCCCGAAGCCCGCCTCCTCCGTCCACCCGTCCCACCGCTCCCAGATGGTGGTGGCCCCGCGCTTGATCGAGTAGCCCCAGGATGGGTAGCGGTCGTCGTGCAGCAGCGCGTACGCCAGGTCGGCGTGCCCGTACGCCGACAGGACCGGCCCGAGCAGCCCCACCCCGGCGAACCCGGTCGTCAGCCGCCGCCCCCGCCGTTCCAGGTCCGCCACCAGGTGCGCGACAGCGGCGGACACGAGGCCGGCGGGGACCAGGCCGTGCGCGAGCGCCAGCAGGTAGCCGGTCTGCGTGTCGCCGGTGATCCGCCCGTCGGGGGACACGAACTCGCGGGCGAACGCCTCCCCGATGCGGGCCCGGAGATCGGCGTACCGGGCATGGGACGAGGAGTCGCCCAGCACCCGGGCCGCCCGCGCCGTCAGGTCGGCGCTCAGCGCGAAGTACGCGGTGGCCATGACGTCGCGGGAGGTCCGCACCCCGGCCTGCAGCCAGTCGCCGTAGTGGCTGCCGACCCGGTTCCGCCAGACGAGGCCGGGGTTGTGCCGTTCGACGTGGTCCACCCACCGGCGCATGCTCGGCAGGCTGTCGCGCAGGATCCGCTCGTCCCCGTACACCTCGTACAGGTGCCACGGCACGACCGTCGCCGCGTCGCCCCACCCGGGCGTGCCGTGCCGCTCGGTCATGACGTGCGGCACCACGTCCGGCACCGCGCCCTCGCCGGTCTGCGCGCAGCGCAGGTCGGCCAGCCAGCCGGTGAAGAACGCCGCCACGTCCGCGTTGTAGCAGGCGGTGGGCAGGAACACCTGGGCGTCCGCGGTCCAGCCGAGCCGCTCGTCCCGCTGCGGGCAGTCGGTCGGCACGGACACGAAGTTGCCGCGCTGGCTCCACCGGAGGTTGCTCATGAGCTGCCGCACCATGGCGTCGGAGCAGGAGAACTCGCCCGCCACCGGCGTGTCCGAGTGCATCGCCCGGCCCACCACCTCGATGTCGGCGTGCCCGCTGATCTCGACGTAGCGGAAGCCGTGCACGGTGAAGCGCGGCTCGAACGTCTCCTCCGCCCGCCCGGCCGCCACGTAGTGGTCGGTGGCCTCGGCGGAGCGCAGGTTGGCGGTGTAGAGGCCGCCGTCGTCGGTGAGCGCCTCCCCGTGCCGGAGCGTGACGCGGGTACCGGGATCGGCGCCGCGCAGCGTCAGCCGGACCCGGCCGGCGATGTTCTGGCCGAGGTCCACGATGGTGCGGCCGTCATGAGCGCGGATTGCGGCGGGTACGAGGTCCTCTGTCACCCGTACGGGTTCGGCGGCGGACGGCACGAGGACGGCGTGCCCGGTGTCCGCCACCCGCGCCGGGGCCCAGGAGGAGTCGTCGAAGCCGGGCAGGTCCCAGCCGTCGTGCTCCAGGCGGGCGTCGTACCACTCGCCCATGAGCAGGTCGGCGTAGCGCAGCGGGCCCGTCGTCTCCCGCCACCGCCCGTCCGTGCCGACCACGGTGCGGGTGCCGTCCGCGTGCTCGGCCACGAGCTGGACCAGCAGCTGCGGGTGCCGGCCGTAGCGCTGGGCCTGCTGCCGGCCGTCCCAGCCGAGGCTGCCCGACCACCAGCCGTCCGCCAGCACCGCCCCCACGCACAGCGGCCCGTCCCCGGCCAGGTCGGTGACGTCGTAGACCTGGTAGGGGACGCGCTGCCGGTAGTCGGTCCACCCGGGGGTCAGCTCGCCGTCGCCCACGCGGTGGCCGTTGACGCGCAGCTCGTACAGGCCGCGGGCGGTGCAGGCGATCCGGACGGCGGTCGCCGGCCGCAGGCCGACCTCCCTCCGGAAGTAGCGGGGCGCCGGCAGGTGCGCCGTGCGGGCGGTGCGGGGCTCGCGGTCGTCGGTGGGCGGCTCGAAGGGCGGCTCGGTCTCGGGGTCGTGGGCGATCCAGGCCGCCGCCCACTCGTCGGGATGCAGCACGCCGGTGTCGAACCACGACCGCGCGGACTCGCCGTCGCGCACCTCGACCTGCCAGGTGTAGCGGGCGAACGAGACCAGCGGCGCCCCGCCGTAGTCGGCGCTGACGCCCTGTCCGTAGATCCACCCGCTGTCCCAGGCCAGGAGGCCGCCGGGGCCGTGCACCCTGATCCGGTGGCCCGCCGGGGCGTCGCCGCGGCGGTCGGAGGCCAGCCGCCAGGCCAGCCGGGGCGTGCGGGTGCCGATGCCGAGCGGGGTGCGGCGGTGCTCGCAGCGCAGGTCGTACGGCCGCAGCCGTGCGGATGAGGGCACCTCGGGGAGCGACCAGCTCATCAGGACCACGTCCATTCCGTCACGGGGCGGGTGAGCGCGTATTCGCGTCCGGGCGCCGTGGGATGGACCTTGCGCCCGGTGTACATCGGCCGGGCGGTCCCCTCGGGGCTGATGCCGATGACGTCGTCGCCGCGCCAGCGCACCTGGTACTCGCGGCCCGCCGCGACCTCGGTGCTCGTCGTCTCCGGCACGGGGAAGGTGACGGTGACGCGCTCGCCCCTCCGTGGGGCGGGGATCGACAGGTAGCCGTCGGGGGCCCACGCCCCGGCCTGTGCGCCGTCGACGTCACCGGTGGGACGGGAGACGCCCACCTTGGCGTACCCGGCCCAGTCGGGCACCCGGATCCGCAGCTCCCGCAGGTCCTCGTGCACGTCGAGGTCCACCCGGCCCTCATGGGGGAGGTGGCTGAGCACGGTGACCTGGCGGGTGGCCCGGGTGAGGAGCAGGTTGACCCGGGTCACCCGGTCGTCCGCGGTGACGATCGAGTTCCAGCCCCAGAACAGGCCGCGCACGCCGGAGCCGACGCAGCACGCCTGCACGTCGGCGGTGTGCCCGCGGCCGAGCTCGACGTCGCAGACGAAGTCGTTGGGGGCGCCGTAGCCGGCGAAGGCACCGCGTACGCGCTCGCCCACCCGTACGTGGGTCACCCAGCCCGGCTCGTCGCCCGAGGCGTCGGGCGCGGACTCGACCCAGCTCAGGTCCAGCAGTTGCGACTCCACCAGGTGGTTGCGCAGGAACCGCTCCACCACGCCCCAGTAGCGGGAGTGCCCCGACCGCGCCAGCGTGGTGCCGGTGCCGATCAGGTCCACCAGGGAGCAGCTCTCGTGCTCGTACCGCTGGTCGGCCAGGTCGCCGGGGGTCCAGCCGAACGCGGTGGCCTGGCCGAGCGCCCAGTCGTAGCTGCGGCGGACGAAGGCGGTCAGCTCGTGGTCGCCGGTGTGGCGGGCGTAGCGGGCGAGCCCTTCGAGGGTGCCCAGCCGGGTGTGGAAGTGGCCGCTGCGGTAGGCGCGGGCCGCGTTGAAGCCGCCGTCCTCGTCGTACACCCCGCTCTTGTGCACGATCAGCCGGGCGAACCAGCCGCACAGCTCCAGCGCGTCCTCGTTCCCGGTGGCCTGGTGGTAGCGCAGCAGCGGCATGATGAGCCGCCCGCTGAACGAGGCCGGGTCGGGGGCCAGGTGCAGCGCGATCGCGTTGGGGGAGGGCCAGCCGCCGGGCGTGTACTCGGAGGCGGGGTAGAACCACACGTCCCGCTCCTTGATCGCGATCCGCTTGAGCGCGGCCACGTGCCGGTCGGCCAGCCGGCGTGCCTCGGGGGCGCCGTCGGACACGTACCACGTGGTCAGCGCCAGGAGCACGGCCCGCTGGTCGATGAGGTTGGCGTTGGCCGGCCAGCCTGCTTCCGGGCGTGCCCGCCGGTAGCTCAGCCCGTCCTCGCCGAAGAAGCCGGCCAGCCGCCGCCTGAACCCCGCCTCGACCTCCCGCCAGGTGTCCTTGCCGGTCATGTGCCTGGCGAGCAGGCAGGCGTCGAGCAGCCGGCCGTGGCTGGAGCCCCAGTCCCAGTCGCCGTGCCGCAGCGACGCCGGGCGGGCCAGCAGGTCGGCCATGAAGTACGGGATGCCGTCCATGTCCTCGTCGGGCAGGCCGGCCACGGCGTTCATCGCCAGCTCGGCCCGTTCCTCCAGCAACACCGTGTCGGGGATCTCAGGCATGTCACCTCGTATAGATATTCAATGCTGCATAGATTCCTCTTCACCCTCCTTCGCCGTGGAGGTGACGTCAAGGTTTGCATGAATATTCGTATCTTGTTGGATATGTCGGACTGAGGGAGGATGGCGGCATGAGCGATGATTCGGTGGTGCGGCCGCGCCCGGAGGCGGCCGTGGCCCTGAGACCTGTGTCCTCCGGAGGGCGCGTCGAGGGTGGCTTCTGGGGCGCGTGGCAGCGGGTCAACCGCGAGGTGACGATCCCATTGGGCGGCGAGCGGATCCGCGAGTCGGGCGCCTTCGCCAACCTGGAGCTGGCCGCCCGCGGTGCCGGAGGGGAGCACCGCGGCAAGGTCTTCGCCGACTCCGACGTCTACAAGTGGCTGGAGGCCGTGGCCTGGGAGCGCGGCAGGGCCGACGACGAGAGCCTGGCCGGGGCGTACGCGCGGGCGGCGGAGCTGGTCGCGGCCGCCCAGCGCCCCGACGGCTACCTGCACACCCACACTCAGCTCACCGGCCGGGCACGCTACTCCGACCTGGCCTCCAGCCACGAGCTCTACTGCGCCGGCCACCTCATGCAGGCCGCCGTCGCGGGCCGCCGGGCGGCCGGTGACGACACGCTGCTGCGCGTGGCCACCCGCTTCGCCGACCACCTGGTCAAGGACCTGCCGCCGGACGCGCTCGACGGGCACCCGGAGATCGAGACGGGCCTGGCCGAGCTGTACCGGGAGACCGGCGCCCGCCCTTACCTGGACCTGGCCGCCCGCATGATCGCCACCCGGGGCCGGTCCCGCCTGCCGCTCAAGGGCCACCACGGGCCGGGCATCCGCCAGGACCGGGTGCCGCTGCGGGAGGCCACCGCGGTCGAGGGCCACGCCGTACGCGCCGTGTACCTGGCCGCCGGGGCGGCCGACGTCGCCGTGGAGACCGCCGACCGGGGACTGCTGACCGCCCTGGAGAGCCAGTGGCGGGACATGGTGGCCACCAGGACGTACCTGACCGGGGGTCTCGGCTCCGTCTGGTACGGCGAGCAGTTCGGCGGTCCGCACGAGCTGGCCCCGGAGACCGCGTACTGCGAGACCTGCGCCGCCGTCGGCAGCGTCCAGTGGTCCTGGCGCATGCTGCTGGCCACCGGCGAGCCCGCGTTCGCGGACCTGATGGAGCGCACCCTCCACAACGCCGTCCTGCCCGGCGTCTCGCTCGGGGGCGACCGCTTCTTCTACGTCAACGCGCTACGGGTCCGCGCCGGCGCCAACCCCGACGACCGCCGCTCCCCCGCCCGGGGCCGCCAGGACTGGTACGGCACCGCCTGCTGCCCGCCCAACGTGATGCGCCTGCTCGCCTCCCTCGACCACTACCGCGCCACCCAGGACGGGGACGGCGTCCAGGTCCATCTGTACGCGGGGGGCACGATCCGGGCGGGCGAGGTGCTGCTGGAGGTGGAGACCGACTACCCGTGGGACGGCCGCGTCGAGATCGCCGTCCGCGAGACCCCCGCCCGGCCGTGGACCCTGTCCCTGCGCATCCCGTCCTGGGCCGACCAGGCGCTGGTGAACGACGACCCGGCGGCCGGGTACCACCGCGTCCGGCGCGCCTGGCAGCCGGGCGACCGGATCACCCTGGACCTCGCCGTCCGCCCCCGCCTCACCACCGCCGTGCCGCGCCTCGACGTGGCCCGGGGCCAGGTGGCGGTCGAGCGCGGCCCCCTGGTCTACTGCCTGGAGCAGACCGACCACCCGGGGGTCATCGTGGACGACCTGTGCGTGGCCTCCCCCGACCTGCGCGACGGTCCCCCGGTTCCCGGCCTGCCCGCCGAGGTGGTCCCGGTCCTGGCCCGGGGCCGGGCCCACGAGCACCGGCCGGACGACGACGGCTTCCCCTACCGCACCGCGACCGGACCCCGGGAGCCGGAGCACACGGGCCCGGTCGAGCTCACGTTCGTCCCGTACTACGCCTGGGCCAACCGCGGCGCGGGTCCGATGACGGTCTGGGCCCCGATGCACTGACCCCGGTCACCGCCCGGCGGGGTCAGGTCAGGCACAGGCAGAAGGGATGCCCCGCCGGGTCGAGGAACACCCGGAAGGTCGTACCGGGCTGGTGCTCGTGCTTGACCGCCCCGAGTTCGAGCACCGCCGCCTCGGCGACGTCGAGATCGTCGACGACGATGTCGTAGTGCATCTGCTGGGGCACGTCCTGAGTCGGCCACGTGGGCGCGACATAACCCTCCACCTGCTGGAAGCAGATGCAGTCGCCGTCATCCGACCGCAGCTCCGCCCAGTCCGGGGCCGCCTTGACCTGCCAGCCCAGCACCGCGGCGTAGAAGGCGGCAAGAGCCCCTGGATCCGGACAATCAATGACGATGCCGGGGAATCGACCGATAGCCATGTCAGGCAACATATTCGCTATTCCGGATGATTTGCTGCCGGATTGTGGCCGGATCCGTCACCTCCGACCGTGACCCGCGCGACCGACAACCCCGCCACGTCGCTGGCCACGTCCGCCCGCAGCACCCGCGCGAACGAGCTGTCCCTGATCGTGACGTCCCGTAGCGGCTGCTCGGGATACCCCCGCAGCAGGTACGCGCTCCGCGTCCGGTCGCTGCGCACCCCGGCCACGTGGATGTTGCGCACCGGCGGGGGATCGTCGCCGGTGTGCCCGTCCCCGTGGTACAGGTCGATCGAGACGGCCTCCTTGGTCAGCTCGCTGATCTCCACGTCCTCGACGAAGACGTTCTCCACGAAGCCGCCGCGCACCGAGTTCGTCTTGATGTAGAGCCCGAAATAGAGGCCCGGCCCGCCCCAGCGGCAGCGGCGCACGAACACGTTCCGGATCCCGCCGGTCGTGTCCGTGCCGATGGCGACGGACCCGTACCGGTACCGCATCTCGCAGTCCTCGATCAGCACGTCCTCGCACGGCACCCCGACCCGCCGCCCGTCCGGGCCCCGCCCCGCCTTGATGGCGATGCAGTCGTCGCCCACGTCGAACACGCAGCCCGAGATCACCACCGAGCGGCACGACTCCGGGTCGCAGCCGTCGTTGTTGGGCCCGCGCGAGTAGATCGACACGTTCCTGACCAGCACGTTCTCGCAGCGCACCGGGTGGATCTCCCACATCGGCGAGCGCACGATCCGGACGCCCTCGACGAGCACGTTCCGGCACAGGTACGGCTGGATCATGTTCGGCCGCAGGTAGTGGCCCGCGCCGAACACCCGCTCCGCGACCGGCACCCCCTCGGCGGCCAGCCGCTGCAGCTCGGCCCAGTCCTCGGCCTCGTGCGGCGTGCCGGGGAGCCAGCCGAACTCCGGCGTGCCCACCCACGGCCACCAGTGTCCGGGCCCGGCGTTGCCGTCGAGCACGCCGCTCCCGGTGATCGCGATGTTCTCCTGGCCGTAGGCGTAGACGAAGGGGGAGTAGTTGTAGCACTCGATGGCCGAGAAGCGGGTGAAGACGGCCGGGAGGTAGTCGGCGGGGTCGGTGCTGAACAGGATCGTCGCGCCGGCCTCCACGTGCAGGTCGACGTTGCTGAGCAGGTGGATGGCCCCGGTGGGGTACGTCCCCGGGGGCACGCGTACGTGGCCGCCGCCCGCCTCGTGGCACGCCTCGATCGCGGCGCGGAACGCCCCCGTCCACTTGTCCGGCCACTTGTCCATGCCGCCGCCGAAGTCGGTGACGTCGAACCAGCGGTCGGGGAAGCGCGGCGGGCGCACCCGGTCCCGGAGCCGGTCCGCGTACCGCCAGGCCTCTGCCTCGTTCATGACCCTCCGATCCGCAGCGCGTGGTAAAGGGGCAGCGCGATCACCCAGGACGGGTTCCACGTGTTCGCCTCGCCCTTGCGCTGCCAGTTGGTCTGGAAGAACCCCTCACCCTGCTCGCCGGGCACCTCGAAACCCCAGTCACCGGGCTCCCGGCAGATGCCCTGGCCCGTCGCGTGCAGGATCGCCTCCGCCCGCTCCGCGTACCAAGGACGGCCGGTGGTCAGGCCGAACTCCCTCAGCTCCGAGGTCGGGAAGAACACGTCGAGGTGGTGGTTCTGCACGCTCACCGCGGGCCAGCCGCACGCCTTGAAGCCGCGCCGCTCGAACGTGCTGCCCCGGTCGAACTCGGGCGACCACACGTAGACGAACGTCAGCAGCCAGTCGGCCGCCACCTCCGCCCACCGCGCGTACAGCTCCCGGCCCGTCAGCCGGTACATCTCGTACGCGGCCAGGAAGAAGTACATCCCGGCCTCCTTGTCCTCCCCGGAGGCGTCCAGGGTGGCGTGCGCGAACGGCCGCTCGAACGTGGCGGCGTACAGCCGGTGGTAGCGGCTCAGCACCTCCTCGGCGCGCAGCAGCCACACGCGCTCGCCACTCAGCCGGTACGCCCCCAGCATCGCCTGCACGCACGCGATCCCCGCCGCGCTGACCATCGAGGAGACCGGAACGCCCGTCGGGGTCCAGCCGAGCGGGACGACGCCCTCGGGCAGCCTCGTGTGCCAGAAGAGCGCGGCGGCGTCCGCCACCGCCTCCTCCCACTCCGGCGGCACCTCCAGGCCCGCGTCCCTGAACTGGACGGCCAGCCCGGCCAGGTCGGCGATGGTCTCCCCGTGGGCGCGGCTGGAGACGAACTCCCGGCCGTCCCGGCGGAACATCTCCCACCGGGCGTCGTCGACGAGGTAACGGCCGTGCCGCAGGCCGCGTACGGGTGTCGCGCTGCCCTCGACGTAGAAGCCGGCCGCGCGCCGCGCCCGCTCCACCCGGCCCAGGAGCGCGTCGCAGCGGGCCAGCTTCATGCACTGGCCGGTCCACCCGTACAGGTACGAGCGGGGACGGCCGTGCCGGGCGCCGTCGTAGGCGAGGTAGCCGTCGCCGGTCCAGCGCGCGTCCATGGCGCCGGCCTTGAGCCGGACGATGTCGCGCGCCTGGAGCGGCCTGGCGGGTTCGTCCTGGTAGAGGCTGGTGTGGATGAGCTTCCTGAAGCCGAGGCCGCGCGGCTCCACCTCACCCCAGTCCAGGGTGTGCCGGGTGCTGATCGTCTCGCCCGGGGCGAGGTCCCGGTAGCCGATCGGCCGGTCCGCCACCTCGGCCTTGCTGACGTAGCAGACGTCCGGCCGCCCGTCGAACATGATCACCCCGGACATGGCCGTCACCGTCAGGTCCGCTGACCGGATGACCCCCAGCGAGCCGTAGGCTACCGTGCCGTCCCGCTCCGAGCGGGCGGGCTCGGGGTGGGCGAAGAGGCTGACGTAACGGCCGTCCCAGGCGGCGTTCACGGCGGGGATGGGCAGGCGGTCCTCCTCGCAGACGAACCCGCCGCCCCGCTCGATGCGCGGGACCCTCCGGTGCGGGTCGGAGGAGGGATTGCCGTTGTAGAGGACGCCGGGCATGGTGACGTGGGCGTCGGCGGTGGGGAGAGGCAGCAGGAGCCCGGCCGCCACGTCGGTGATTTCGGCTTCGGAGTCGTTGCGCCAGGTGGTCGTGAGGGTGAGCAGGCCGTCGGGGCCGAAGGCGAGCTCCAGATCCGCCGTCAACACCCCGGCCCGCGCCGTCACCGCCACCGTGTCCCCGCCCTCGCGCAGGTGGACGGTGCCCGGTTCGGCGGGTGCGACGCGCCACGGGCGGCCGGTCGAGGCGGTGAGCAGGCCGCGCAGGGGAGCCCGCAGGTGCGGGGCGCCGGCGTCGCGGCGGCTGAGGCGCACCTCGGGACCCTCCGGCCCGTCCACCACCTCCACCACCTTCCCACCGGGCTCGGCGATGGCGGGAGCCGAGCCGGCGGGGGTCGTGGGGGCCGTCATGGCAGCCGTCGCAGCCGGATCGCCTGCCCGGCCGTGCCCGGCAGCGGGACCCGTACCGCCGGCCCCTCCAGCACCCCGCACGGGGTCACCGTCATCTCCCACGTGTCGATCACCTCGGCCTCGTACCGCCCCGGAGGCAGGTCGTACTCCCGCGAGGGAAACCGGTGCTCCCCGCAGAACTCCAGGCAGAACTCCCCGGGCACCCCCAGCATCGGCGCGTCCCGGTCCCGGTAGCGGGCCTCGGCGGGCACCGCGGAGAGGACCTGCCGCAGCAACCCGAGCCGGGCCACCGCCGAGCCGACCAGCGTGCCCCCGTCCTCCGACCAGGTCAGCCCGTCGTCGTCCAGGTACGACTCCCCATGCGTCACGCGCCGCCGCCGCACCGCCCCGTCCCACGCCTGGGCCACGACCTCCTCGGGAGTCAGGCTCAGCCAGGGGGAGTCCGCGTCGCCCTCGTACCCGCACATGTCCATCACCACCGGCCGGTGATGGTCCCGCGTCCGGACCCACGCGTCGCGCGGGCTGCGCGCCCGCACGCTGCCGTGCGTGAACGACCGCCGCCACAGCAGCGGCGACCCGGCCTCCACGGTGATGGACAGCGGGTGGTGCCCGGGGTCCTCCTCGGCCACCAGGTCGGCCAGCCGCACCCAGTCGTGCTCCGTGAAAGCGGGGAAGCCCGCGGGGTCGTCCGTCAGCGACCACCACACGTTCGGGTACGCCGCCAGCCTCGGCACCACCTCCGCCACGTAACGGACGGCCGCCGCCACGTCCGTGACCCCCTCGCCGGGCCGCAGCAGCACCAGCTCGGCCGTCACGCCGATCGCGCCCAGCTCCGCCACCCGCTCCTCCAGCGAGTCGAGCGAGCAGCGGGACGCCAGCGCCGCCATCCGCACCCGGTCGAACGGCGACGACTCCAGCGTGGCGAGCGTCCGCGCCCGCCGCTTCTCGTCGTGCAGGTGCCAGCCGAGCGCGGTGGTCGCCATCCCATCGATGATCATCGTCAAACCCTCGTCATCCGCAGCGCCAGGTACGGCCGGCATGGCAGCCCGACCCGTACCCGGTCCCGGTGCACGCCGTCCACCGGGGTGATCGTCATGTTCCAGGCGTCGATCAGCTCGACCCGGTAGCCGTCGCCCGCGGGCAGCTCCACCGTGACGTGGGCGGGTCGCCGCCGCCCGAGGTAACGCAGGACGGTCCCGTCGCGGCGCTCCTCCATGATCCGCCGCAGGAAGCCGATCCTGGCCGGGCTCTCCCCGTACAGGCCGCCGCCGTTGCCGATCCACGCCCGTTCCTGGTGGCCGGCCAGCGACTCCCCGTGCCCCACGTAGCCGCCGCGTGACATGCCTTCCCAGAACCGGTCCACCAGCTCCTCGCCGGTGACGTTGCCCCAGCGCTTGCCGATGTTCCCCTCGTAGGAGATCTCGTCGAGCACCACGGGCTTCCCGCAGGCCGCGAGCCACTCGCCGGTCGGCGTGGCGTCCCAGTGCTGGATGCTCTGGTGCGTCACCCAGGGCTTGGTGTTGTCGTACAGGGTCGCGACCTCGTACATGCGGGTGCCGTTGTGGATCGAGCGCAGGTGCTCGTACGGGTCCAGCCGCTGGATCGTGCGCAGGATGTCGTCCCAGTCCTCGACGGTCTTGGCCCGGTTGAAGTCGTACTCGTTGGCGGCCGACCACCACACGTTGCGGTAGGCGGCCAGGCGGGCGATGACGTACCGGAGGTAGGCGTGGTCCGCCTCGCGCCCCATGTCCTCGATGCCGCGCAGCCCCCCGTCGTACGGGTGGAAGAGGATGATGTCGGCCTCGATGCCGAGCTCCAGGAGGTCGCGGACGCGGGCCTCCAGGTGGCGGAAGAAGACCGGGTTGAACCGGGTCTTGTCCAGCCCGTCGGGGTCCTGCCCGGCGAACGGCACCTCGGGTGGCGTCATCGCGCCGGTCGGCAGCACGCACATGCGCAGCTTGTTGAAGGGCGAGCCGGCCAGCGTCCGCAACGTCTGACGCTCGCGCTCCTCGTCCATGTCGTGCGTCCAGTGGTACGCGGTCGTCCCGAACGGCAGGTACGGTGTGCCGTCGGCGTACTCGAAGTCGGTGCCGGACGCGCGCACGGGGCCATGGTTGCCCTCGGCGGCGGGCGAGACCTCGAAGGTGCCCGCGCGCCCGTCCAGCTCGGTCACGTTGCTCACGGTGGTGTAGCTCCACGGACCCACCGCGTCCGGCATGAACCGGACGCGGTAGACGCCGTCGCCGTCGTAGAAGCCGTCGGCCTCGACGATGCGATTGCGGAGCTGGAACCGGGCCGACAGGCGAACGTCGGCGAAGGGGTTGCCGTCGGACGGCCCGGCCAGCTCGATCTCGTGGACGCCCCAGCGTTCCACGGTGGGGGACAGTGTTACCAGTCCTTTCCTGCGGCGGCCTGCGCCTTGATGTAGTTGGGGATGTCCTGCTGCTCGGAGACGGCCAGTGACTGTTCGGGCGTCATGCCGTCACGCAGCACGTGCTGGCGGAAGACCGACCACAGCGGCAGGTCCCAGAACTCGGTGTTCCGGTAGTTCGACACCGCGGCGTTCTCGCCCCAGTAGACGGCCGAGGTGTCGAGGTTCGCCAGTGCGGGGACGCTCTCGCCGAAGCTCGACATGACGCCGTCGGTCTGCAGCACGGCCTTGATGCCCTGCTTGGAGATCTCCGTCTGGGCCTCCTCCGACACCAGCCACTTCACGATCCGCAGCGCCTGATCCTTGTGCGCTGCGGACGGCGGGACGAACGCGGCCCTCGTGTTCGGCTGGTAGATGGTCGTGGAGCCGCGCTTGAGCACCGGGATCGCGGTGACCCCGATGTCGACGCTCTTGGCCTGCTCCTTGAACGACTCCTCGTCGCCGTCCTCGATGAACAGCTCGTTGCCGGCGTACATGTTCAGCCGCGACACCGTCTCGACGGCCATGGCCAGGTGACCCGGCTGGCTCATGTCGCCCTTCAAGAAGTCCGTGACGGTGGTGAACTCGTTGCGCGGGATCGTCAGGAAGCGGTACAGGTTCTCCACGTACTGCTTCCAGCCCTCACCGGTGATGCTGACCTTGAGCTCCTCGGGCTTCGGCTCCTCGCTCGCCGTCGGCTGGAACGGGTAGAGGCCGGCCTGGTTGAACTCGAGGTACTGGTCGGGGTGCTGCATGTAGCCCTTGTAGTGGTCCAGGCCGTCGTCCCTGGTCAGCTTCTTGGCCAGCTTGTACGCCTCGTCGTACGTCATGCCGGGCTCGGGGTGCGGCACCCCGAACTTGTCGAAGATCTTCTTGTTGTAGAGCAGCACGTGCTCGTCGATGAACAGCGGCACCCCGTAGATCCCGCCGTCGGAGCGCGACCTGGTCAGCTCCACCGCGGCCTGGTTCAGCGTGTTCAGGTCGATGCCGGCCTTCTGGAGGTCGGCGGTGAGGTCGCCGACCCAGCCCATCGGCTCCAGGTCGCGGTCGATGCGGGACTTGGGGTCCTCGATGATGATGTCGGGGGTGACGCCGGCCTTCTTGAGGTCCTCGTACCGGACGGGGAGGTCCCACGTCGCGTACTTGATCTTGACGTCGGGGAACGCCGCCCGCAGCTTGTTGCCGATGATCTCGTCGAAGACCCGGGTGCCCTGCCGGCTCTCGTCGACGGTCGCCTCGAACGGCTTGTAGTTGGCGGCGAAGATGAACAGCTCGTCGTCGCAGACCTGGAACGGCAGGTTGTACTTGTTCCCCACGTCCTTGCAGGCGGCTGCCGAGGCGTTGGCGGGCACAGCGGTGACGGACAGGGCGAGCGCCAGCAGCGCGATCCCACGAACCTTGCTCATCATTCACTCTCCTTGACGGGGGAATAGCCGCACTGGCGCACGACATTGCGCCGGACACCGTTCTTGAACTCGGTGATCGTGTGCTCGGGCCAGTTCGAGAGCAGGCCCACCGCGTTGCGCAGGAATTCCTCGTTGAAGACCACGTGCCGGATGTTGTTGCGGTTGTAGGAATAGACCAGGTGAATGAAGCCGTCGGCGCTCTGCGTGAGCACCGGGTAGGTGAACTGCGGGCCCGACTGGGCCTCCACGTCGACCGTGTGCTCCCATGTGCGGCCCTTGTCGGGGGAGAGCGAGAGCCGCATGGGGGAGCGGTGCTCGACCCACGGGTTGTAGGCCAGCACGAGCTTGCCGTCGGCCAGCTTGAGCGCGGCGACGCGCGAGTTGGGGTTGCCGATGGGCTCGGCCATCGGCGCGCTCCAGGTACGCGCGAAGTCGGTCGACTCGCTCTTGTAGATGGCGCCGTCCCCGGTCCGCATGTAGGCGACCAGCCGTCCCGGCTCCACCTCCACCACGGTCGGCTGGATCGAGCTCCTCGCCGTCCTGATCCAGCTCGTGTGCTCCTCCGGGTACGCCTTCCACGAGCTCATGTCCGGGCTGAACACGTAGAAGCCCGAGCTGGACTCGGCCTCGTCGTAGATGGGCAGCAGCACCTCCCCGTTCGACATGCGGATCGGGTTGGTGCCGACCATCCAGCCCCACTCCTTGCGGATGGAGGCGGGCTCGCTCCAGGTGTGGCCGCCGTCGTCGGAGGTGATCAGCCGGATCGGCGCCTGCTCCCAGCCGTGCCCCTCGATCGTGACGAAGAACAGGTGGAGCCGCTTGCCGTCCGACCACAGCACCGGGTTGCCGTCGGCCTTGCCCGGCTCGTCGAACACGACCTCCGGCTCGGACCAGGTCCGCTGGCCGGCCGCCAGCCGCGACAGGTAGAGGGCCTGGTTGGGGGCGCCCTCCGAGGTGCCGCCGTAGTAGACGGTCAGGAGGTCGCCCTGCGGTGCCTGCGCGACCGCGGCCGCGTGCACCTTGGGGACGTCGGGGTCGGGGGCGGCCACGTCCTGGCGGCAGGCGTACGCGCCGGTGGGTGCCACCGCCACGTCACCCTCGTCACGGTCGCCCGCGACGTACGACGGCACGGCCACCGCCACCGCCAGAGTCCCGTACAGAATTCTCCGCCGAATTTTCAGCACGCGTCGATCTCCAGATGTTTGATGGTCTTCCGCAGATAGGAGAAGGCGACGTGCAGCCGCCCCGCTCCGCCGTCGATGACGCTCGGATAGGAATAGCCGAGCTCGTTCTGCCGATATTCGGAGTCGGAATCCTGCAGGACCCGCCGGTGCGGCCAGGTCGCGCCGCCGTCCTCGGAGAGGGCGACGACCAGAGGGGTGCGCAGCGCCTTCTTGCGCCGCTGCCCGTTCTTGGTCACCCATCTGAACTGGTCGCGCTCCAGGCTCGCGTCGTTGTAGACGAGCGCGAGCCGTCCGTCGCCGAGCCTCGTGAGCTGGACGGAGGAGTCGTTGTTCGGCAGTTCGGCCCGCTCGGGATCGGACCAGGTGCGGCCGTCGGCCGAGACGGAGGTGTGGATCCGCCCCGCCCGCCGGTCGCGGAACATCGCCAGCAGCCGCCCGTCCGGCCGCCGCGCGATCGTCATCTGCACCAGGTCGCCGCTGCCGGGGACCGGGTGCTCGGCCCAGGTACGCCCGCCGTCCGCGCTGACCTCCACCACGCTGCGGTCGCCGGCGGCCCCGCAGTGGTAGGCGGGCAGCACCCAGGTCCCGTCGTCCAGGACGAGCGGCGGGTGCCGGACGAAGACGCCCGGCTCGGAGAACAGCACGCGCGGCCCGCTCCACGTCCGGCCCGCGTCGGCCGAGGTACGGGCCACGACGTGCGCGGTCGTCTGGTCGTACGGCTCGCTAGAGGTGTGCAGCAGCCAGACCAGGCCGTCCCCGGCCTCGAACAGCACCGGGTTCTGCTCGCTGCGCAGCGGGTCGGCGGCGATGACCCGGGGCGTCTCCCAGCGGTCGCCGGCGAGCCGGGAGAGCACCACGTCGGTGCCGGGGTGACCTTCCTCGGGGCCGCTGAACCAGGTGCACAGCAGCTCGCCGCCGCGCGTGCGCAGCAGGTTGGCCGCGTGGTTGTCGGGCCCGTGCGGCGCCGGCAGCAGCGCCTCCCGCGCCCCGGGCAGCACCGCCGAGGGGCGGACGACGCCGTCGAAGCGCGGGTCGGCCTGCCGTACGGCCCCGTCGGACCGGGGGTCGCTCATACGCTCACCTCTCGCACGTCAGGTCGGGAGTCGCTCATGCCGTCACCTCTCGTACGTCGGGGTCGGGGACGCCGCGCAGGTCGAGCTCCTCGGCGAAGTGGCAGGCCACCCGCCGCTCCCCGACCTCCCGCAGCGGCGGCGGCTCGGTGCGGCACACGTCCTTCGCGTACACGCAGCGGGGATGGAATGGGCAGCCGGGCGGCACGTGCGCCGGGTCGGCGATGTCGCCCAGCAGCTTGATCCGCTCCCGGTGCCGCTTGGCCGCCGGATCGGGATCGGGCACCGCCGACAGCAGCGCCTCGGTGTACGGGTGCAGCGGCCGCCCGTAGAGCCGCCCGGTCGGGCCCTGCTCGACGACCTTGCCGAGGTACATGACCGCGACCTCGTCCGCGACGTGCTCGATGATGCCCAGGTCGTGGCTGACGAACAGGTAACCCAGGCCCGACTCCTCCTGCAGGTCCATGAGCAGGTTCAGGATCTGGGCGCGGACCGACACGTCGAGGGCGCTCACCGCCTCGTCGGCGACGACCAGCCGGGGCGACAGGGCCAGCGCCCGCGCGATGCCGACCCGCTGCCGCTCGCCGCCGCTGAAGGCGTGGGGGTAGCGGTTGGCGTACTCGGGGCGCAGGCCCACGCGGTCCAGCAGCTCGGCGACCCGCGCGTCGATCTCGTCCTTGGTTCCGTACCTGTGCGCCCGCATCGGCTCGCCGATGATCTCGCGCAGCGTCTTGCGCGGGTTGAGCGACGAGTGCGGGTCCTGGAAGATCATCCGCACCTCGGCCCGGTACGGCTTGAGCTCCTTCTCCGTCAGCCCCGCCACGTCGATCACCGAGCCGTCGGCCCGCCGGTAGAGCATGCGCCCGCCGGTCGGGTCGTGCGCCCGCACGATGCACCGGCCCAGCGTCGTCTTGCCGCAGCCGGACTCCCCGACCAGGCCGAGCGTGCTGCCCGCCGCGATGCTCAGGTCGACCTCGTCCACCGCCTTCACCGCGCCCACCTGCCGGCCCAGCAGGCCGCTGCGGACAGGGAAGTGCTTGGTCAGCCCCTCGATGCTGAGCAGGGGTTCGGTGCTCACGCTTCCTCCTCGTAGAGCAGGCAGGACACCTCGCGGTCGCCCAACGGGATCAGGCGCGGCGTCACCGCGTCGCACCGCCCGGCCAGGACGCGGTCGCAGCGCGGGTGGAAGGTGCACCCCGCCGGCCGCGCGTACGGGGGCGGCACCATGCCCTTGATCGCCGTCAGCCGGGTCCGGGAGGCCCGCCCCAGCCGCGGCATCGAGCGCAGCAGCGCCTGCGCGTACGGATGGCGGGGGGCGGCGAGCACCTGCTCGGCGGAGCCGTACTCGACCACCCGGCCCAGGTACATGACCGCCATGCTGTCGGCCACCTGCGCCGCCACCCCGAGGTCGTGCGTGATCAGCATGATCGCCATGCCGAACTCGTCCTGCAGGTCCCGCAGCAGCTCCAGGATCTGCGCCTGCGTGGTGACGTCCAGGGCGGTCGTCGGCTCGTCGGCGATGAGCAGGGACGGCCGGCACGACAGCGCCATCGCGATCATCGCCCGCTGCCGCATCCCGCCGCTCAGCTCGAACGGGTAGGCGTCCACCCGCCGCTGCGGCATGGGGATGCCGACCCGGTCGAGCATCTCGATCGCGCGCCGGCGGGCCGCGGCCTTGCCGACGTTCTCGTGCAGCCGGACCGCCTCGACGATCTGGCTGCCGATGGTGTGCACGAGGCTCAGCGAGGCCATCGGCTCCTGGAACACCATCGCGATGTCCTGCCAGCGGACCTGCCGCAGCAGCTTGCGGTCGGCGCCGGTCAGCTCGACCGGGCCGCTCTCGCGGTGCAGAGTGATCCTGCCCCCCTCGATCCGGCCCGGCGGGTCCACCAGGCGCAGGATCGAGCGCGCCATGACGCTCTTGCCGCAGCCGGACTCGCCGACGATGGCCAGCGTCTCGCCCTTGCGCACCCGCAGGTCCACGCCGTCCACCGCGCACACCACGCCGTCGTCCAGCAGGAAGTGCGTCCGCAGGTCCTCGATCTCAAGCAGCACGTCGTCTGCGGGCACGTCTGCTCACCTTCCTGTTGCCGTAAGGATCGGCCGCGTCCCGCAGGCCGTCACCGAAGAAGTTCATGGCCACCACGACGACCACCACCGCGACGCCGGGGGCCAGCAGCCAGGGCGCGTTCGCGACGACGCGCACGTTCTGCGCGCCCTCCAGCAGCACGCCCCAGCTCACCGCGGGCGCCTGCAGCCCCAGGCCGAGGAAGCTCAGGCTGGTCTCGCCGAGGATCATGGCCGGGATGGCCAGCGACAGCGAGGCGATGATGTGGCTGGCGAACGACGGGATCATGTGCCGGAAGATGATCGACAGCCGGCCCACGCCGTCCAGCCGGGCGGCAGTGACGAAGTCCTCCTCGCGAAGGGACAGGAACCGCCCGCGTACGTCCCGGGCCAGCCCGGTCCACCCGATCAGCGACAACAGCACAGTGATAGCGAAATATCGGGTCAGCGGCCCCCAGTCCGTGGGGAGCGCCGCCGACAGCGCCATCCACAGGGGCAGCGTCGGGATCGCCATCAGGAACTCGATGACCCGCTGCACGACGTTGTCGACGCCGCCCCCGAAGTATCCGGAGATGCCGCCGATGAACATGCCGAGCAGAAAGCTGGCCGCGACGCCGACCAGCCCGATCGACAACGACACCCGGGCGCCGTGGACGAGCCTGGACAGCAGGTCCCGGCCGTTCCCGTCGGAGCCCAGCAGGAAGAACGGCTCGCCCTTGGTCACGGGGCCGATCAGGTGGATGTCGGACGGGATCAGGCCGAGCAGCCGGTACTCGTCACCGTGCACGAACAGCCCCACCTCGATCACCTTGGTGGGGTCCTCGGTGTAGGTCTGCGCGTACGTCGTCGCGTCGCGTTCGGTCGTGTACCCGTAGACGTGCGGTCCGTGCTCGGCCGAGAACCGCACCACCTGCGGCGGCGCGTACGTCATCGACGTGTTCGCCGTCGAGCTGGACATCGGCGCGAAGAACTCCGCGAAGATCGCCACGAAGTACACCGGAATCAGGATCGCCGCGCCGGCCATCGCCAGCCGGTGCCGGCGGAACTGCCGCCACATCAGCCGCCACTGCGGCAGGGTCCCTACTTCCTTGGTCGGTCGCCTGAGGAACATGCGGCGCTACTCTCTCTTGTACCGTTTGCGGATTCGCGGGTCCCACCACGCCAGCGCCAGGTCGCTCAGCACGGTTCCGATCACGGTCAGCGTGCTGAGGATCATGATGAAGCTGCCGACCAGGTACATGTCCTGGTTCATGACGCCGCTGAGCAGCAGCGGGCCGCCGGTCGGCAGGCTCATGACGACCGACACGATGGTCTCCCCGCCGATCAGCCCCGGCAGCAGCCAGCCCACGGTGCTGAAGAACGGGCTGAGCGACATCCGCACCGGGTACTTCAGCAGCAGCTTCCACTCCGGCAGCCCCTTGGCCCTGGCCGTGTGCACGTAGGGCCGGTAGAGCTCGTCGAGCAGGTTCGCCCGGGTCACCCGGATCATGCCGGCCGTGCCGGAGACCGCGATGACCACGATCGGCACCCACAGATGCCCCATCAGGTCCAGGACCTTGCCCAGGTTCCAGGCCGCGTCCTGGAACTCCGGTGAGAACAGCCCGCCCACGCTCTGCCCGAAGTAGCGGAACCCGACGTACATGAGGACCAGCGCCAGCATGAACTCGGGGATCGCCATCCCGATGAAGCCGAGGAAGGAGAAGCCGTAGTCGCCCCAGGAGTACTGCCTGACCGCGCTGTAGATCCCGATCGGGAACGCGATCGCCCAGACCAGGAGCAGCGAGGCGATCGACAGCACCGCCGACAGGACGACCCGCTCGCCGATCAGCGTGGCGACCGGCTGGTTCCAGGCAAACGATTGACCGAAGTCACCGTGCAGCACGATGGCGGAGATCCACCGCCAGTACTGGACGAAGACCGGGTCATCGAGGCCGTAGCGCTGCCTGAGGTTGGCGGCCTCCGCGGGAGTGATGCCCTCGCCGCCGGAATCCGCGTTCGCGACCAGGGTCGAGACGTAGTCGCCCGGCGGCAGGTTGATGATGACGAACGTGACGATCGAGATCGCCCAGAGCGTCACCACCACGTAGAGGAGGCGGCGGCCGAAGTAACCCAGCACGTCGGCCCCTCAGAGGGAGTACTGCTCGGGCATGGTCGGCCCGGGGTTCACCGGGGCGGCGGCCATGGACTCGGGCACGTTCTTGAAGCTGTTGGAGACGATGCCGTACTCGTTCGGGTACGAGCTGATCCCGATCGAGTAGAACTGCTCCTTGGAGATGCGCACGACCTCCTTGGCGTGCTCCAGCGCCTTGGTGAAGTCGGGCTCGGTGCGCATGGTGGTGAACGCCTCCAGCTGCTTGCGCACCTCCTCCGGCGGCTCGTCGCCGCTCTTGCCCTTGCTGCCGTACCACTGGGCCCAGCGGATGGCGTAGCGGGCGCTGCCGGAGTTGCTCGGCACGTAGTAGTGGTCGCCGCCGGTGCCGGTGATCACGTCGAAGTCGCTGCACGTGTACGCGGACGCCTGCGGGTTGTTGCCCATCGTGCGCTCGTCGTACAGCGTGGACGCCACCGGATCGACCCGCAGCCCGACCCCGACCGCCTCCCAGTCCTTCTTGACGAACTCCAGCGCCTGGACGTGGTGGGGGAACTCCGTGTCGGCCATGACCGTGATCATCAGCGGCTTGCCGTCGAGGCCGAGCCGCTTGCCGTCGGCGTCCTTCTCGGTCAGCCCGGCCTTGTCCAGGAACTCGTTGGCCCTGGCGACGTCGTACTCCGTGTACTGCTTGGCGAAGTCCGCGTCGTAGAGGGCGTTGGCCTTGGAGGGCGCGCCCTGCCAGGGCTCGCCCTGGCCCGCGTACACGCCGTCGATGATCTGCTTCCGGTTGATCGCGTACGACAGTCCGATCCGGAAGTCCTTCTTCCTGAACAGCTCGCGCAGGCCCTCGTCGGAGACGGTCTGGTTGAACTGGATGATCATCGTGTTGCTCAGCCGGCTCTGCACGTCGAACAGCCGGTACTTGCCCTTGGTGGCGTTCTGCGCGACCAGCGGCTTGTTCTCCGGCGTGTTGAAGTTGCGGAGCTGCATGTGGAGCTCGCCGTTCATGATCTTCAGCAGCTCCACCTCGACGTCGCCGAGGATCTCCGACCTGAACCGGTCGATGTAGGGGAGCTGGCGCCCCTGCTGGTCGACCTTCCAGTAGTACGGGTTCCGCTCGGCCACCACCGCCGTTCCCGTGCCGATCGCGCTGCTGATCTTCCATGCGTGCAGCGTGGGGATGTCGGCGTTGTGCGGGACGTCGTTCTTCTGCATGAACAGCTGGGTCCAGTCCTCCAGCTGCTGCTCCTTGGCGAGCTTGTCGGCGTCCGGGTTGTACTTCTTGTGGAACTGCTTGAGGTAGTGCTTGGGCAGCAGGAACCCGCTCGCCCCGCCCCGCTCGAACGTGGCCACCGCGATCTGGAACAGCAGGCCCGCCTTCGGCTCCTTGTAGACGTAGCGGACGGTTCGCTCGTCCACCTTCTCGACCTTGACCCGCTCGGTGGTGCTGCCGTTCTCCAGGTAGAGGTCGTAGATGCCGGTCGTGTGCAGGTCGTGGTAGGTGGCCACGTCCTCGAAGGCGAACAGCATGTCGTCGGCCGTGCAGGGCTGCCCGTCGGACCACTTCAGGCCCTCGCGCAGGCGGAAGACGTATTCCCGGCCGCCGTCCTTGACCTCGAACTCGGCGACGTTGGGGATGATGTCGTCCGGGCCCTTCTGCCCATTGGTGCCGGGCTTGAGCCGGACGAGGGGCTCGTAGAGCGTGAAGATCAGCCAGTCCCAGTCGTCCTCGCCGACCAGGGCCGAGCTCCACGTGCCGCCGTACCTGCCGGGCTCCTGCAGCGGGGTGACGGTCAGCGGGTTCTTCGGCAGGCGCTGCTCCAGCGGCGGCAGCTTGCCGGCCTTGACCAGCTCCGCCAGCGCCGGCGCTTCCTTGGCGGACATGTCGGCGGCCTGCGCCGCGCCGGCGGCGCCCGTGTCCGGGCTGGTGTCGAAGAAGCTGCAGCCGCTCGCCGTGGCGAGCGCGAGCAGTCCCCCGCCGCGGAGCAGGCTCCTCCTCGTCAACGGGTGCTCTGTCATGGGTGCTCCGTTCCAGGTCTAACGATTGACCTTGACCAGGCTGAAGGTCGCCGTGGTGTAGGGGTGGACGCCGTTCGCCTCCTGGTTCCCGTCGACCGCGAGGCCGAGGTAGAACCGGCTGGTCCGCATCGAGATGCGCTCGTAGCCGATACGCGTCCAGTTCAGCGAGTTGTCCGAGAGGAAGGCCTCGAACTCGTTGTCTCCGCCGGTCGGCAGGCTCCGGCAGACCAGGCGCAGCCAGTACGGCTTGTCGTCCAGCGGGTCGTCGCCCGTCGCCGGGTACACGCCGACGCTCGCCGCCGTACCGGTGGAGGCGACCCTGATCGCCTTGGCCCGCTTGCCGTCCTCCGACCACCCGATGCCCGCCAGCATGAACGGCGAGTTCGGCGCCAGGTCCTGCCGGATCATCAGCCCGGCCACGGCCTCCACGTGTGCCCGGCTCACCCTGTCCACCCGCGCGGTGATCTCGATGACCTCGCCGCGCCTGCTGAACCCGACCGCCTGGTAGGCGAAGTGGAAGGAGTCCTTCCACCCGGCGATCTTCCCCGACCCCTTCAGCGTGAGCACGCCGTCCTTGAGCGCCGTGTTCCCGGGGATGGGCACCTGGCCGATGTCCTGCGCCTTCCAGGGGGTGTGCGTGGTGGTGCGGGTGACGTGGATCGGCACGTACGAGGACGTGGTCGCGGTGCCGGTGCTGTCGGTGGCCCTGGCCGTCAGGCAGTGGCTGCCGTCGCCCGCGTCCGCCCACGTCACCTGGTACGGCGCCGCCGTGGCCTCGCCGATCTTCTCCTCGCCCCGGAAGAACTCGACCCTGGCGATGGACGCGCCGTCCAGCGCCTTGGCGGTGGCCTGGACGGTGACGCTCTGCTTGTCGGCGGCCGCCGCGAACACCTGGTCGACCCTGGGGGAGGTGATGGCCACCTCGGGGTTGCGGCTCCCGGCCCGCTGGATGGAGTTCAGGTAGCGCTCCAGGTTCGTGTACCCGCTGCCGTCCACCAATTTGGCGTCGTCGGCGTTGCCCGGGTCCAGCCCCTGTGCGGTCTCCCACTCGTCGGGCATGCCGTCGTGGTCGCCGTCGGCCGGGGCGGGCACCTCGGAGGGTAAGGGGAGGAAGCCGCCCACGTCCTTCTGGGAGTTGATCTGCCGCCCGGTCCCGGTGCGTACCTCGTTGACCAGCCGCGCGTCGATCGCGTCCCGGCGCGGCAGGATCGCCCCGGCCTGCTCCAGTACGGCGGCGAGGGCCTGCTGCGGCGGCTGCTCGGTGATCCCGTTCGCGAACTCCACCGGCTTGGCCAGCAACGTGATCCCGCCGGCCGGGTAGGTGATGCCCTTGGTGTTGTCGGCCGTGATGTCGGGGTGGCCCTCGACCTCGTTGCCGCTGACGTGCCACTGGCCGAACCGGCCGGGCGCCACGATCTCCCTGGCGATCGCGGGCAGCGTGTTGGGGCCCGGCTTGTAGTAGTTGCCGACCACGTTGACGCCGTTCGACCACTCGCCGCCGTAGCAGGACGTGATGCCGTGGTTGTAGATCACGTTGTTGCGGTGGTCGACCACCATGTCCAGGCCCTCGGTGAAGCTGAAGCGCGGGTTGCGGGCGTTCTGGTGGACGAGCAGGTTGTGGTGGTACGTGATGGTGTCGCCGCCCCACAGGCCGCCCATGCCGTGCCGGCCCTTGTCGTGCACCGAGTTCGTCAGGCCCTCGGAGATGATGCACCACTGGACGGTCACGTTGGTGTTGCCGTAGACGGAGAAGCACTCGTCCACGCCCCAGCTGAACGAGCAGTGGTCGATGATGAGGTCCCGCACGTCGCGGGCGCCGAACGTGTCGATCGGGGTTCCGAGCTCGTCGCCGCCGCGGAAGCGCAGGTGGCGCAGGATGATGTTGTCGCCCTTGATCTGGGTCTCGTTGCCGATGACCGTGATGCCGTGGCCGGGGGCGGTCTGGCCGGCGATCGTGAGGTTGGACCCGGTGATGTCGAGCCCGCCCTTGAGCCGGATGTTGCCGGAGACCCGGAAGACGATCGTGCCGTCCGACTTGGCCGCCGCCTCCCGCAGCGACCCGGGGCCGGAGTCGTCGAGGGTGGTCACCTCGTAGACGGCGCCGCCCCGGCCGCCGGTGGTGTACATCCCCGCGCCCTCCGCGCCGGGGAAGGCCGGAACGGCCTGCGCCGACGCCGCCGCCCGCGTGCCGTGCGCCGTCGCCGCGGCGGCCCCGCCCGGCGTCCCGGCCCACGCCACCGCGGGCCCGGCCAATGCCGCCGAACGCACGAAAGTGCGGCGACTGAATTCTGATTGCTGGGGATCGAAGCCAAGGGCCTCGGCCATCGAAACGCTCTCTTTCCGCCCCGGAAATAGGCAGGGCAGTGCCGCCTTTCGGCACACTCCGAACCACGCTGTAGCTAGGTGAGAATTTTTATTCAGCCATGAATGGAGAGGATTCATCACATCGTGAACGACGCGGATGTGACTGTCAAGAGCGGTTTCTCCGGCAGATGACCGGCCGGTAAACTCCCAGCTTTCGTCCAGGAACGGCGAAGGCCGCCGTGCGGCGCACGGCGGCCTGCCAGGGATGGAAGGGGGCCCGGGATCAGTCCTTGAGGAGCTCCTCGGCCACGCCCACGTCGGTGATGAGCGTGTTCACCCACCCGCCCTTGAGCGCGGCCCGGATGGCGGCCGTCTTGCGCCGCCCGCCGGCGATCGCGATGCGCCGGGGCACCCGCAGCAGGTCGGCGGCCGGGATGCCGAGGATGCGCTCCTCCAGCGGCGAGTCGATCAGCCGCCCCTCGGCGTCGAAGAAGCGCAGGCACACGTCACCCACCGCGCCGAGGCCGCGCATGGTCTCCAGCTCGTCCTCGGAGATGGCGTTGCCGCTCTCCTGCAGCAGCGGGGACGGGCTCAGGCTGCCGATCCCGACCAGCACGGTCGTCAGCCGCGACCACGCGTCCACCACCTGCCGCACCACGTGGTCGTCGGACAGCGCCTGCCGCGCCGCCGGCGAGCCGACCAGGCCGGGCGCGGGCAGGAAGACCGGCTCGGCGCCGGTGAGGTCGGCCAGGTGGGCGGCCAGCCGGGTCGCCTGCACCTGCGCGGAGCCCTTGCCGACACCGCCGATGAGCTGCACGACCTCCTCGGCCACCCGGACGGGACGGCGCTGCATCGCCTCCACCGTGGCCAGCAGGCTGGCGCTCCACGAGGAGATGCCGAGGTGCTCGCCGCCGATCAGCGTGGCGTCCAGATGGGTCGCCCCCGCCGAGCCCAGCGCGGCCACGACGTCGTGGTTCTCGCCCGAGGCGTCCACCACGATGATCTGCTCCACGCCGTATTTGCGCTCGAGGTCCTCCTCCAGCAGCGCGTGCACGCCGCTCGGCACCACGACCACGGTGCGCACGATGCCGATCTCCGCGGCCTCCTTGAGCAGCCGCGACACCCGCGGCTGCGAGATGCGCAGCTGCGCCGCGATCTGCGGCTGCCGCACCCCGTGCTCGTGGTAGAGGCGGGCGACCCGCACGAGCAGCCGCATGCGCTCGGACTCCTGGCCGAGCCGGCGACCGCCGAACCTCACGGACTCGCCGCCTGCGCGCCCCTTCTCGAACTGACTGTCAGCTCCCACGATCGCTGGCCTCCGCTTCGGCTCCGCCGCTCATGCTGGTCCGGTGGCGAGCCCGGGCCACTGCCGAGTGCCATTCTGCTAGCGCGCGGCGCCGCGCGCACATCGGGAGAGCGGGCGTGCGGCGCCGGCCGTGGCGGGGGCGGCCCGGACGGCTCCCGCGCCGGACCATACACCGGACGCCGCCCCGGCCGGACGGGCGCCCCCGGACCGGGCGCGACCACCGCCTAGCGGGCTCCCGCGAAGGCGCGTAGCTTCGCGAAGAAGTCCTCGTGGACGAACCGCGCGTCGATCGAGTCATAGGTGCGGATCGGCCGGTTCGCGGCGGAGAAGTCGAGCGAGCCGTCGTAGCGGAAGTTCGGCGCCGGCCGCTCCACCCAGGTCCCGCAGTCGGGGTGCAGCAGCAGCCCGACGGCGGGGGAGTCGCCGAGCGCGCGGAACTCGATCGACCCGCCGTGCTGCCGCTCGTTCCACTCGACGAGCTGGCGCACCAGATATTCGCCGATCTCGCCGCACGGCGCGACCTTCTCGTCGAGCTCGGCGTAGCCGACCGCGGTCATCCGGTACGTCGGCGCCGGGACCTGCCACACCCGCAGCGCCGAGGAGAACACGACGTTGGCCGCCACGATGTCGTTGGACAGGTTGAACTCGGGCCCTCCGTCCTGCGGGCCGCGGCCGTCGTACCCGCCGCCGCCGATCCAGATCACGGTCACGTCCCGCTCGGCGATGCGCGGTTCGAGCAGCAGGGCCGCGGCCATGTCGGTCAGTGGGCCGAGGAAGGCCACGTAGAGCGGCTCGGCCACGTCGCGCATGGCCTCTTCGACGATCAGCTCGACCCCCGGCGCGCGGACAGGGGTGCGGGCGTCGGGCAGCGCGTACGCCGCGCCGTCCGCCACCGGCACCCGGCCGTCGAGCTTCAGCAGCCGCAGCAGCAGCTCGATCTCCGCCCGGCTTTCCTCCAGGCTCTGCCTGGTGCGCCGGTTGCCGAAATGCGCGGGGACCAGGCCGCGAATGTCCAGGCTCGGGGAGAGCAGCGCGTGGACAATGGCGAATTGGTCGTCCGCCTCGTTCTTCGCGTCCGTGTCGACGATCACCCGGCGGCGATGGGAAAACGTCCTTCCCGCCATGCGCCCCTCCCGACTGAATATGCATTCAGCTTAATATTTATATTCCGATATTAGGTTGTGACATTTGTGGTGTCAAGATCCCAGAGGATCACGGAGAGCGCGTGCGGCGAGATGGTGTGGTCGTCGTGCGTGGCGTCCTCCAGCAGGTCCCACCGCCCTCGCTCGGGCCGCCCGCCGGCGAGCAGCCGCACCCGGTCGCGCACCGGGGCCTGGTAGACGCGGTGGCCCACGCCGTTGAAGCAGCACTCGTCGAACCGGTTGAGGATCTGGAGCTGGCCCCGGCCCGCGCCGACGGAGGCCATCACGTACATGTCGAGGAAGTCGTCCGAGCTCGCGGCGTAGAAGCCGGGCAGTGCCGCCTTGGTCTGCTCGAAGTCGCCGATCGTGGGGCTCGGCTTGGGCGAGGCCGGCCGCAGGAAGAACGGCAGCGACCCCGCCACTGGGTAGCTGCGGGTCACGCGGGGGTCGAGCGCCGCGTAGACCGTCGTCGTCCAGCCGCCGCCGGACAGGCCGATCATCTCGACCGACGCGGGCCGGTAGGTCCGCTCGGCGTGGTTGAGGGTCACGGTGAGCGGTTCGAGGAAGAAGGTCAGCGTGGAGAACCCCTCGCTCTCCCACGGGGGCAGCTCCCGGTGGGAGGGGCCCGGGAGCATCGTGCCCGGGTGCTCGGGGTCCTCGATGCCCTGGGCGTTCCAGTGGTGGAAGGGCATCGCGTAGACCATGACGCGGTAGCCGCGGTCGAGCAGGGCCTGGGTGGTGCGGATCATGGTGTCCGGGGGCTCGCCGTGGCCGTTGTGGTAGAGGGCCAGGCGGCGGTTCCACCCCTTGCGGGGGAGGAGGTCGTACACCTTGGCCGTGACCCGGTACTCCAGCGGGACCGTCAGCCGGTCGATGCGGCGCACGCCGGTGAGGTCCTTGAGCTCTGCCGGGGCCGGCACTCCTGTCTCGACGGCCGGGAGGGTCGTGGGCCGGCCCGCGCTCTTCCAGATGTAGCCGGTCATGGCCGCGCGCCTGGCGTCGATGTCCGCGGCATTCGTGATGCCGATCAGCGGCTCGATGTCCACGCCTGCCACGGCGGGCGGGAGGGTCTTGTACTCGGGGCCGAACTTGGCGGCCGACTCCTGGTTCACGGGAGCCACGGGGCGGGGCGGCCGCCTGTCCCCGTGGCCGCCCGTGCTCGTTCCGGCGCTTGCGGCCGCCGCGGTCGGCGCGCCCGCGACCAGCGCGGCGCCCATCCCGCCCAGCACGCCACCCAGCATCCTGCGCCTGCTCGCGCCCGCTGCAACGTCCGTCATTCGGCGACTCCATCCATCCGCGCGTGCATCTCAACGGTGTCCGGGCTCGGGATCCCAGCCCCCCAGTACGAACGCCGGGTCGCTCCACCGCTCGGCCTCGGCGGCGGTGAGCAGGCGGGAGCAGGGCAGCCGCCGCGAGGTGTCCACCGGGCGGCCCTCCAGGTCGGTGCTGCCGTACTCCCAGAAGGACGCCGACCGTGCCTGGGCACAGTCGTTCGGGTCGATCTGCCACCCCACCGGCGCGATGTGCGCGTCCATCGCCGTGTCGATGAACACCGCCTGGCTGTGCGTGAACCGCCACACCGCGCTCCGGCTCAGCACCACCGACCCGTCCGGCACCCCCGGAGCCCGCGTCAGCCGCGTCCGCACGAACACCGCCCCCGGCCGCGTGGCGTCGTTGCGGCTCTGCGAGATGTATCCGGCGTCCGTCGACTCCAGCACCGAGTCCTGGATGAACACCGTCCCCGTCCCCCACACGAAGTCCGTGTCGCCGCTGATCCGGCTGTCCGTGACGAACCCCTTGCCCTGCAGCCGCAGCGTGTCCTGGTTGCTGCGCAGGTCCACCCGCTCCAGCACGATGCGCTCGTTGTTGCCCCGGAACGCCTCCGCCTGCGACCCGCCGTCCGGGGTCGTGTTGTGCAGGGTGAGGTCGCTCAGCCGGAAGTCGGCCGCGTCCACGCCGAACGACGCCCGCCAGCAGTTGTGCAGGTCGGAGGTCTCCAGCACGCGGCGCGGGCACACGTCCGCCGGACCGCCGTCGCTCAGCGCCTTGTCGCCGTTGCGCAGGTCGTTGTTGGGGTACCGGATCACGGTGCGCCCCGCGCCCGCGCCGCGCACGGTGACGTGCGGCCGGTCCTCGCGGACGTAGACGATCTCGGTGTAGACGCCGGCCTTCACGTCGATGGTGACCGGCCGCCGGTTCCCGGTCGGTACGGCGTCCACGGCCCCCTGCACGGTGCAGAAGTCGCCGGTGCCGGAGGCGGAGACCGTGAGATGGCGGGGATCGTCGCGGACCGGCCGCTTCCTGGTGGTGAACCGCCAGCTCCCGTGATCCCGCACCCCGTCCCAGCCGGGGAAGACGCCGGGGTCGACGGTGACGTAGTACTCCTGGCCGTACTCGAGCTGGTGGTGCGGGTGGACGGTGGCGCTGTCGCCGTCGATCATGATCGACTCGTACGAGAAGTCGTGCGGGAGGCCCGTGTCGGAGATCGCGCTGCCGATGTTCTTCCTGTCGGCCCTGGCCACGGCGGCCTCGATGCGGTCGGCGAGCGACCCGTCCGCACGGCGGATCTCGATCGCCCCGGAGGAGCCGAGCCCGGGTGCGGCCCCCGGGAAGGTGATCTTCAGCGGCGCGTCCACGCAGGTGCCGCGGCCCTGCCCCGGCACCGAGAGCCGCGGGCCGCCCGCGGCGGACGCCGTGCCGGGGGGACATAAGGCGAGCGCCGTCGCCGCCACGAGAACCGTGATCGTTGCCTTCACCTTCGGCCTCTCTGCTGGCGAATGAATACTGGGCGATGAATATATATGTAGACCGGCTGTCAAGATCGGTCAAGGGTTGTGAGCCTTGTCCGCGCGGACGGGTTCGTGGCATGCTGGCGGCCATCCCCGAAGTGACACGTGTAGACTCCGGAGGCCGCGCGCATCGACGGGCTGGGGTGGTTCGGGGTGTTCGCCCGCATCTACCTGCCGCTCTCCCGGCCCGCCCTGGTGAGCGCGGGGCTGACGCTGCTCATCTTCCAGCGGCAGTCCTACGTCTGGCCGCTGCTCATCGGCACCGACGCCGCCCACCAGCTCGGCCCGATCGCGCTGGCGAACATGCGGGGCCAGTTCACCATCGACTACGGTCAGCTCTTCGCCGGCTCCATCGTGCTGACGGTCGTCCCGCTGCTGATCATCCTGCGCTTCCAGCGACACTTCACACAGTCCATCGCCACCACCGGGCTCAAGTAGCCCTCCCCGGGGAAAGGTCATCATGGCTCCTTCGACCATGCGCGTCATCTTCGACACCGACATCGGCACCGACGTGGACGACGCGCTGGCGCTCGCCGTCCTGCTCGGCTCGCCGGAGGTGGACCTGATCGGCTGCACGACCGTCTACGGGGACACGCTGCTGCGGGCGCGCCTGGCCAAGCGGCTGGCCCGCCTCGCGAACCGCACCATGACCGCCCTGCCCGGGGCCGCGCGGACTCTGACCGACCGGCCCGTCTGGTGGGCCGGCCACGAGGGCAGGCTGTTCGCCGACCTCGACGAGGAGGCGGTGGACGAGGGGGACGCGGTGGCGTACCTGGTGGACCGGGTGAGCAGCGCGCCCGGGGAGGTGGACGTGGTGGCGGTCGGCCCGCTCACCAACATCGCGCGGGCGATCACCGCTTCGCCGTCCTTCGCCCGCGACGTCCGGCACCTGTGGCTCATGGGCGGCCGCTTCGACTCCACCGATCCCGAGCACAACCTCAAGTGCGACCCGGAGGCGGCGGCCATCGTCTTCGGCTCGGACGCGCCGATCACGGTGACCGGCCTGGAGATCACCACCACCGTACGCATGGACGCGACGGCGGTCACCGCCATCGCCGGGGCCGGCCGGCTGGGCGAGGCGCTCAAGGCGGAGATCGAGCAGTGGTGGCGGTTCTGGAACGCGGAGTGGAACAGCCCCCATGACCCGATCACGGTGCTGACGATGCTGGAGCCGGACCTGTTCGCGTTCAGCCCGGAGGGGCGGGTCGTGGTGGGGGCGGACGGGTCCAGCACATTCACGCCGGGGGGCGGCCGCACGCGGCTCACGACGTCCGCGCCGGCGGAGCGGGTCGCCCACGAGATCGTCCGCCGCATCGTGGCCGCCGCGTAGCCGGGGTCGGCTCCTTGCGGCGTCAGGGTGGCTGGTGGCGCCTGGCGGAGGGGCTGACGCCGCGGGCGCGGTTGAAGCCACGCCGAAGGCGAACGCGTCCTCGTAGTCCACCTTGCGGGCCACGGCGGCGACCGTCCATCGGGGGCGGGGTCCGCATGCATGCGGCGCAGCGCCTCGCCGACGGCCGGGTCGCCCAGCGCGCCGTACCACGCGGGGAGCCCCGCCCCCCGGCCCGGCGCACCAGGCGCGCAGCGCCAGGACGAGCGCCAGGACGAGCGCCAGGTCCAGGAGGCGCTCGCCCACGTCGCCGCGGAGCGGGTGGGCCGATCGACCGGGTGCCGGTCTCAGTTGTGCAGGCGGGGTTCCGGGCAGCCGCAGGAGCCGCGGGTCACGAGAGTGGCGGAGAAGATCTTGGTGAGCGGTTCCCCGCCCTCCTTCTCGATGGCCGCCACAAGCGTCTCCGTGGCGTGGCGGGCCATCTCGTCGATCGGCTGGCTGATCGTGGTCAACCCCGGCACCGTATACGCCGCCTCCCTCGCCCCGTCGAACCCCACCACCGCCACGTCCTCCGGCACCCGCAGCCCGAGGTCCGCGGCGGCGCGCATGGCGCCGATGGCCTGGTCGTCGATGGAGGCGAACACAGCCGTCGGACGATCGGCGGTCGCCGACAGGAGCCGGAACGCCGCGTCGTACCCACCCTCCAGGCTCAGCTCCCCCTCCGCGACCGGCCCCGCCGGCGCCCCCGCCTCCCGCAGGGCACGCCGCCAGCCCGCGGCCCTGAGCTCGACGGGCGTGATGTCCAGGGGGCCGCCGACGAAGCCGATGCGCCGGTGACCGTGCTCCAGCAGGTGGCGGGTGGCCTGGTAGCCGCCCTCCTCGTCGTCCACCGCGAGCCGGGAGAAGTGCGGCGGCGCGGTGTGGTCGATGGTGACGACCGGGATGCGGCCGCACATCTCCTCGGCCCGGTCGGTGGAGACCGGCACGCGCATCAGGACCAGCCCGTCCACCTGATGCTCCATGAACCGCCTGACGTACCCCTCCGCCCGCGCCGGATCCTCGGCCGAGTTGCCCAGCAGCACCGAGTATCCCCGCTGCCAGGCCACCTCCTCGCAGGCCCGGGTGAACTGCCCGAAGAACGGGCTGGTGCCACCCGCGCTGTCGGAGGCGATCACGCCGATGGTCCAGGTGCGGCGCGCGCGCAGGGACCTGGCGACCGCGTTGGGCCGGTAGCCGAGCTCCTCGACCGCGGCCAGGACGCGCCGCCTGGCCGCCTCGGAGACGGGCTTGGGCCCGTTGTTGATCACGTAGCTGACCACGGCGGGCGAGGTGCCCGCCAGGCGCGCCACGTCGTTGCGTGTCACCACGCGCGTCTCACCCCGGCTGTCACGAACACAGCTTACGGTCCGGCTTCACAGGCCCGGGCGAGCACGGCCCGGACGGGCGGCTCACCTGGTGAGGCCGCAAGCCTCCCCTCGCACAAGCGGTCGGGGCGCCGCCAAGAACGTGGTGAATCCGGCTTCGTCGCCCGCTCCACAACGGCGGCGGACGGGACGATCGCAGGTAAGGCTGTCACCTCGATGTAGTGGCGCCGTGGGCGACGAAGGTGCCGCGGCCGTGGACGACGATGAGCAGGTCGCGTTCGGCCAGTTCCTTGATGGCGCGGCGGATGGTGACCCGGGATACGCCGTACTGGCTCGCGATCTCCAGCTCGGCCGGCATCTTGGCGCCGGGGAGGAGCTTGCCGGAAGCGATCTCGGCTTCGACGTCCTCGGCGACCTGTTGCCAGACCAGCTTGGGTCCATCATGGTCGATTCGGTCGCTTTTATCCTGCAGAGCCATGAGCCAGACCCTACGGGACCCATGACTTGCTGTAACGAACGGCTACCTCCCAAGACGCTTCCTGAAGTCTTAAGAGGTCTTAAGATGTCTTCTTGTAGCGGGACAACCACAAACGTTGTGGTGGAGTGCTTCCTTTCCGCAGCGTGATCGAACGATGGCCTGGGAGGTTCGCATGGACACGGAGGGATTTCACGGCCCGCATCCGAAGCCGCCGAAGGAGGGATGCGTCGCGATCGACTGGTCGGAGCCGCCGCCCCGAGACTGCGCCGTCAGGGTGCGGAGTCACACGTGCGAGTGCATGGTCGAGGTGTACGCGCTGTGCACGGCGGACGGCAAGGGCTGCATTCGCCGGACCGAGAAGGTGGCCGGCGGTGATCGGATCAGTGAGAGCCCGTGGGCGGGGGCAGCGGAGGCGAGGCAGCTGTGGAACGACCTTCTTGAAGGGGATGCACGGTAGCGGAGTGCGTTCGAGGAAACATGAGCGTCATGCCGCCCCCCCGGCATGCCGCTCTCGTTCAGATGTTCGCCGACTGCCCTAGCCGATCGAGAGGGGGGTGGACGGGTTTCGGCTGCGGGCCCGGGTGCGGGGGCCGGACGGTGTTCCTGCCATCACCGACCTGCAGGAGGCGGTCGCCCACATGGGGCTCGCGGTCATGCCTGTCATGGTGCACGGCCGCGAGCGCAAGGTGAATACGCCTACAGCATGGCGGCGCCCGAGATCCGGTGTCTCCTGGAGGAGATCATGACGTCCACAGCCTGGCCGGTCTACAGTCCCTTCGCCCGTGAACACTATGGCCGTGGCCTCAAAGAAGGCGAAGCCAGGGGAGAAGCCAGGGGAGAAGCCAGAGGCGAGGCCAGGGGAGAGGCCAAAGTGGTGCTGCTTGTGCTGGCCACGCGTGGACTCGACGTGCCGGATGACGTCCGCGACCGCATCACCGGCTGTACTGACCTCGCTCAGCTTGAAGCCTGGGCCACTCGTGCGGTTACCGCGCGGACTGTTCAGGATCTGTTCGAAGAGCACCCTTAGCGTCTCAGGTCTGCACCCTGGCCTCCCCGTACGGCACCAGCCGTACCGGGCCGAGGAGGCCGTACGGTTGGCGTGACAGCGCGCCGTAGACGGTCGGGTCCGCGACTCTGAGGCGGTTGCCCAACGGGGTCGCCACCTCCACTTCGATGGTGTTCGTGCCGCGCCGCAGATGTGGGCCGAGGTCGATGACGGGGTGGATCTGGTCCACGGGGGCGAGGGAGCGGCCGTTGACGCGGACTCGGCAGGTGTCGGTGATCTCGCCCAGTTCCAGGTATGCCGCCGTGTCGGTCAGGTCGACGGTTGTGGTGTACGTCCCGACTCCTGATGCGTCGGCCAGTTCGGGGATCGCCGACCATGGGACGAGCTGGTCGAGGGTCAGGGAGTGGGTGATCTTCGAGTCCGGGCGCCAGTCCTCCACCGTGAGGTGCCATGAGGTCAGGGGGATGGGGGAGGGGACCGGGCCGATGGTGGTGGTGATCGAGCGGCCGTTGGAGAGCGTCGTGGTGCAGGCGGCGGCGTGGGTGGCGCGGATCGTCAGGTGGCGGCCGTCGAATCTCACCGCGTCCGCGTCTGAGGTCACCGCGTGCGTGCGTGCGCCTGTTCTGTCGCCGAACAGGCCGGGGCGGCCGATGGCGATGATCCGGGCCTGGGCCGGTTGCAGGGTCACACGTAGGCGGATTCGGCCGTGCCCGTCCTCCGTGTACAGGGCGATGCGTTCGGCGGTGCCTGTCCAGGGGTTCAGGAGGTACGGGACGCCGTCATGGGCGGTGCGGGTGAAGGTGACCTCGTGGTCTATGGGGGTTATGGGTGGTTTGGCGTTCTCCTGGTGTTTGCCGTTGCAGAGGTAGTAGTAGTCCACGTCCCCGTCCGTGCGGCGCATGGTGAGGAGGGTGGAGGGGGTCGCGTAGTGGACGTCGGGCTGTACGCCCAGGGAGGCCAGGGCGGTGGGCACGTCGGCAGGAGACGCGACCACGCGCACCGTGGGCTCGGCGGTCAGGGAGGCGACGAGGCGGCGGAGTCGCTCGGTTTCCCCGTCGCGGGGCACGCCGGGCGGCGAGGCTGATGACCAGGTGCCGAGGAAGACGATGGGGAGGCCCGCCCGGGCGTATTGGAGGAGCCGGTTCGCCGCCGCGAGCGTCATGGTGCATTCGGCGGCGTTGAAGCGGTCGCCTTCGACGAACAGCGCCTTGTAGGCGGGGGTCGCCAGCCGTCCGCGGATGACGCGGGATCCGGGCAGGTCCAGGAGCGGGGCGGTGACGAACTGGTGGGTCCAGCCGGTCGGGATCCCGGTGGCGGTGAACCAGGAGGCGCCGATGCCGGTCTTGGTGTAGCCGGTCTGGCGTAGGACGGCCACGTCAACCCGCGGCTGACCTTGTTGCATGATCAGGTGGATTCGCGCGAAATATGCGGAAATGTCGGTGATGTGACCCCACGTCGGCTGGCGCGGGCCCCATGACTCCGCGTAGCCCGCCCTCCCGTCGTACGGCGTGAACGCGGCGAACCCCGGCCACCCGGCCCCGGGCGCGGTCGCGTACGAGAAGCCGTGCAGCACCGTCTGGTTGAGGCCCGCCGCGTACGCCCCGCCCATCGTGCGCAGCAGCTTCTTCCAGGTGGTGGTGTAGGCCCCGCCCTGGTACGCCCCCGCCTCGCAGGACAGCACCTCGCCACCGCCCAGGTCCCGGCCCCCGGCCAGGCAGCGGTAGTCGTCGAGGTTCTTGAAACCGAGGGACTCCCCTTCAGGGATGTCGACGATGGCCGCGGCCTCGATGGCGTCGGTCTGCAACCCGTACGGCTGCGCCCGCAACCGCAGCCCGAGCGAGTGCGCCCAGTCGCGCAACCTCGTGAAGTGGTGCCGGTTGAACAGCTCGGAGACCGTGTCCCAGAAGTCCTTGCGGGCGTGCCGGGTGAGCACGGCCTCGTACGTGAAGACGGGATCCTCGTTCGCGAGCACGATCACCGGCAGGAAGGGCGCCAGCGCGTAGCCGCGTCGCCGCTCGAACTCGGCGGGCAGGTCCGGCGTCCAGGGCAGCGCGTCGGTCTCGATCTCGATGGAGTCCTCGAACAGCGCCCCGCCCGCCCGCCGCAACAGCCTCCGTACGGCAGGGGTGAGCAGCTCCGACTCCCAGTAGTCGATCACCGCCTGGGTGCCCGCCCGGCTGAAGTGGTCCACGACGTACGACTCGGGCGCGGTGTGCGGGCCGGACTCCGGGCGCTGGCCGGAGCCGCGCCGCCAGTACGAGATCAGCAGCCACTCGCCCTCGTCCGGCGCGGTCCACGTGATCGTCCCGCCGGTCACGGGGACGTCCCGGACGGAGGCGGGGTCGAGGCCGGTCTCGTCGCGGGTGGAGTGGGCGGGCTCGATCCGGGCGGCCTGGACGAGCAGCAGCGTGCGCTCGGGGCGCCCGGGCACGGCGGGCGGCGGCACCGGACCCGTGTACGTGGCGCCCGGGGCCACGGCGACCGAGCCGTGCGCGAGCTCCTGGCAGGCGGCCTCGCTCTCGGGGGTGATCGAGGGGACCGCGGCGGGCCAGGAGGGGCCGATGGTGAGGTCGATGCCGATCCCGCGCCTGGCGGCCTGGTCGAGGGCGGCCTCGACGGCGGCGGTCCAGGCGGGGGTGCCCCAGCCGTGCCCGGCCGGGTCGAGCACGGACTTGTCGCGGATGCTGTGGTGCACCGCCGCGATCTCCGCGCCACCGAACCCGGCCGCGGCGAGCTGGTCCACCTCCCGCCGGATCTCGGCCGGGTCGACGTGGGCGTCGGGCCACCACCAGCGCACCATCGGCCGGTAGGGGGAGCGGGGCCGGGCGAACCAGTCGCCCGTGGGACTGGCTGCGGCGGCGGGGGAGGGATCGAGGGCGAGTGCGACGGTGGTGGCGGTGCCGAGCGCGAGGAAGCCGCGGCGGGTCAGCGGAAGGCGGCGAGGGCGGGGGGAAGGGGAACCGTGGTGCGTCGGGTCGTTCACGGGCGCTCCAGGAAGCCGGTCCTGCGGGGGTGGCCGGATGGATGGGGCGCCGGGCCGGCCGGCCCGGCGCCCCGGTCAGTGGGCCGGGTCAGCTCACTTGCTCGGGATCGGGTACGGGAACGCGCCCGTCACGCCGATCTTGTCGTACTCCATCTTCGAGGCGTCGAAGCCGTCCTGCCAGCTGGCGTTCGTCACCTCGTTGCACTGGTAGCTCTGGTACTTGTCGTCGGTGACCTTGCCCACCTCGATGTTGTCGAAGGCGAAGCCGCAGCCGCCCGCGTCCATGTGCACCCCGCGGGTGCCGCTGTCGGGCATGGAGGCGTCGGGGATGACGTCCCCGATGACGACCTGGGAGACGTGGTTGGTGATCTCGTGCGGGTCGAGGTTGCTGACGCCGTAGGTGTAGAAGGCGCCCATGTCGCCGCTGTCCAGCCCCGCCTCCTCGATCCTGAGGTACTTGAAGACGTTGCCGTGCGCGTACCCGTCGCCGTCCTGCACCTCCGGCCGGACCTCCAGGCTGACGCCGTAGCGGGCGCTGTGCCGGACGACGGTGTGGCTGACCTCGTTGTTCCCGGTGTTCATGAGCTCGACCCCGGACGCGTCCCCGGGGACCAGCTCGCCGATGTGGTGGATGTAGTTGTTGGTGAAGACGTTCCGGCCGGCCACGTCGCCCTCGCCCGGGTACGGCCCCTCGACCTTGATCCCGTCGGCCCCGACGTTCTCCAGCAGGCTGTCGGAGATCCGGACGCGGTCGTTGGCGAACAGCAGGTAGAAACCGGTGAATCCGGTGTCGGAGACGTGCAGCCGGGTCAGGTCGATGCCGCTGGTGTTGGTCAGCGTCACCGCGCCGAACCGGTTGCGCGGCATCTCGATCTGCCGGTCGTACTGGGGGTATTTGTGCGGTTCCCCGGCGTCGCCGGCGCTGATCCAGCCGTTGCGGTACCAGCTCACGAAGTCGGTGTACTGCAGGGCCAGGCCGTCGAAGGTGACGTCGCGCACCCGCCGCTCGGGCGTGCTGCCCTTGAGCGAGAGGATCGTCCTGACCGTGGGGGCCACGACCTGGTCGATGGACCCGCGCGGCCAGTAGTAGACCTCGCCCTTGGCGAAGTCGAAGAAGTACTCGCCCGGCTGGTCGAGGAAGTCCAGCGAGTTCTGCAGGAAGTAGCGGGAGCCGCCGCGGCTGTTGACCATGGCGTACCGCGTCCAGTGGGCGAGCGTGATCTGGTTGTCGTCCCAGGACGGGTTCTTGATCGGGACGGTGTCGGTGAACCAGCTCCAGCTACCGCCCGACCAGACCACGGCCTGGGCGTTGTCGAGGTTCCAGCTCTTGTCCCAGTCGCCGGGGTTGGAGTACAGCCACTGCTGCACCGCCTCCTTCTCCGGCTCCTTCAGCACCGAGGTGAGGTACGGCGCCCACACGTCGTCGGACCTGCGGTTCGGGTAGCGCGCCGTGGTGGCGCGCTCGCCGTCCTCGAACAGCGTGTAGAAGGTACGGTCCACCTTCGTCTTGTAGATGTGGTCGTCGTGCTTCTGCCATCCCGTCACCGGCCTGGCGCCCAGCAGGCGGGCCTTGCCCGGGCCGTCCGCGCTGCGGTAGATCACGCGGTGGCCGTTCCGGCCGGAGTCGGCCTCGGTGAACTCGATGGTCCGGTCCACGACGTAGTCGCCGGCCTTGATGTTGACCACGATGTCGCAGCTCTGGGGCCGCTTCCTGACCTGGTCGCGGGCGTGCTCGATCGTCTTCCACGGCCGCTGCGCGGTGCCGGGGCCGCCGTCGGCCCCGTCCGGCGCGACGTGGAACTCGATCGGCTTGCAGGGCGCCTGGGCGTCGGCGGCGGGGGCGACGAGGAGCGCCGCCAGCACCACCCCGGCCATGCTCACGGCTCTCACTGCGAGGCCCCGGGGATCGGGTACGGGAACGCGCTCGTCACGCCGATCTTGTCGTACTCCATCTTCGAGGCGTCGAAGCCCGCGGCCCAGTTCGCGTTGGTGACCTGGTTGCACTGGTAGCTCTGGTACTTGTCGTCGCTGACCTTGCCCACCTCGATGTTCTCGAAGGTGAAGCCGCAACCGCCGGCGTCCATGTGCACGCCTCGGGTGCCGCTGTCCGGCATGGCGCCGGCCGGGTCGTTGATGACGTCCGTGATCACCATCTGCTTGACGTGGTTGTCCATGGGGTGCGGCTCGACGTTGCTGACGCCGTAGGTGTAGAAGGCCCCCATGTCACCGCTGTCCAGGCCGGTCTCCTCCAGCTTGATGTAGGAGAAGGAGTTGTTGCGGGCGTAGTTGTCCGCCGGCTTGATCTCGGGCCGGACCTCCAGGCTGATGCCGTACCTGGCGCTGTGCCTGACGTTGATGTTGCTGACCGTGTTGTTGCCCGTGCTCATCAGCTCGATGCCGGACGCGTCGCCGGGCACGAGCTCGCCGACGTGGTAGATGTAGTTGTTCGTGATCGTGTGGTGCCCGGAGATGTCACCCTCGCCGGGATAGCCGCCCTCGACCTTGATGCCGTCGGCGCCGATGTTCTCCAGCAGGCTGTCCGAGACCTTGACCCGCTCGTTGGCGAAGAGCAGGTAGATGCCCATGTAGCCGCTGTCGGACAGGTTGAGCCCGGTCAGGTCGATGTCACGGGTGTTCGTCAGCGTGATCATGCCGAACCGGTTGCGCGGCATCTCGATCTGCCGGTCGTAGACGGGGTACTTGTGCTCGTAGCCCGAGTCGCCCTCGCTGATCCAGCCGGCCCGATACCAGTCCACGAAGTCGCTGTACTGCAGGGCCAGGCCGTCGAAGGCCAGGTTCTGCACGCGCTGGTCGGGGGTGCTGCCCTTGAGCGAGATGATCGTCTTCACTGTGGGGGCCACGACCTTGTCGATCGAGGTCTTCGGCCAGTAGTAGACCTCGCTGTTGGCGAAGTCGAAGTAGTACTCACCGGGCTGGTCGAGGAAGCGCAGCGTGTTCTGCAGGAAGTAGCGCGAGCCGCTGCGGCTGTTGACGAACGCGTACCTGGCCCAGTGGTTGAGCGTGAAGAAGTTCTTGCGGAAGTCGGCGCCGCCCAGCGGCACGGTGTCGGTGAACCAGCTCCACGAGCCGCCCGACCACACCACGATCTGCGAGTTCCGGTCGAAGTCGGCGTCCCACTCCTTGGGCACGTCCTCCGGCTTGAAGTACAGCCACTGGCGCACCGCCTCCTTCTCCGGCTCGCCGAGCACCGAGAACAGGTACGGCGACCACAGGTCGTCGCTGGTCCGGTTCGGGTGGCGGGCGGTGGTGGCGCGCTTGCCGTCCTCGAACAGCGTGTAGAAGGTACGATCCATCTTGGTCTTGTAGATGTTGTCCTTGTACTTCTGCCATCCCGTCACCGGCTTGGCACCCAGCAGGCGGGCCTTGCCCGGGCCGTCCGCGCTGCGATAGGTGATCTTGTGGCCGTTCTGACCGGAGTCGGCCTCGGTGAACTCGATGGTCTTGTCCACGACGTAGTCGCCGGCCTTGACGTTGACGACGATGTCGCAGTTCTGGTGGTTCTTCTTGGCCCTGAGCGCGTCGCGGGCCTGCTCGATGGTCTTCCACGGGCTCCTGGCGCTGCCGTCGCCACGGTCGCTGCCCGCGGTGGAGACGTAGTAGTCGCAGTTGGGCCGGGCGGCCGACGGCGTGGGGGTCGTCAAGCCGCCTACCAGTAAGACGACCGCGCCTACGGACCTGAGGATCACTGGCTCTCCTTAATGTCCCGCCACCGTTCGAAGTCGGCGCGGGTCTCGGGGGTGAGTGGGTAGTAGTCGGAAAGCGCCCCGCCCTCCTCGATGCGGGCGCGGCTGTAGCGCTCCCACTGCTCGTGGTCGGCGGCGGCGTCGAGCACCGTGCCGGCCCGGCGCAACGGCACCACCACGGCGCCGTCGTCGTCGGCCACGCACAGGTCGCCGGGCAGCGCGAGCGCGCCGCCGACGGCCACCGGCACGTCGTACGCCCACGGGAACAGCTCCGCCTGCGACGCGTAGTGCGGGGTGGCGCCCGTGCACCAGATCGGCACCCCGAGCCCGCTCACCCGGGGCAGGTCCCTGATCCGGCCGTCCACGACGATGGCGGCGCCGCCCTTGCGCTTGAAGTAGCGCACCAGCATGTCGCCGAAGCAGCCGGTGTACGCACTGCCGTACGCCTGCACGACGAGCACGTCGCCGGGCCGGATGTCCTCCAGCACGTGCCACAGGGCCGTGTGCCGCTCGACGTACTCCTGGCCGAGCCCGGAGGCGATGTCCTCGCGCTGCGGCATGAACTGCAGCGTGCGGACCCGGCCGGCGACCTTCTGCCCCGCCGCGATGGGACGCGGCCCCTCGACGAAGGTCCGCCGGATGCCCTGCGCGTGCAACTTGGCGCAGGCCGTGGCCGAGCTGATCCGGGACAGTCCCTCCACGAGGGCGGGATCGGGTTCGGCGGGCAGCTTCCCGCGAACGGGCAGATCCCAGATGGCGTCGTCCATGTAACTCCTCAGTAGTGCCGGCGCGGGTAGGTGGTGCTCGCGCGGGTCAGTAGTGCTGGTGCGACGGCGTGCGGACGCGCGCGGTCGTGTGCAGGTCGAGCCGGATGCGGCGGCCGGGGGGCAGCTCCACGAGCAGGCGCGGGCCGTCCACCGTCACCTCCTGCTCGGTCTCGGTGACGGAGGGCGCGGTGTAGGCGCGCGGGTCGCCGGGGTAGCCGTCGCCTGCGTGGGCGGTGACGGTCGCGCGGTCGATGCGGTGCTCGCCGAACTGGCCGGCCTGCACGATCACCCTGCGGGTCCGGCTGAGGCTCAGGTTGACCAGCTCCACGGCGGTGCCGTCGGGGCGTACGGAGCCGACCAGCGCGGCCACGTCCTCGGGCAGCCCCGGGCGGTGGCGGTCGGCGTCGAAGTAGGCCAGCCGGGCCGGCAGCAGCCCGCCGTTGTAGAGCACCTGCGGGGTGCCGGTGACGAGCTGCAGCAGCGCCTCGGTGACCACGGGGTTGAGCCGCTGCCAGTGGTGCACGTGGATGGTGGCCAGGTCCGCCTCGTCCGTCTCGATGAGCGCCATGCGGCGCTGCACCTGGCCGAGCGCGGTGGTGAGCATCCGCTCAGGGAAGGCGGGGTTGGCGCCGCGCAGGTATTCCAGCCAGGGCGCCTCGTGCCCGGCCTCCTCCTTGTTGCGGAACGGCCGCACCGTCGTCCAGTCGTAGCCCGAGCCCCGGCGTACCCGGTCGAGCCGGTCGGCGTCCCCCTGCGCGAGGGTCATGTGCCAGAGCCAGACCGGGAGGCCGAGCTGCGGGGGCTGGAAGTCGAACCAGCCGTGGTCGTCGTGCCGGTTGGGCACCAGCATCGTGGGCTTGCCGGCCTCGTCGCCCAGCTCCGCCAGCCAGCGGTCGCTGATGCTCATGTCCGTCTCGGTCACGGCGGCCTGGGTCGCGCGGTCGTACACGATCTCCAGGGGGTCGCGGCCGATGGCGAGCGCGGCGTCGTCGCCGGTCAGCAGGTGGGCGTTGACGGCGGCGATCGCGGCGGCGGCACCGACGCTGTAGAGGCCGTGCGGCCACTGCCAGCCGTAGTTGCCGCCGTACCAGCGGCCGCCGTGCAGCTCGCCGACCACGCCGGACGGGCCCACGTTGTCGGGCAGGATCCCGCCGTTGGCCTCGGCCCTGCCCTGCCAGGCGCCGATGTAGCGCAGCGCCCAGTCGCGGTAGCGGTCGTCGCCGTCGTACAGCCAGGCGTTGACGGCCAGGCTGGTCGCGGCCAGGTTGACGGCCACGTCGCCGCGGCCGATGCGCTCGCTCATCGCCGCGCCCATCCGCGCGGCGTTGCTCGGGTCGGCCAGGTCCCGCCACTCCGTGATGCCCGGCAGGTCGCGCAGCGGCAGGCCGAACGGCCGCATGCTGACCAGGTCGGTGTGGTAGGAGGCCCACTCCCACTGCAGACCGTAGCGGGGGCCGCCGGCGCCGTTGTGCGGGGCCCGGATGATGTCGTGCTCGGGGTCGTAGTTGGCCGAGCCGGGCAGGTACAGGTCGGCGAAGCGGCGGGCCCGCTCGCGGAAGCGCTCGTCGCGCGGGTCGGCCGCGCAGATGCCGTAGAACAGCAGCATCGACTCGCCCTGGTGGAACCAGTCGTAGCCGCGCTCGTACTCGTCGACCAGGTAGCCCAGCTCGGTGAGCTGCGCGGTGACGCCCTCCCAGTGGTGCTTGGCGGCGTCGAGCAGGTCGTCGGCCCCGCCGAGCTGGTAGAGCGTCGGCCAGTTGAAGAACGCCTCGTAGAAGTCGTCGGCCCCGTCCCGGTCCGCGGCTGGACCGTGGTAGACGAGCCGCCCGTCGGGGCCGCAGTAGCGGGCGGCGAAGGCCCGCCACGCCTCGTCGAGGGCGTCGAACAGCCTGCGCTCCAGCACCGCCCAGGCCGGCGGCACACCGAGCGGCACCGTCGCTCTGATCTCGCGCATGTTCACCCTTTCGTTGCTCCTGCCGTGAGGCCGCTGATGATGTGCCGTTGCATGAAGACGAAGAAGACGAGCAGGGGTGCGATGGCCAGCAGCAGCGTCGGGAAGACGACCGTGTAGTCGGTGGAGTACTGGCTGACCGCCGCGTAGACGCCGGTGGTGACGGTGTAGAGGCCGCTGCCGGGGCCCAGGATGATCTGCGGGTTCACGAAGTCGTTCCACACCGAGAAGGTGTTGAGGATGACCATCGTGGCGACCGCGGGCCGCATCAGCGGGAAGACGATCTGCCAGAACGTACGCAGCCGGCCCGCCCCGTCCACCGCCGCCGCCTGGTCGAGCACGGCCGGGATGGTGGCGATGTAGCCCGCGTACAGGAAGATCGAGAACGGTAGCGTGAGTGTGGTCTCGAACAGCACGAACCCGCGGATGGTGCCCATCAGGCCCAGGGTCTTGAGCACGTACACGACGGGGATGACCAGCACCTGGCCGGGGATGAACGTGCCGGCCAGGAAGAACAGCATGAGCACGCGGAAGCGGCGCTTGGGGCTGCGCGCGATCACGTACGCGGCCGGGGCGGCCAGCCCCACCGACAGCACGTTGACCGCCACCACGAACAGCAGCGTGATCGCGTACCCCTTGACCACGTTGAACTGCGGGTTCGTCAGCGCCCTGCCCAGGGGTTCGAGGGTCAGGCCGCCGAGGCCGAACGGGTTGGCCAGGATGTCCTGCTGGCCCTTGAACGCGTTGACGGTCAGCACGTACAGGGGGATGAGCATGAAGGCGACGGTCGCCCAGAGGAAGGTCTTTCTCGTCATTGGTGCACCGCCAGCTCGCCGCGCCTGCGCAGCTTCGTCACCACGAACGCCAGCGCCGCCGTCACCAGCATGAGGATCACCGACTGCGCGGAGCCGAAGCCGAGGCGGGCGTCGTGGAAGGAGTTCCACAGGATGAGGTAGGCGACGGTCTGGGTCTGCCCGGCCGGCCCGCCCGCCGTCAGCGAGACCACCAGGTCGTACGTCTTCAGCAGCGTCACCAGCGACAGCACGATGTTCACGGTCACGGACGGGCCCAGCGCGGGCAGCGTCACGTTCCTGAACACCTGCCGGCGCGTCGCCCCGTCGATCCGCGCCGCCTCGATGAGCGAGTGCGGCACCGCCTGGAGGCCCGCGAGATAGAGGACCACGTTGACGCCGAACCCGGCCCACACCAGGACGGCGATCATGGTGACCGTGGCCCAGGTCGGGTCCGACAGGAACGGGATCACCTCGCCGCCCCAGGTGGTGACCAGGTTGTTGACCGCACCGGTGGTGCCGAGGATGGCCGACCAGAGGAAGCCGACCACCAGGGCGCTGAGCACGTGCGGGTAGAACAGCACGATCCGGAAGAACGTGTTCGCCTTGGAGGCGCCGTTGACCAGGAGGGCGAAGCCGAGGCCGAGGAGGTTCAGCCCGGCCGTGCCGGCCGCCGCGACCAGCAGGGTGACCAGCGAGGCGCGCTGCAGCTCGGGGTCGCTCAGCAGGTCGGCGTAGTTGGCGGCGCCGACGAAGGCGGGGTCGGCGCTGAAGCCGTCCCAGTCGGTCAGGCTCAGGTAGAGGGCCAGGCCGACCGGGATGATCAGCATCACGACGTAGAGGATCGTGGCCGGGGCGACCATGAGGGTGTTGGCCAGCCCGTCGAACCCGCGTTTTCTGGGGGGCGCCGGCCGCGCCGTGACGACGGTGGGTGCTTCCCGGGTGAGGGTCATGAGCGGCCGGCCAGCCAGCGGTCCACGCCCTCGGCCACTTCCTCGGGCGACTTGCCCACGTACAGGCCCTGGACCTCGGTGTTCCAGGCGGCGTTGAAGCCCTTGGGGAGGGTGGCGTCGCCGTACCCCTCGCCCTGGGGGACGCCTTGGGGAGCCTTGTCCAGGATCTCCTGCACCTGCTTCTCCAGCGGGGTGAACTCGCGCTCCACGCCGGTGCGGAAGTTGCCGTCCTGGGCGAGCTGGCTCTTGACCGCCGCCGGGTCGGTGACCAGCCACTGGACGAGCTTGAGCGCCGCGCCCTTCTGCGGGGTGGACTTGAGGATCATGTACGGGGCCGCGAGCGTGGCGCCCTGCGGGCCCGGGTACGTCTGGCCCTTGTCGACCGGGGCGGGGAAGACGCCGACCTCGAAGTCCTTCTCGGCCTTGGCCTCGGTGGCGGTGAACCAGCTGCCCATGACGTACATGGCCGACTTGCCCGACAGGAACGCGGTCTCGGCGTCGGCGTACTTCATACCGAGGGCGTTCTTGTCGACGTACCCCTTGTCGATCCAGGTGCGGTAGCGCTCCAGGTACGGCAGCAGCGACTCGCCGGCCTTGAGCTTGCCCGCCTTGATGTCCTGCTGCCAGGCCGGGTGGGTCTGTGCCCGGCTCGGATTGGACAGCTGCAGCAGCTGCAGGCCCGTGAGGAAGTCGCCGCCCGTCTGCAGCGGCAGGTAGCCGGCGTCCTTGAGCTTGCCCATGGCGGCGTCGAACTCGTCGAACGTGGTCGGCGGCGTCTTGATCCCGGCCTTGTCGAAGGCCGCCTTGTTGTAGAAGACCAGCGACTGGGCCTGGATGCCGACCCCGACCGAGTAGACCTTGCCGCCCAGCTTGGCCTGCTCGGCCAGCGGCGTGTCCTTCGTCCAGGGCTGGTCGGTCAGGTCGAGCATCTGCTTGGCCAGCGTCTCGTCCGCCATCAGCGTCTCGACCACGTCGGGCGCGTTGCCGGCGGCGAGCTGCTGCGGCAGCGTGTCGGCCACGCCCTTGCCGGTCGGCGCCTCGATCTTGACGTCGATGCCGGGGTTGGCCTGCTCGAACGGCTTGACCAGGCCGTCCCAGTACGCCTGGGTGAGGTTCGGGCTGATGTTGACCAGCATCCGGACGGTGACCGGGCCGCCCTCGCTCTGCTGTGCCTGGGAGTCGCCGGCGAAGCCGCCCCCGCCGCAGCCGGTGAGCAGGAACAGGAAACCGGCGGCGGACAGGGCGAGGGATGGACGGGGGGAACGCATCGCACCTCCAAGGGGGCGAGATCTGCGACGCCTTTTAATGGGTCGTTACTCGATTAGCGATTATTTAATACGTTGGTCACATGGGCCCGTCAAGGGGAAATGTGACGCTACAAATACGTGTACAGCGGGTTGCTGAGTCATAAATACGTTAAGGTGGGCGCGTGGTAGGACGTGAAGCCGACAATCGGCTGGTAGTGGGCGCCGAGGAGCTGTCGACGCTGCGGGAGTGGGCCTCCCGGGAGCCCGGGGGAGGGCTGGCGCTGCGCAGCCGCATCGTGCTGGCGTGCGCCGACGGGCTGCCCCGCAAGGAGGTCGCCACGCGGCTGGCGGTGAGCCCGGCGACCGTGGCGAAGTGGCGGGCCCGCTTCGTGGAGCGCGGCCTCGACGGCCTGTCGGACGCGCCCCGGCCGGGGCGGCCGCACGCGAGCGACCTGAGCGCCTTCG
>NZ_JBFANM010000027.1:0-96534 GCF_040674815.1 Nonomuraea sp. NPDC049709
CAGGGCCCGGCGAGCAGGGCCCGGCGAGCAGGGCCAGGCGAGCAGGGCCAGGCGAGCAGGGTCAGGCGAGCTGCCCGGCCGCCGTGCGCGCCGCCATCCGGCGTTCGAACCACAGCGAGGTGAACGGCGGCACCGCGCACGCCAGGCCGAGCACCACCGCGCCCCGGCTCCAGCCCGCCTCCCGCGCGGAGAGCAACACCCCGGCCACGTAGAGCACGAACAGCGCCCCGTGGATCGGGCCGAACACCTTCACCCCGAGCTCGCCGGTGGCGACCACGTACTTGAAGAACATCCCGACCAGCAGACCCGCCCACGAGCAAGCCTCGGCCACCGCCACGACCCGGAACCAGCGCAGCACGCTCCACCCTTTCCTCGACACCGCGCGTTACTCTACAGCCTGTAGAGGACAGGGGTGTGTCACGCTTGCCGGCCGGGGCCCGTCCAGCCGTCCGGCAGGTGGTAGGTCCAGCCCGGCCGCCAGTCGAACGGCGCGTCGACCAGGTCGCCGAGCGGCACGCCGTGCAGGAGGTGCTGGAGGGCCCAGCGGTTGGCCGAATGCGCGATCAGCAGCACCTTCCCGCCGTCCCACGTGACCGCGAGCTCGGTGAGGAAGTCGCTCGTCTGGTTCACCACGTCCTGGTAGCTCTGACCGCCGGGCCAGGGCTCGCCGATGTGCCGGCCACGGCGCTTCTCCAGGAGGCTCACGGGCATGCCGTCGAGCTCGCCGTAGTGACACTCGCGCAGCCGCCGGTCCCGCAGGAGAGGGATCCCCGAGCCGCCGAAGGCGATCTCCGCGGTCTGTACGGCGCGGCGCAGGTCGGAGCTGAAGACGGCGGCCAGCCCGTCGTGGCGACGGCGCTCGCCGAGCTCCGCGGCCAGCGCGCGGCCCCGCTCCGACAACTCGCCGGGCAGCCAGCCGCTCGCGATGCCCGACTCGTTGTGGTCGCTGATCGAGTGCGTCTCGTAAACGATCTCCACTGCCATCGGCTCTCCTGGGTCGTCGGATCCCCCGGCCCGGTCGCGTCTCCCGGTCGGCGGGGAACGCGGGCGGGACGTCCGCCGGATCCGGCCCGGGTGGGGGCGAAGCGGGGTAAGACGGGTTCAGGGGCGGCGCAGGGAGGCGAGGTAGCCGCGCAGGGTCGCGAACGTGCGCTCGGAGCTCCAGATCTCCTGCACCAGCGGATCGTCCGAGGCCCGCGCGGCGTCGATGCGCTCGCGGGCGGGCCGGTGGAGCTGGTGCTTGGCGAGGGCGTACACGTCGGGCGGCGCGGCGCGGAGTCCTTCCGCGTGCCGCAGCGCCGCGGCGAGCAGCAGGCCGGGCTCGGCGACCTCGTGCACCAGGCCGATCGAGCGGGCCTGGTCGGGAGCCAGCCGCCCGGCCCCGAGCACCAGCGCGTCCAGCGCCGGGCCGACGGCGTGGCGCATGATCTCCAGCGGCACCGTGGGGAAGGGCACGCCCGCGGCCAGTTCGGTGAGGCCGATGGTGCCGCCCGACATCAGCCGCAGGTCGCAGGCCGCCGCCAGCACGCACCCGCCCGCCAGGGCGTGCCCGTTCACGGCGGCGACGACCGGCTTCGGATGCTCGAACACGGCCAGCGCCGCGACGCTCAGCGCCGGCAGGAACTCCTCGACATAGCGCGGCCCGCCCTCGAAGATCCGCTTCAGGTCCACGCCGGCCGAGAACGACCGCCCGCTGCCGGTCAGCACGACGGCGCGGGCGTCGGCGACGGCGGCCAGGGTCTCGGGGACGGCGGTGAGGAGCTCCAGGTCCAGCGCGTTCACCGGCCCGTGGTTCAGGGTCAGGACGGCGATGCCGTCGTGGTCGGCCGTCTCGATCATCCGGCAAGCCTTCCGTACGCGCCTCTGGCTCGAACGCCCTGTCACGCACCAATATGGCCTGAAGGTGATCCACCACGATAGGGGTGATGAACCGCACATGAGTGCGAACCACGTACACCAGCTGCCCGGCCTGTCGTACGAGCCCCTGACGCCCACGAGCTTCCTCGCCCGGTCGGCGGCCGTGTTCGGGCCCCGGCTCGCGGTCGTGGACGGCGGGCTGTCGCTCACGTACGCCGAGCTGTGGGAGCGGGCGCGGCGGCTGGCCGGCGCGCTGGCCGCGGCCGGGGTGCGGCCGGGGGACCGGGTCGCGGTGCTGGCCGCCAACGGGCACCTGCTGCTGGAGGCCACCTTCGGCGTGCCGGCGGCCGGCGCGGTGCTGGTGCCGATGAACATCCGCCTGTCCGCCCGCGAGCTGGCCTACATCCTCGGCCACGCCGAGGTGTCGGTGCTGCTGCACGACGACGACCTGGCGGAGCTCGCCCAGGAGGCGGCGCGCGGGAGCGGGGCCGCGCCGCGGCTGGTGCCCGCCACCGGGTACGAGGCGCTGGTGGCCGCCGCCGAGCCGCTGCTGGTGCCGGTGGCGGACGAGCTGTCGCCGCTGTCGATCAACTACACGAGCGGCACGACGGGACGCCCCAAGGGCGTCGTCTACCACCACCGGGGCGCCTACCTCCAGGCGCTGGCCATGGCGCTGCACACCAGGCTGGAGACCGCGAGCAGCTACCTGTGGACGCTGCCGATGTTCCACTGCCACGGGTGGTGCTTCCCCTGGGCGGTGACGCTGGCCGGCGCCCGGCACGTCTGCCTGCCCAGGGTGGAGCCCGGCGAGGCGTGGCGGCTGATCCGCGCCCACCGCGTCACCCACCTGTGCGGCGCGCCGACCGTGCTGACGTCGTTGCTGGCCCATCGCGACGCCCCCACCGCCGCCCTCGACCCGCGGCTGCTCGCCTGCGTGGGCGGCGCGCCGCCGAGCCCCGCGCTGCTGGGCCGGGCACTGCAGGCCGGGATCGACGTGATCCACCTGTACGGGCTCACCGAGACCTACGGCCCCGCCGTGATCTGCCAGCCCCAGCCCGAGTGGCGCGGCCTGGACGTCGAGGAGTCGGCCGCCCTGACCGCCCGCCAGGGTGTGGGCAACGTGATCGCCCAGCGGATCCGGGTCGTCGCCGAGGACGGCGGCGACGTGCCGGCCGACGCCGCCACGGTCGGCGAGATCGCGGTACGCGGCAACGACGTGATGGTGGGTTACCACCGCGACCCGGCCGCCACGGAGAAGGCCGCCCCCGACGGCTGGTTCCGCACCGGCGACCTGGGGGTGGTCCACCCGGACGGCTACGTGCAGGTCGTCGACCGCGCCAAGGACGTGATCATCTCCGGCGGCGAGAACATCGCCTCGGTCGAGGTGGAGAACGCGCTGGTCAGCCATCCGGCCGTGGCGGAGGCCGCGGTCGTCGCCCGGCCGCACCCGCACTGGGGCGAGGAGCCCGTCGCGTACGTCAGCCTGGCCGCCGGCTCGGCCGCCACCGAGGCCGAGCTCATCGAGCACGTACGCGCCCGCCTGGCGCACTTCAAGGCACCCAAGGCGGTGTTCTTCGGGGAGCTGCCGAAGACCTCGACCGGGAAGATCCAGAAGAACGTGCTCCGGGAAAGGGCCGCCTCACCTGGGCATCCGGGTTAGGAGGCGGCCAGGAGGGAAGGTCGCACCCACGGAGTAGACATCGGCAGTGGGGGCGTCATGGTCACTTCGCGAGGCGTGTTCAGGCGCAAGCCGGTGGAGCAGATCGCCACCGAGCACGAGGGCGAGCTGTCCAGGTCGCTCGGGCTGTGGCAGCTCACCGCCATCGGGGTGGGCGGCATCATCGGGGCGGGCATCTTCGCCCTGGCGGGCGCGGTCGCCAACGAGACCGCCGGGCCGGCGGTGCTCGTGTCGTTCCTCATCGCCGGGGTGGCCAGCGCCGCCGCGGCGCTGTCGTACGCCGAGTTCGCCGGCCTGATCCCGAAGGCCGGATCCGCCTACACCTACGGCTACGCGGTCCTGGGCGAGATCGTCGGCTGGTTCATCGGCTGGGACCTGCTGCTGGAGTACACCGCGATCGTCGCGGTGGTGGCCATCGGCATCTCCGGCTATTTCGGCTTCCTCGTCCAGCAACTCGGCCTGACGCTGCCCGAGTGGATGCTCGGCGCGCCCGGCACGGGTGAGGGGCGCGTGGTCGACCTGTTCGCGGTGGTGCTCTGCCTGCTCATCGCCTACCTGCTGAACCTCGGCATCCGGGCCGCCGCCAGGTTCGAGACGTTCGTGGTGGCCATCAAGGTCGCGGTCGTGCTGCTGGTGATCGTGGTCGGCTTCTTCCACATCAACACCGCCAACTACACGCCGTTCTTCCCGTTCGGGCTCGGCGGGGCGATCACGGGCGCGGCCACGGTGTTCTTCGCGGTGTTCGGCTACGACGCGATGAGCACCGCGGCGGAGGAGTCGCGGGACGCGCAGCGGCACATGCCCAGGGCGATCATCTACTCGCTGGTCATCTCCATGATCCTGTACGTGCTGGCCACGCTCGTCCTCACCGGCATGCAGAACTACCGGGAGATCGACCCGGAGAGCGGTTTCTCCTCGGCCTTCGCCTCGGTGGGGCTGTCGGGGCTGGCGACGGTCATCGCGGTGGGGGCCATCGTGGGGATCCTCACCGTCATGTTCACGTTCATGCTGGGCGTCACCCGGGTCTGGTTCTCCATGAGCCGTGACGGGCTGCTGCCGGCGTGGTTCGCCAAGCTGCACCCGGTGCGGCGGGTGCCCTCGCGGGTCACCTGGATCGTGGGCGCCGCGTCGGCGCTGATCGCCGGGTTCCTGCCCATCCGGGAGGCGGCCGAGCTGACGAACATCGGGATCCTGCTGGCGTTCGTGGTCGTGTGCGTGGCGGTGATCGTGCTGCGGTACCAGCAGCCCGACCTGCCCCGCTCGTTCCGCACGCCCTGGATGCCGGTCGTCCCGGCCGTCGGGGTGGTCTTCTCGATCTGGCTGATCACCTTCCTCGACCCGGTGACGTGGCTGCGCTTCGCCGTCTGGTTCCTGATCGGGCTGGTCGTCTACTTCGCCTACTCCAAGCGGCACTCCGTGCTGGAGTGAACGGCCCCTCGTTCCGGCCCGTCACATCGGCCCGTCACATCGGCCCGTCACATCGGCCCGTCACATCGGCCCGCCCGGATACGTCAGTGCAGTGAAGGACTGCGACAATCAGGGTTGGGACACGATGAACGAACACGATTTCCTGGCCGGCCGCTTCGAGGAGCACCGGGGCCACCTGAAGGCGGTGGCCTACCGGATGCTGGGCTCGCTCAGCGAGGCCGAGGACGCGGTACAGGAGGCGTGGCTGCGGCTCAGCCGGGCCGACGCCGACGGCGTGGACAACCTGGGCGGCTGGCTCACCACGGTCGTCGGCCGGGTGTGCCTCGACATGCTGCGCACCCGCACCTCCCGCCGCGAGGAGCCGCTGGCCACACACCTGCCCGACCCGGTGGTCACCCGTGAAGGCGCCGCCGACCCGGAGCAGGCGGCGCTGGTGGCCGACTCGGTGGGGCTGGCGCTGCTGGTGGTGCTGGAGTCGCTCACGCCGACCGAGCGGCTGGCGTTCGTGCTGCACGACATGTTCGCGGTGCCGTTCGAGGAGATCGCGCCGCTCGTGGGCCGCTCACCGGCCGCTGCCAGGCAGCTCGCCAGCCGGGCCCGGCGGCGGGTACGCGGTGCGGCGCCGGTGCCCGACCCCGACCTGTCCCGGCAGCGGAAGGTCGTCGAGGCGTTCATCGCGGCCGCGCACCAGGGCGACTTCGGCGCTCTGGTGGCCGTGCTCGACCCCGACGTGGTGCTGCGCGCCGACCAGGGCGCGGTGCTCGCGGGCGGCTGGACCGAGATCCGCGGCGCGGCGAACGTGGCCGGCCAGGCGCTGGCCTTCCGCAGCCAGTCGCCGTCCACCGGTCATCACGCGCTGGTCAACGGTATGGCCGGGGTGATCAACACGGTGAACGGCAAGCCGTCGGCGGTCATGAGCTTCACGATCTCCAACGGGCTCATCGTGGCCATCGACATCCTGGCCGATCCGGAGCGCCTGGCCCGGCTCGACCTGACCGACCTCACCGGCTGAGGCGCCGGGTCACTTGGCGGCGGGGCGGGCGCGTACGTGCATGCGCTCGCCCTGCGGCCCGAACAGCGCCAGCACCTCGCTGGGCTCGTCGTCCGGGTTGATGAACGCGTGCGGCGTCCGCGTGTCGAACTCGGCCACCTCGCTCGCCTCCAGGATCACCTCGTGCTTGCCGAGCAGCAGGCGCAGCCGGCCCGACAGTACGTACAGCCATTCGTAGCCCTCGTGGACCTGCTGCTCCGGCTCGTAGCCCGGCCAGTGCGGCGGGTAGATCTGCTTGAACGCCTGCATGCCGCCGGGCCGGCGGCTCAGCGGGACGTAGGTCATGCCGAAGCGCTTGGTCGGCCGCATGTGCACGCGCGGGTCGCCGGTCACGGGGGCGTCGATCAGCTCGTCGAGCTGGACCTGGTGGGCCCTGGCCAGCAGGAGCAGCAGCTCCAGGGTGGGCTTGCGCCCGCCCGACTCCAGCCGCGACAGGGTGCTGACCGAGATGCCGGTGCTCTTGGAGAGCTGCGCCAGCGTCGTGCCCCGCTCCTGCCGCAGCGCCCGCAGCCGCGGGCCCACCGATTGCAGCACGTCATCGAGTTCCATGCGTCCTAGATTGCCATTTCGGCAAGGAAATTTGTCAAATTGTCGGGCTGTCGCCGACAGTGACGCGGTACCTGACGAAGGATGGGAGCCGCGACATGGACGCGACATACGACGTGGTGGTGATCGGTGGCGGGGCCGCCGGGCTGAGCGGGGCGCTCACGCTGGGCCGGGCACGGCGCAAGGTGCTGGTGGTGGACTCGGGGCAGCCGCGCAACGCCCCGGCGGAGGGTGTCCACGTCTACCTGGGGCGCGAGGGCGTGCCGCCGCAGGAGCTGCTGGCCACCGGCCGCGCGGAGGTGGCCGCGTACGGCGGGCAGATCGTGACGGGCACCGTCACGGAGGTGGAGCGGCTCGCCGACGGGCGCTTCCGCGTCGTCCTGGCGGACGGCTCCGCGACCGAGGCGGACCGGCTGCTGGTGACCACCGGCCTGGTCGACGAGCTGCCGCCGGTGCGGGGGCTGGCCGAGCGGTGGGGCCGGGAGGTGCTGCACTGCCCGTACTGCCACGGCTGGGAGGTACGCGACCAGGCCATCGGCATCCTGGCCACCGGCGCGATCGCCGCGCACCAGGCCCTGATGTGGCGCCAGTGGAGCGACGACGTGACGCTCTTCCTGCACACCGCGCCCGAACCCGCGGAGGAGACGCGCAGGCAGCTCGCCGCCAGAGGTGTGAAACTGGTCACGGGCGAGGTGACCGAGCTCGTGCTGGACGGCGACCGGCTCACCGGCGTGCGGCTGGCCGACGGCCGGGAGGTCCCCTGCCAGGCCGTCGCCGTGGCCGCCCGCCTGACCGCCCGGACCGAGATGCTCAAGGGCATCGGCCTGGAGCCGGCCGATCAGGAGATGGGCGGCGAGGTCATCGGCACCCACATCCCCGTCGACCCCATGGGGAAGACCGGAGTGCCGGGCGTGTGGGCGGCGGGCAACGTGACCAACCCGTTCGACCAGGTCATCGGCTCGGCGGCGGCGGGCGTGCGGGCCGGCGCCGCCATCAACCTCGACCTGATCATGCAGGAGGCCGCGGCGGCCGCGGGGGCCGCCGCTGCGGCCGACGGGCCGGTCTCCGAGGAGGACTTCTGGGACGCCCGCTACGGGCAGCGCGAGCGCATGTTCAGCGGCGACCCCAACGCCGTGCTCGTCCGCGAGGTCTCCGACCTGCCGCCGGGGCGGGCGCTGGACCTGGGCTGCGGTGAGGGCGGCGACGCGGTGTGGCTGGCCGCCCGGGGCTGGCGGGTGACCGGCGCCGACATCTCCGGCGTCGCCCTCGGCCGGGCCGCCCGGCTCGCCGAGGAGGCGGGCGTGGCGGACCGGATCGACTGGCAGCGGCACGACCTCGGCGTGTCCTTCCCCGAGGGCTCCTACGACCTCGTCTCCGCCTGCTTCCTGCACTCTCCGGGGGCCATGCCGCGCGAGAAGATCCTGCGCACCGCCGCGTCGGCCGTCGCGCCGGGCGGGGTGCTGCTGGTCGCGGGGCACGCGGGCTGGCCGTCGTGGGAGCACGACCCCATGCCCGGCGTGCACTTCCCGACGCCGCAGGAGGTGTTCGACTCGCTGGAGCCGGCGGAGGGGGAGTGGGAGGTGCTGCGCAGCGAGGAGCACGAGCGCGCCCAGAACGCCCCCGACGGGCGGCCGGGCACCCGCACGGACAACGTGCTCATGATCCGGCGCCTGCGGTAGAGCCTCGAAGAGATCTACATTGTAAAGGCGCCCGGCCGGGCACAATAAGTGGTGCCCTTCCCGAAGAACGGCGTCGAGGCGACGGCCGCGGGGATGAACGCGGACTGCCCCGGTCGCAGCGTCAGGTCGTCCCCGAGGTGCGCCTCGCCGTCGACGCAGAGCACGATCTGCGGCACGCCGCCGGGCAGCGAGCGCGGGCCCTCCCCGGTCAGCTCGTGGCGGGTGAGGGCGAACTCGGGGGCGGGCGGCCGGTAGTCGTACGTGCCGGAGCCGTCCGCGACCGGCTCGACCAGGAACGGGTCGGACGGCGCGAAGTCCACGACGCGCATGAGCTCGGGCACGTCCACGTGCTTGGAGGTGAGCCCGCAGCGCAGCACGTTGTCGGAGTTGGCCATGATCTCGACGCCGATGCCGCCGAGGTAGGCGTGCGGGACGCCGGCGCCGAGGTAGAGAGCCTGGCCGGGGCGCAGGTTGACGTGGTGCAGCAGGAGGGCGGCCACCAGGCCGGGGTCGCCCGGGTAGGCGCGGGCGATGGCGCCGTAGACGGCGAGGTCGTCGTCGGAGGTGGTGAGCAGGGCCCGCTCCACCTCCTCGCGCAGGGGCCGCGCGGCGTCGTCGAGCATCGCGGCGAACACCGTGCGGACGGCGTGCGCGGGCTCCTCCGTCCTGAGCGTGCCGATCCAGGGCCGCAGGCCGGCCAGCGCGAGCCGGTCGAGCAGGTCCGCGGTGGCGGCGGGCGCGCGGAAGCCGCAGAGCCCGTGGAAGGGGGTGATAGCGCAGACCATCTCGGGCTTGTGGGAGGCGTCCTTGTACGTGCGGGCGAAGTCGTCCAGCGGGATCCCACGGGCCGTCTCGTCGGCGTATCCCGCCTCCGCCTGCTCGGTCGTGGGATGCACCTGGAGGGAGAGCGGGCGCTCGATGGCCAGGACCTTGAACAGGTAGGGGAGCTGGGGGCCGAACCGGGCGGCGACGGGCTCGCCGAGGGTGGAGGCGGGGTCACGGGCGATGAGCTCGTTCAGCGGGATGCCGCCGGCGGTCGAGGGGGCGCCGGGGTGGGCGCCCATCCAGAGTTCGGCCTGCGGCTCCCCGGTCGGCTCCGTGCCGAACAGCCGGGGCAGTGCGGTGACCGAGCCCCAGTCGTAGGGGCGGATGGTGGTGGCCAGGCGCATGGGCGCGGCGGCCGCCGGCCGGGTGGCCGGTGACAGGTCGGGCTGTGGCACGGCGTTGGCTCCAATCGTCGTCCCTGGAGCGTAGAACGCGGCGGGCGCGTGCGCGCAGCCGGGGCGTCAGGTTGGACATGGCGCTATACGCAGGTATAGTCTGCTTTTCGCACGGATAGTTAGCTATACGGTTGAACAGGAGGGGTGAAGTGACGACGACCGTACCGGATCCCGAGGACCTGACGGCTCGTGCCCGGATCCGGGACGCGGCGCTGCGGCACTTCGGCGAGCACGGTTTCGAGCGGGCCACGATCCGCGGGATCGCGGAGACCGCGGGCGTGTCGCTGGGCCTGGTGCGCCATCATTTCGGCTCCAAGCAGGCGTTGCGCGAGGCGTGCGACGAACACCTGATGAAGACGATGCACGGGTTGCACGAGGCGGCCGCGACCCGGTCGATGGGCGGCGGCCTCAACCCGGTCACCGCCATGGGGCCCTACCGGCGTTACCTGGCGCGGGCGCTGGCGGAGGGGTGGGCGGCGCCGTTCTTCGACGAGATGGTGCGGATCGGCGAGCAGTGGCTGACCGAGACGGACAAGAGCCGGCCGGATCCCCCCGACGTCGACGCGCGGTCGCGCGCCGCGGTGTTCGCCGCGATGGCGCTGTCGCCGTCGGTCCTGGCGCAGCACATCGAGCGGAGTCTGGGCACGGGGCTGGACACCCCGGAGGGCCAGGACAAGCTGCTGCGGGTGCTGCTGGACGTCTACTCCCACCCCGTGCTGAGCCTGGAGGAGGCCGCCGAGGCCCGGGCCGCCCTCGACCGGGGGCGACGCTCATGAACTGGAGGAGCACCACCATGATCGACGCCATCACCGTCTCCGGGCTGACGAAGTCGTTCGGGCGGACCAGGGCGCTGGACGGGCTCGACCTCACCGTGCGCGCGGGCGAGGTGCACGGCTTCCTCGGCCCGAACGGCGCCGGCAAGAGCACCACCGTCCGGGTCCTGCTGGGCCTGGTGCGGGCCGACGCGGGCAGCGCGCGGCTGCTGGGCGGCGACCCGTGGGCGCAGGCGAGCGAGCTGCACGGCCGCCTGGCCTACGTTCCCGGCGACGTGACGCTGTGGCCCGACCTGTCCGGCGGCGAGGCCATCGACCTGCTCGGACGGCTGCGCGGCGGCCTGGACCGGCGGCGCAGGGCCGAGCTGCTGGAGCGGTTCGACCTGGACCCGCGCAAGAAGGGGCGGGCCTACTCCAAGGGCAACCGGCAGAAGGTGGCGCTGGTCGCGGCGCTGGCCTCCGACGTGGAGCTGCTGATCCTGGACGAGCCGACCTCCGGCCTCGACCCGCTGATGGAGGAGGTGTTCAGGGACTGCGTCAGGGAGGAGCGGCGCCGCGGCGACCGTACGGTGCTGCTGTCGAGCCACATCCTGGCCGAGGTCGAGGCCCTGTGCGACCGGGTGACGATCATCCGTGACGGCCGGACGGTGGAGACGGGCACGCTGGCCGAGCTGCGGCACCTGACGCGCACCTCGATCGAGGCCGAGCTCGCCGCACCCGTGCCCGCCGCCCGGCTGGCGGACCTGCCGGGCGTGCACGACCTGAGCGCGGACGGCGGGCGGGTGCGGTTCACGGTGGACACGACGGCCCTGGACCCGGTGCTGCGCCGGCTCGCGGACGCGGGCGTGCGCGGCCTGGTCAGCCGGCCGCCGACGCTGGAGGAGCTGTTCCTGCGCCACTACGAGCGCGGCGCCGGCTGACGGCGGCTGACGGCGGCTGGCAGCGGCTAACGGGGCGACGAGCGCGGGCCGAGCAGGACGGGCATCGTGCGGGTGCTGTTGCCCAGCAGGGTGTCCAGCGGCGGCAGCTCCTCCAGCGGTCTGGCCAGCCTCATGTCCCGGAACGCCTCGAACAGCGCCCGCAGCGCGATCTCGCCCTCCAGCCGGGCCAGCGGCGCGCCGAGGCAGAAGTGCGGCCCGTGGCCGAACGCCAGGTGCGTGTTCTGCTCGCGGGTGAGGTCGAAGCGGTCGGCGTCGTCGCCGTACTGGCCGGGGTCGCGCCCGGCGGAGGCGAAGCAGGCCAGCACGGGCTCGCCGCTGGAAAGGTGCACGCCGTCGATCTCGACGTCGCGTACCGCGTAGCGCATCGGGAAGTACGCGATCGGCGAGTCCCAGCGCAGCGTCTCCTCCACCGCCGCGCTGTAGGGGCACTGCCCCGAACGCAGCAGGTCGAGCTGGCCCGGCTGGCTGAGCAGCGCGCCGATGCCGTTGGTGATCAGGTTGACGGTCGTCACGTGGCCGGCGATGAACAGCAGCTCGATGGTGGCGAACAGCTCGTCCTCCGACAGCCGCCCGCCGTCCCGCTCGTGCAGCTCGAACAGGTCGGTGATGAGGTCCTCGCCGGGGCTCCCGCGGCGCTCGTCGATGATCTGGTCGAGCAGCTCGCGCAGCTCCTTGCGCAGGTCGGGCGAGTCCTCCAGGCCGCCGACCTGGGCCACGGCGTCGGTGAGGCGGTGCAGCTCGTCCTGGTGGGCGGGCGGGATGCCGATCAGCTCGGAGATGACCTCGCGCGGCAGCGGGTAGGCGAACTCCAGGCGCAGGTCCACCGGCTCGCCGGGCGGCATCGCGGCCAGCCGGTCGATCAGCCGGGCGGTGAGCTCCTCGATGCGCGGGCGCAGGCCGTTCAGCCGGCGTTGCGAGAACGCGGCGGTCAGCGGCATGCGGAGCCGGCGGTGGCGCTCACCCTCGGCGTTGAGCATGGACGTGTCGGTGACGATGCGGTCGATGGCCGTGCCCGGGGGCATGGTGTGGCGCGCGTTCCAGTGGTGCAGCTCCCTGGACATGTCCGGATGGGTCAGGACGGTCAGCAGGGTCGCGTACTGGGTGGCGGCCCAGGCGGACACGCCCTCCGCGGTCACGGGCACGAGCGCGCCGGCCTTGCGCAGCAGCTCGTTGTCGGCGTGCAGGTCGCTGGTGGCCGGGTTGAGGACGAAGCGGTTGTCGTCGGTCATGGTTCATCCCGTCCGTCGTGGGCTGAGTGCCAGCGCGGTCACGTCCATGCCGGGGTCCTGGTCGAGGTAGAGGTCGCGGACCAGCTCGCCGGCGGCGGGCGCGTTGCACAGGCCGTGGCCGGAGAAGCCGGTCGCGTACAGGAAGGCTGGCGGTCCGGGCTGGTGGCCGATGAAGGCGGTCTTGTCGGGGCTGGCGTCGCGCAGGCCGGTCACGGCGGTGTGCAGCGCGACGCCTGCCAGGCTCGGGTACGTCTCGGCGAGCCGTAGCGCCACGTCGCGGCGCCAGGACTCGCGGTCGGGACCCGGGTAACCCATGCCGATGAGCAGCCGGTCGCCGCGCAGCCGGATCAGCAGGCCGCTGGCGGCGTGCAGGGTGACCGGGATGTCGGGCGTGGCCGGCGGCAGCGGGTCGGTGGTGAGCAGCTCCTGCTCGATCGGCTCGGTCAGCGGCAGGTCCACGCCGGCGCAGCGGACGAGCGAGGCCGACCAGGCGCCGGCGGCGCACACGATGGCGTCGGCGGAGATCTCCCCGTCGGCGGTCTGGACGCGACCGGCCTCCGGGTCGATGGCGGTGACGGGGCAGCCGGTGCGCAGCGCCGCCCCCGCCTGCTCGGCCGCCCGGGCGTAGGCGGTGACGATGGCCGAGGTGTCGGAGATGTAGGCGTCGGGCGAGTACGCGGCCGCCAGCAGCGGGAGGTCGCCGATGAGCGGGTTGCGCTCCCTGGCCTCCTCGGCGCTGATGAGGCCGACGTCCACCCCGGCGGCGTGCTGGGCGGACAGGTCGGCCTCGAACGCGGCCACCTGCTCCGGCTCGGTGAACAGCACCAGGTAGCCGACCTGCCGCAGCGGCAGCTCGGTGCCCGGCCTGCTGGGAAAGGCCCGGTAGGCGTCGAGGCTGCGTACGGCCAGGGCCGAGCTGACCGGGTTGCCGGCGAAGTACGAGCGCACCACGTCGGCGGTGGCGCGGGAGGCGCCGGAGCCGAGCGTGCCGCGCTCCAGCAGTGTCACGTCGACCCCGGCCTCGGCCAGGTGGAAGGCGATCGACAGCCCGATGACGCCGCCGCCGATCACCACCACCCTGGAGCCGGTCGCGGCACCGCTCATACCGCCGCTCGTGCCGCGACTCATACCGCTGCTCATACTGGGACCTGCAGTCGGCGCAGGTGCTCGCCCGCCTGCCACGGGAACAGGTGCAGGTTCCAGCCGCCGAGGCAGTTGCAGTAGAGCGCCATGTGGGCCATGATCGCGATGAAGTCCTGGTGGCTGTTGAGCCGCTCCAGCCCCGACAGCAGCCGCTGCGTGAAGTCCCACAGCCGGTCCAGCCCGCAGTAGCCGAGGAACTCGGCGGGAGTGTGGGCGAGCTGCCGGGTCATCTGGCGCAGCCACGGCATGGGCATGCCGTCGAGGGCGGCGCGGACGAGGCCGCCGTAGCAGCTGTAGCCGAGCGGGCGGGTCTCGCCGTTGACGAACAGCAGCGTGGTCAGCACCGTCTCGTAGCTGCCGGCGCCCGAGGGGATGCGGCCCTCGTGCAGGTTGAGCAGCTCCTGCGGCGGGTCGAGCCAGATGCGCTTGGTCTCGGCGTGCACCTCGGCGACGAGCTGGTTGAGCTCGGGGTCGCCGATGGGCAGGCGGGGCAGCTCGTGGCCGCCGGTCTCGCCGGCGCGGCGTACCTCGGCGATGACGGGCTGCTTGGTGGTGTAGACGGAGTTCCACACCTCGCGGCCGGCCTGGGTGAGCGCGTCGAGGTCCTCCTCGAGGACCTGGCCGATCGGGGTGGCGGTCATGGGTTCGGTCAGCTCGCCGTACTTGATGCCGAGGTGCTGCAGCCGGGAGCAGAACAGGGTGCCGTCGGGCACCGTGCGCCGGTCCACCTTGAACTGGGCGTCGGTGTGCAGCAACGAGTGCACCGGGGCGACGTGGTACAGGTGATAACCGGCGACCAGGGCGTGTCCTTGCAGGCTGCGGTAGGGCAGCGCGTCCCACAGGCACTGGGCCAGGGCGGGGTTGCGCTGGTCGAGTTCGGCGGCCACGGTGATGTCGAGTTCGGGCCAGGCTATTTCCACACGCTTAGTATCGTTCACGGTACGTCACTCTATAAGCACGCACAGTGATGATCGTCATGGGGGCGCGCTGTTTACCGGGACATGACCTCACCGGGGCCGGAGGCTGCCGGGGCGCGATCTTCGCCCCAGATGGAGGATTCGTCCACGTACGGCCGGATCAGCGCGCTGAGCTCGGGGTCGGCCCGCCCGTTCAGCTCGTCCGAGGCGATCTTCCTGGCCACCCCCGCCATCACGTCGGCGACCTGCACCCGCTCGTCCAGGAACGAGTCGACCAGCCGCAGCCCGGCCATCCGGCCGCCGAGGATCTCCCGCATCTGCGCCACGCGCTCGTCGGTCAGCGTGGTCTGCCTGTCGTGCACGACCGAGACGGGCTCGCCGCCCGCGCCCCAGGAGGTGACGGCCTGGACGATGGCGGGGATGAGCGGGTCGAGCGCGGGGAAGACGTACGGGTCGGACAGCAGCCGCGCCCGGAAGGTCGCCACCCGCGGCCGGGCCCGCCACAGCGAGTCCATGATCTCGCCCGCCGGCCCACCGACCTCGCGCAGCTCGTCGACCAGGCCGAAGGTCTCCTCGACCGACGTGGTGACCCCCTGGCCGTTCTTGGCCCGCAGCAGGTAGTTGAAGGAGTCGAGGAAGGCCGCCCACCGCTCGGCGCCGAACGCCCGCGGGCCCTCCCGGTAGAGCGTGACGGCGGTGGCCCTGGCGTGCGGGTCGAGCCCGATGCGCGGCGCGTGGTCCTCCTCCAGCAGGCCGGCGATCTTGCCCGCGGCGTAGAAGGTCTTGTCGGTCAGGAACACCCGCACGTTGCCGAGCACGGGGCCGTGCGGCCCGAGCAGCCAGAGCAGCGCCGCCCGGTGCTTGCCGCGCAGGACGTGGCCCGCGCAGTATTCGTTGGCCGGGGTGGGCGCCCGCTCGCGCAGCTCGCCGATGCAGTCGGCCGCGGCCGCGGCGGTCATCAGCACGCTGGCGTGGGCGAAGACGTCGGTGTTGCCGCCGACGAGCTTCTCGCCCTCCGCGCCGGACTCGTCGCAGGCGATCTCACGGAGCTCCGACACGCTAGCGAATCTAGCCGGGGCCCGGCCCGCCCGCGAGGCAATTTCCCCCGGTACGGGCGGGCCGGCGCGCTACAGCGGGGTCCGGGTGAACTGCTGGTTCTGCCCGGAGTTGCACGGATACTGCGTGAACTGCACGTCGTTGGCGGTGGACGAGCTGGGCAGGTCCGCGCACTTGCCCGAGTGCCTGGCCACCAGCCGCAGGTAGCCGCCGCCGGCGTCCTGCAGGGTCCACTGCTGGTTGGCGCCCGTGCCGCAGCCGTACTGCTGCAGCCCGGCGCCGTCGGCGGTGCTGACGCCGTCGACGTCCAGGCACCTGCCGGAGTGGCGGGCGACGATCTGCACGTGGCCGCCGCTGATCGACTGGATCCGCCACTGCTGGTTGGTGCCGCTTCCGCAGGTGTACTGGATGACGGCGGTCAGGTTGGCGGTGGAGCCGTTGCGCACGTCGGCGCACTTGCCCGAGTGCCGCACGGTCAGCCGGTCGTAGCCGGAGCCGGTCGCGGTGATCGTGCCGGCGGCGGCGTCGACGGTGAGCTGCCGCGCGTACGACAGGCTCATGGCCGTGTTGCCGGTGAACTGGATCGGCAGCCACACGTAGCGCGAGTCGTTGACCGGCCCGCCCCACGCGCCCGCCCACCGGTCGCCCAGGTACAGGTACGACGTGCCGGAGGTGCCCTGCACCGGCAGCACGTACGCCGGCTGGGAGCCGAACGTCAGCGAGTCGCCGGCGTTCTGCCACGCGCTCCAGGGGCCGGTGATGCTGGTGGCGGTGGCGTACTTGGCCTGGTTGGGCTGCCAGCCGGTGGCGCCGGAGGTGAGCAGGAAGTACACGCCGTTGCGCTTGAACATCGCCGGCGCCTCGCGATGGTCGCCGTCCCACATGCGCGCCAGCGTGGCCACGTCGGTGTAGTCGGCGCTGAGCCGGTAGACGTGCAGGTCGTAGTTCTCGTCGGCGGCCGAGATCATGTAGCCGGTGCCGTCGGTGTCGACGAACGCGGTGATGTCGCGCGACATGTGGCCGAGCGGCCGGAAGCTGCGCAGGTAGGTGTAGGCGCCGTCCACGGTGTTCGACACGGCCACGGCCGCCCGCGCCTCGCCGTAGTCGCGGCCGTTCTCCTTGTGCATCCACATGACGAACTGGCCGGTGGCGGCGTTGTGGATGACCTTGGGCCGCTCGATGTTGGCGACCTGCAGCTCGGCGGCGCTGGACTGGGTCAGCACGTGGTTGCGGAACTCCCAGGTGCGCAGGTCGGAGGAGCGGTAGGCGGAGACGTAGCGGAAGGTGCCGTCGGCGTTGCGGTTCTCCCCGAACCAGTAGTAGTACGAGCCGACCTTGAGCACGCCGCCGCCGTGGGCGTGCAGCTGGTTGCCCGAGGTGTCGGTGAACTGGGCGCCGACCGGCACCGTGACGGGGGCCGCCGCCCGCGCGGGCAGGGCGGGCAGGAGCGCGAGGAAGAGCGCGGCCAGGAGGCATAAGACGCGCGTGCGGGACATGGGGGTGCTCCTCTCTGCTGAGGTGATCAGCCCTTGATGCCGGAGAGCAGGACGCCCCTGACGATCCACCGCTGCGCGATGAGGAAGAGGGCGACCAGGGGCAGGATGGCCACCAGCGCGCCGGCGAACAGCGCCGGCAGGTTGACCGCCTGCTGGTTGAGGTTGGTCGACAGCGCCACCTGCACCGTCCAGAACTCCGGGTCCTGGCCGATGACCAGCGGCCACAGGAAGGCGTTCCAGTGCTCGATGAAGGACAGGATGCCGAGCGAGGCGAACAGCGCGCCGGAGTTCGGCAGCGCCAGGCGCCCGTACAGGCCGAGGTGGCCCAGGCCGTCCACCCGGCCCGCGTCCTCCAGCTCGCGAGGGAAGCGCAGGTAGAAGGCGCGGAACAGGAGCACGGCGAACGCGCTGAACAGCCCCGGGACGATCAGCCCCCACATCGTGTTGACCCCGCCCATGGAGCCGACCACGACGAACGTCGGGATGAACGTGGCCGCGCCCGGCACCATCATCGTGGCGATGATGAAGAAGAACACCGGGCGGGCGGCCGCCACGGGGATGCGGGCCAGCGCGTACCCGGCCATCGAGGCCAGCAGCGTGGACAGCGGCGCGGAGATGGCCGCGATCAGCGTCGAGTTCCACAGGGCGTGCGCCAGCGGCACCGCCTCGTTGCCGAACGCGTCGGCGAACCCCTGGAAGCTGACCGTCTCGGGCCACCAGTGCCAGTCGAGCGAGCCGAGCTCCCGCCTGCTCATCAGCGCGTTGCGCAGGAGCAGGTAGAACGGCAGCAGGAACGGCACCGCGAAGACGATCACGGCCGCGTACGACCCCAGACGCCGCCCCCTCATCGCCCCTCCTCCTCGGCCGTCCGGCCGAACCCGGCGAAGCGGCCCTGCAGCAGCGTGAACACCACGATCAGCACGGTGATGACGAACGCCCCGGCCGACCCGGCGCCGTAGTTCTGCTCGCCGAGCGCCGTCTGGAACAGGTAGATCAGCGGCGTGCGGCCGTCCGCGCCGCCCAGCCCCGACAGGTTGGAGGCCAGAATGTTGTAGAACTCGTCGAACGCCTGGAACGCGTTGATGATCAGCAGCAGCGTCACCGCCACCGACGTGTTGCGCAACATCGGCCAGGTGATGTGCCGGAACAGCCGGGCCTCCGACTCGGCGCCGTCCACCCTGGCCGCCTCGTAGAGCTGGGCGGGGATCTGCTGGATCCCGGCCAGGAACAGGATCATGTAGAAGCCGGTCTGCAGCCACAGCCGCACGGTGACCAGCACGATCCAGTACAGCGGCGGGTCCACGGTCGCGACCCAGCCGATCGACTCCTCGTAGCCCAGCAGGTACGCCAGGCTGTTGGCGACGCCCGACGGGGTGCCGCTGAACAGGCTCATCTTCCACACCAGCGCGCCCACCACGTACGAGACCGCCGCCGGGATGAAGAACGTGGTCCTGAACAGCGCCCGGCCGCCGCGCAGCCGGTTCACCAGCACCGCCAGGCCCAGCGCCAGCGCGAACGTCACCGGCACGATGAACAGCGTGAACAGCAGGATCGTCACCAGCGACCGGGTGAAGGCGGGATCGCCCAGCAGCCGCCGGTAGTTGTCCAGGCCGTTCCAGTTGCCCAGCGCGATCGTGCCGCGGGCGTCGTTGAAGCTGAGCAGGAGGCCCCAGCCGATGGCCACGTACTTGAACAGGAACAGCCCGGCCACCATCGGCAGCGTGAGCAGCAGGAACGCGCGCCAGGCCGGCCACCGGGCGGCCCGCCGCCCCGCGGCGCGGCGGGGTGGCCCGCCGGTGCCGGGGCGGGCGGGCGCGGCCCCTGCCGTCAAGGGCGTCGTCATAGCACCGGCACCTCGTCCAGGATGTCCTGCGAGCGCTTGGCCGCCTCCGCGAGCGTCTTCTTCGCGTCGGCGCCCTTCTTGACGATCGCCGTGACGGCGTCGGTGTACGGCTGGCGCACCTCGGCCGTCCACAGCGCCGGCTGCTTGATGCCGTGGGCGGCCACGGCGTCCATGACGGTCTTGGCCGGGCCGGTGCTCAGCTTGTCGGCCTGGGCGGCGGCGCTGTTGCGGGGCGGGATGTGGAAGCCGTAGGCCAGGCTCCAGTCGGTCTGCGCGGCGGTGTTCTCCACCCACAGCCAGCGCACGTACTTCTTGGCCGCCTCCAGGTTGCGGCTCTTGCCGTTGACCACCTGCACCCAGCCACCCATGTTGACCACGGCCTGGCCGCCCGGCCCGAACGGCGGCAGCGCGAAGGCGTCGAAGTCGTCGCCCAGCGCCTCGGTCATGCCCGGCACGGCCCACATGCCGACCCACTGCATGGCCGCCGCGCCGTTGATCAGCGCGCCCGGGTCCCACCAGTCGGTGGAGTAGCCCTGCAGCGTGGCCTTGGCGTCGTACAGGTCCTTGACCGCGGTCAGCGCCTCGACCACCTTCGGGTCGTCGTAGGTGATCCTGCGGTCGTCGATCAGCAGGTTGCCGTTCGACCACGGCACCATCTGGCCCAGCGGGCCGACGCCGTCGTTGCCCACGAACAGGCCCTTCTGCTTGCCCTGCGTGAGCTTCCTGGCCGCCGCCGAGAACTCCGCGAAGCTGGTCGGCACGCTCACGCCGGCCTTGGCGAACAGGGACTTGCGGTAGAACACCAGCATCGGGTCCACGATCATGGGGACCGCGTACACCCGGCCGCCCCACGTGTACGGCGCCAGCACCTTGGCGTTGTAGTCGGCCTTCTCCGCGCCCAGCACCTCGTCCAGCGGGGTGACCTGGCCGGCCTTGACCATGTTCGGGCTGACGTCGTTGACCTCGTAGACGTCCGGGCCGTCAGGGGTCAGCACGGCGGCGGTCCACTTGGTGGCGTAGTCGCCGGGGATCCAGGAGACCTTGACCGCGATGTCGGGGTTGGCCTTGGTGAAGTCGGCGGCGTACTTCATGGCCGCCTGCTGCGTGCCCTCCTCGCCGTACTCGTGGTACCAGTGCGTCAGCGTGATCTTCGCCGCTCCGGAGGCGGGGGCGGGGGCGCCGCCCTTGGCCAGCGGGTCTCCGGTGGAGCACGCGGAGACGGCGGCTCCGGCGACGAAGAGCACGGATCCCTTCAGCAGTCCGCGCCGGGTGAGTGGTCTGTTCATCGGGGCCACCTCTCGTGGGGGGAGTGAGTCGGTGCCGATGCCAGGTAACCGGTTACTTCAGACGTCGTGAGGCGGACGCTAGACGCGACTGTCCCATGGCGTCAATGTACTGTTAACTTTTCGTTACAATCGTGCTGGGGTCGGGGTTGACGGGAGGAGAGGGATCTCCTAGCGTCCAGGTCATTGCTCGGGTAACCGGTTACCTCCTGAGCAGGATCTGGTGAGGGAGGCCGCATGACGAGACCCACCCGCGTCACCATCAGGGACGTGGCCCGGCAGGCCGGCGTCTCGGTCGCCACCGTCTCCCGGGTGCTGGCCGGCGACTACCCGGTCCTGCCCGCCACCCGCAACAAGGTCGTGCGGGCCGTGCGCGAGCTCGACTACGTGCCCAACGCCCACGCCCGGGCCCTGTCCGCGGCCCGGCCCGGCGCCATCGCGATCGTCGTCAACACCGTCGCGGTGCCGTACTACGCCTACATCGCCCAGGGGGTGGAGGAGCAGGCCGCGCAGGAGGGCAGGCTGTCGCTGATCTGCACCACCGGCGGCGACCCCGGCCGCGAGCTGTCGATCGTGCAACTCCTGCGCGAGCAGCGGGCCGAGGCCGTCATCCTGGTCGGCAGCGTGATCGTGGACGAGGAATACCGCAAGCGGATGACCGAATACGCGCACGCCCTGGCCGCCGCCGGCTCCCGCCTGGTCCTGTGCGGCCGCCCGCCGCTGGGGGAGGGGGTGCCGGCCCTGGTCGTCGGCTTCGACAACACCGGCGGCGCGCACGCCGTGACCGCCCACCTGCTGTCGGCGGGCCATCGCCGGATCCTGTACCTGGGCCTGCGGCCCGGCCACACCACCTCCGACTTCCGGGTGGCCGGTTACCGCAGCGCGCTGGCCGAGCACGGCGTGCCCGCGGACCCGTCGCTGGAGGTCCAGGCGGAGTTCTCCAGGGACGCCGGCCACGCCGCGATGAACCGCCGCCTGGCCGCCGGCCCGCCCGACTTCACCGCCATCTTCGCCGGCAACGACCTGCTCGCCGCGGGAGCGATCCAATCCCTGCGCGAGCATGGCCTGCGCGTGCCCCAGGACATGTCGATCGTCGGCTACGACGACGTGCCGCCGGCCGAGGACCTGCGCCTGACCACCGTGCACCTGCCGCACGACGAGCTCGGCCGGGCCGCGGTCCGCCTCGCGCTCGGCCGGCTCACCACCAGCCCCATGACGCTGGGCACCCACATCGTGGTGCGCGACTCGGTCCGGCCCCTCGGACCCCGATGACTCCACTCGTGGCCTTCGCCATGCGGCCGCCGCTGCTGCCCGAGCTGTTCCCCCTGGACCTGCGCCGCAGGCTGTCGCTGGTGACGCGGATGCACGAGCGGGTGATCGACGCCTTCGACGGGCCGCTCGACGCGGAGATCCTGATCACCGGCTGGGGCTGCCCGCGCATCGACGCCGACGTCCTGGCCGCGGCGCCCCGGCTGCGGGCGGTCGTGCACGCGGCGGGCAGCGTCAAGGGGCATCTGACGGCGGCGGTGTTCGACCGGGGCATCGCGGTGTCCTCGGCGGCGCAGGCCAACGCGGTGCCGGTGGCCGAGTTCACGCTGGCCATGCTGGTGCTGGCGGCCAAGCAGGCCATCCCCCGGGCCCGCGCGTACGCGGCGGGCGCGTGGTCGGGCGACGCGCTGCCCGGCGTGGCGACCCCGGGCGACCGGGGCGGCCTGTCCGGGGCGACGGTAGGGGTCATCGGGGCCTCCCGGGTGGGCCGGCTGGTGATGCGGGCCCTGCGCGGGCACGGGGCGCGGATCCTGCTCAGCGACCCGTACACGACGGCGGAGGAGGCGGCCGGGCTGGGCGCGCGGGCGGTGCCGCTGGACGAGCTGTGCCGGGCCGCCGAGCTGGTCACGGTGCACGCGCCGGAGCTGCCGGAGACCCGCGGCCTGCTCGGCGAGCGCCACCTGTCGCTGCTGCGCGACGGGGCCGTCGTCGTCAACACCGCGCGCGGGTCCCTGATCGACACCGGTGCCCTGGTACGGCACTGCTCCGGCGGCCGGATCGGCGCCGTCCTCGACGTGACCGACCCCGAGCCGCTCCCGCCCGATCACCCGCTGCTCGCCCTGCCCAACGTCCTGGTGACCCCGCACATCAGCGGGGCGCGGGGCAGGGAGCTGCGGCGGCTGGGGGAGTTCGCGGTGGGGGAGGTGGAACGGCTGGCCCGCGGGCGCCCGCTCAGGGGCGCGGTACGCGTGGCGGACCTGAACCGGATCGCCTGACGCGCCGCGCCGCGCCCATGGTGGTGCTCAGGGTTTGACGGCGTGCGCGGGTGCCCCGGCGGGCGCGGGCTCGGCCGCGCGGCGGGACGGGAGGGCCAGGGTGATCGCCGCGGCCAGCAGCGCGGCGCCGCAGCCGATCAGCATGCCGGTACGGAAGCCCGCCTCGGACGGCAGCGGGTGGCCGCCGAAGTCGATGGTCAGCTGCGACAGGACCAGCCCCACCACCGCGGCCGACACGGTGGTGCCGATGGAGCGCATCAGCGTGTTGAAGCTGTTGGCGGCGCCGGTCTCCGAGCGGGGCACCGCGCCCATGATGAGGGCGGGCATCGATCCGTAGGCGAAGGCGACGCCGATGCTGCAGACGCAGCCCACGACGAGCAGCCCCCAGGTGGAGCCGAGTAGGACCATCGAGGAGCCGTACCCGAGGGCCATGACGAGGCTGCCGACGATCAGCGTGACCTTGGCGCCGCGGGCGGCCGACAGCCGCGCGCCGATCGGGGAGATGAGCATCATCATCAGGCCCGCGGGGGCCATCCACAGCCCGGCGGCCAGCATCGACTGGCCCAGGCCGTAGCCGGTGGCCGCGGGGAGCTGCAGGATCTGCATGACGATCAGCGCCTGGGCGTACATCGAGAAGCCGACCACGATCGAGGCCACGTTCGTCAGCAGCACCTGCGGCCGGGCGGTGACGCGCAGGTCGACCAGCGGATCACGGACCCGCAGCTCCCACCAACCCCACAGCAGGAGGACGACCACGGCGGCGGCCAGCAGCCCGAGCGTGATGCCGCTCGACCAGCCCCAGTCGGCGCCCTTGGACACGCCCAGCAGCAGGCACACCAGGCCCGCGCCGAGGCCGAGCGCGCCGAGGAGGTCGACGCGTCCCCTGGCGGCGGCGGGCGTGACCGGCACCAGCAGCCAGATGAGCACGGCCACCGCCAGGCTCAGCGCGGCCGTGCCCCAGAACAGCGCCCGCCAGCTCGCGTACTCGGCGACGGCGGCCGAGAGCGGCAGGCCGAGCGCGCCGCCGATGCCCATGGACGAGCTCATGAGCGCGATCGAGGGGCCGAGCCGGTCGGGCGGGAGCACGTCGCGCAGGGCGCTGATGCCCAGCGGGATCATGCCCATGCCCATGCCCTGCAGGCCCCGTCCGACGAGCATGGGGGCCAGGGACCCGGCCAGCGCGCAGACGACGCAGCCCACGATGAGGGGGATCGCGCAGACGAGCATCATGCGGCGCTTGCCGTACAGGTCGCCCAACCGGCCCATGACCGGGGTCGTGACGGCTCCGGCCAGCAGTGTGGCCGTGATCACCCAGGAGGCGTTGGAGGCGGTAGTGCGCAGCAGCGTCGGCAGCTCGCCGATCAGGGGCACGACCAGGGTCTGGGTGAGCGCGGCCGTGATGCCGGCCGCCGCCATCACGGTGACGATCCCGTTGGGGCGGGTGCCGGATATGGGCTCCTCCACGCGGATCCCCCTTCTTTCTCGACGCCGGAAGCGGTGTGCGCTCTACACATAGAGTGTTACATGCACGCTTTGTGAGGATTGCACATCGCGACGGAGGATAGGCTGACGCCCACCCGAAGGGGGAGAAGGATCGGCATGGACAAGCCCACGCACCTGATCGAGTACGAGACCATGCTGCTCGGGCAGCATCGCCATCTCGACCGCAGCGCGTACATCCTGCTGAGCCGCATCCGGATGGAGGGCATGATGTCCATCGGGCAGCTCAGCGAGGCGTTCGGCCTCGACGTCTCGACCCTCAACCGGCACACCTCCGCCCTGCTCCGCGCGGGGCTGGCCGAGCGCATCCCCGACCCGGAGGGCGGGATCGCGCGCAAGTTCCGGCTCACGGAGGCGGGCGAGCAGCACCTCGACGACGAGCGGGCGCGGAACATCAACGGCCTGGAGAAGGTGCTGGCCGGCTGGACGGCCGAGGACGTCGCGGCCTTCGCCGCCTACCTCAAGCGCTTCAACACCGACATCGAACGCCTCCGCGGCCACGCCTGGCCCCGCCCCGAGCGCAAACCCCAGCAGGGGAGCGGCGCGGGGCGGCTATGACCGGCCGGAGCCCGACTTGCCCGGACGCGTGAGCAATCGGATGACCAGGGCCCCGGCGAACCAGATCGCGATGTATGCCAAGGGACGCATCATCAGATAGACCGCGTTGACCTTCTCCGTTCCCTCGGTGAAGTAGTCAACGGCCAGCCTGAGCAGGGAGAAGAACGCGACGCAGCCGGACCAGGCCAAGAGGGCCACGCGTCCTTCACGGCTCCACTGCCGCGGACGAAACACCATGGGGCGCACCTTTCGGCCAGCTGATGAAGATCCACGGTAACAGTCAGTCCTCGTCGGCCGGTCCGACGATGGTTTCGGTGCCGTCGTCCCAGCGCCAGCGCACGTGCCGTCCCCGCAGGTGGACGCCGCCGATCCACCGGTCGAGGCCGTTGAGCGTGACGTGGTCCGCCTGGCCCGCGAGCACCCGGGCCCCGGTACCGGTCAGGCGCAGGCGGGTGGCGCGGTCGACCGGCCCGCCCGCCGGGTCGGTGTCCAGCAGCGGGACGGGCGCGCGGGCCATCCGGTCCATCATCGCGAAGCACCAGTCGTCCCCGAGGTACGGGCGTGTCTCCCGGGCCGCCGCGCGGACGAACGCGGTGCCGGCGTCGGGCGCGCCGTCGGCGACGGCGGCGAGCACGCGCCGTTCGGTCAGCGACAGCCCGTCGCGGGTGGCCGGGTACTCCCGGCTGAGCCGGTCGAACGCCTCGCCGAGGAAGCGCAGCTCGGGCGAGCGGACCGCGGCGATGGCACCGAGACCGGCGGGCGTCGGCGCCCGGAAGGCGGCCCAGGCGCGGGTGGCGAGCTCCAGCGCGGCGGGGGTCAGGCGGGCGCACGCCTTCGTCGCGGGCAGCTCGCGCAGCTGCTCGGCGGTCAGCTGACCGAGGCCGCCGAACCGGGCGATGCCGGGATGCTCGCCGATGCAGATCAGGGTGATCCGCTCGGCGGGCACGCGCAGCTCGGCGAGGCGGGCGAGGATCTGGATGATCTGCAGCTGGTCGTACAGGTCCGCCTCGAACCACAGCACGTACTCGCCGTCCCGGTTCTCCTCCAGGGTGCGGTCACGCTCGGAGAACATCGCCGTGGCCTCGCCCCTGTCGTCCGCGTCGGCCTCGATGATGAAGGCGGCCCGGATCCGGCGCAGCTCCTCGGGCCCCACCGCCGGCACCGGCCCCTCGTGCAGGACGTCGCGCCAGAACACCACCCGCCGGGCGATCCCGGTGCCGGGCAGGTCGGTGGCGTCGCCATTGCTGACGTGCAGCGCCCCGGCCATCCAGTCGCCGGCGGGCCCGGTGGGGGCCGGTTGCCGCCGCCCGGCGAGGAGGTGGCTGCGGGCGGTCGCGTACGACTCGCCGGTCCTGGCCATGCGCTCGCGCACGCGCCGTTTGAAGTCGGCCTGCTTGGTCATGGTCATCTCCCGCGGCCCACCCGCGGATCCCCCAGCGACCGGTGCGGCGGACGCGCGAAACGACGACGAGACCCCGGCCGAGAGGTGGGCCTCCCTTTGCCTCCGTGGGTGACCCGGCTGGGGCGGGCCGCCGGAGGTTGGGCGCGGACGGACGCCGTCGCCAGAATAACCCACGCGACCCGGCGAGGTGCGGTTCGGGCGCCTGGCCTCGAAAGCCCTTGACGCGGTAAATGAACGAATTTTTAATTCGGTCATATGCGGCCCCCAGCACAGATGGGAACGAGGGCGATGAGAGCACAGATCGCGATCAAGGTCCGGGGCGGAGCAGTGCGATGACGGTGGACGACCGCTTCGGCGAGCGCCTCGAGGAGGCGCGCAGGAACCGCCCGGCCGGGACGCTCAGCGAGATCGTCACCGATCCGGTCTCCGACTGGGCGACCGACTTCTCCCATGTCGACCCCGCGTGGGCGGCCGATCCCTATCCGATCCAGGACGAGCTGCGGCAGCGGTGCCCGGTCGCGCGCACCGAGCGGTTCGGCGGTGCGTGGCTGCCGACCCGCTACGAGGACGTGGCGGCGATCGCGTACGACACCGAGCGCTTCTCCTCGCGCTCGATCATCGTGAGCAACGTCCGCTCGCCGAAGGAGCTGGCCCCGGTGGGCGTGGTGCCGCCGATCTCGTCCGACCCGCCGTTCCACCACGACGCGCGCAGGCTGCTGCTGCCGGCCTTCACCAAGACGGCGGTCGCCAGGCAGGAGGCGGCCACCAGGGCGTTCTGTCACGAGCTGATCGACGCGCTGGAGGGGCGGGAGCTCGTGGACGCCGCCCGGGAGTACGCCCAGCACATCCCCACGCGGGTGATCGCCGACATGCTCGGCTTCCCGCCGGAGGACGGGGAGCAGTTCCGGGATTTCGTCGAGAGCTCCCTGGAGAGCGTCAACGAGCAGCCGCAGGAGCGGATCGAACGGTTCACCAGGCTCTCGAACTACCTGCTGGCGCAGATCCACGACCACGTCGCCAACCCGCGCGACGACCTGACCACCTACCTCATCAACGCCGAGCTGGGCGGCCGCAAGCTCGAGCCGACCCACGTGGTGGGGACGATCTCGCTGCTGCTCATCGCCGGCATCGACACGACCTGGAGCGCGATCGGCGCCTCGCTCTGGCACCTGGCCAGGACGCCGGCCGACCGGGAGCGGCTGGTGGCCGAGCCGGAGCTGCTGCCGACGGCGATGGAGGAGTTCCTGCGGGCGTACGCGCCGGTCACGATGGCGCGGCTGGTGAAGCGGGACATGCGCTGGAACGGCGTGGACATGAAGGCCGAGGACTGGGTGCTGCTGTCGTTCCCGGCGGCGAACCGGGACCCGGAGCAGTTCGAGCGGGCCGGTGAGGTGGTGATCGATCGCGAGGTGAACCGGCACGTGGCATTCGGGATGGGCATCCATCGCTGCGTGGGCTCCCACCTGGCGCGGATGGAGCTGCGGGTGGCGCTGGAGGTGTGGCTGGAGCGGGTCCCGGTGTTCGGCCTGGCCGACCCGGCGGCGGTGACGTGGGCGGCCAGCCAGGTACGCGGTCCCCGCACGCTGCCCCTCCGCATCGCCTGACCCCGAGGGGCATGGCCCGCCCTGGACGGCCGGGGGAGAGGCTTCTAGAATCCAAATCTAGAATTCAACTCCCCTACTTGAGGTGGGCCATGCCGCATCGGATCTATGTCGATGGTGAGTGGGCGCCGGCCGGCGGCGGTACGGCGATACCGGTGGTGAATCCCGCCACCGAGGAGGCCTTCGACGAGGTGCCCCGTAGCGGCGCCAAGGACGTGGCCCGGGCCGTGGAGGCGGCCGCCGCCGCGCTGCCCGCCTGGTCGGCCCGGCACGCCGCCGAGCGCGCCGCGATGTGCGCGACCGTGGCGGACGGGCTGCGGGAACGTGCCGAGGAGCTGACCGGCATGATCGTCGACGAGCTCGGCATGCCGCTGCCCCTCACCGAGCTCATCCAGGTGGGGGCGCCGATCCGGACGTTCGCCTCGATGCCGGAGGTCGCGGCGGGGATCGGGTTCGAGGAACGCCTCGGCGGCTCGGTGATCCACCGGGACCCGATCGGGGTGGTCGGCGCGATCACGCCGTGGAACTACCCGCTGCACCAGATCGCCGCCAAGGTCGCCCCCGCGCTCACCGCGGGGTGCACGGTGGTGCTCAAGCCGAGCGAGGTGACGCCGCTGAACGCGTTCGTGCTGGCCGACGTGATGCACGAGGCCGGGTTCCCGCCGGGCGTGTTCAACCTGGTCTCGGGCACCGGGCCGGAGGCGGGGGAGGCGCTGGCCGGGCACCCGCTGGTGGACATGGTCTCCTTCACCGGATCCACCCGGGCCGGGCGGCGGGTGGCCGAGCTGGCCGCCGCCGGGGTCAAGCGCACCGCGCTGGAGCTGGGCGGCAAGTCGGCGAACGTGCTGCTCGACGACCTGGCCGACGCCGCCTTCGAGGACGCCGTACGCAGGGGGGTGGGCGCCTGCTTCCTGAACTCCGGCCAGACGTGTTCGGCGCTGACCAGGATGCTGGTCCCGCGCGAGCGGCTGCCGGAGGCCGAGCGGATCGCGGCGGAGGAGGCGGGCACGTACACCCCGGGCGATCCGCGCGCGGCGGATACCCGGCTCGGCCCGCTGGTCTCGGCCGTGCAGCGGGAGCGGGTGCGCGAGCACCTGCGCGCGGCGGCCGAGGACGGCGCCACCGTCCTCACCGGCGGCCCGGACGCGCCCGAGGGCCTGGAGCGCGGCTTCTACGTGCGGCCCACCGTGCTGACCGGCCTCACGCCGGAGTCGCGGATCGCGCAGGAGGAGATCTTCGGCCCCGTCCTGGTCATCCTGCCCTACGACGGGGAGGACGAGGCGGTCCGGATCGCCAACGGCACCCCGTACGGGCTGGCCGCCGGCGTCCGCGCCGCCGACCCCGAACGCGCCCTCCGCGTCGCCCGGCGCCTGCGCGCCGGGCAGATCAGGATCAACGACGGCGCGCACAACGGCCTGGCCCCCTTCGGCGGCTACAAACAGTCCGGGTACGGCCGCGAGTACGGCCGATTCGGCCTGGAGGAGTTCCTCACCACCACGTCCGTGCAGCTCTGACCCGGGGAAGAAACACATGCGAGGCGTCATCCTGCGCGAGATCGGGAAGCCCGTCGAGGTCAGCGAGGAGCTGGCGCTGCGGCGGCCGGGCCCCGGAGAGGTACGCGTGCGCCTGCGCGCGGCCGGCGTCTGCCACTCCGACCTGTCCATGTGCGAGGGCAGGCTGCCCGCCCGCCTGCCCCTGGTGCCGGGGCACGAGGGCGCGGGCGAGGTGGTCGAGCTGGGCCCCGGCGTGACCGGCCCGCCGGTGGGCACGCACGTCATCCTGTCCTGGATCCCGCCCTGCGGCGACTGCTACTTCTGCCTGGGCGGCCGGCCCAACCTGTGCGTCAGCGCCCGGGCCACGTCCGGCGCGCCCACGCTGGGCCTCGGCGCCGAGCCCGCCCACGCCGCGCTCGGCGTGGGCTGCTTCGCCGAGGAGACGGTGGTCGACGCGCGGGCGGCGATCCCGATCCCGGACGACGTGCCGTTCGACGTGGCCGCGGTGGTCGGCTGCGCGGTGCTGACCGGCGTCGGGGCCGTGGTCAACACCGCCCGCGTCCGCCCGGGCGAGTCGGCCCTGGTGATCGGCTGCGGCGGCGTCGGGATCAACGTGATCCAGGGCGCCAGGCTGGCCGCGGCCGCCCCCGTGCTGGCCGTGGACCCCTTCCCCGGCAAGCTGGAGACGGCCCGGCGCTTCGGCGCCACCCACACGACCACCCCGGACGGGCTGGCCGACGCCGTCAAGGAGCTGACCGAGGGGCGCGGGTTCGACCACGCCTTCGAGGTCGTGGGCCGCTCGGCGACCATCCGGCAGGCCTGGCAGGCCACCCGCCGCGGCGGCACCACCGTCGTGGTGGGCGCCGGCAGCGCCGACGACCTGGTCTCCTTCAGCGCCGCCGAGCTGTTCGCCACCGAGCGGCGGCTGCTCGGCTGCCTGTACGGCTCCGGCGACGTACGCACCGACTTCACCCGCCTGCTGCGCCTGTGGCGGGCCGGCCGGCTGGACCTGGACGGCCTCATCACCAGGCGGATCACCCTCGACGACGTCGGCGACGCGTTCACCGCGATGGGATCGGGCGACGTGATCCGGTCCCTGGTCACCTTCTGAGATGGGCGACCCCGGGCTGCGCTACGCGTGGCGGGTGCTGTCGGTCGTCAGCCTGGCCAGCATCCTCATCGCCCTCGGCAGCAGTTCGCTCAACGTGGCGCTGCCCGAGGTCGTCCGGCACTTCCGCTCCGGAGTCGCCGCCGCGAGCTGGATGCTGCTGTCGTTCATGCTGGCCAACACCGTGCTGATGGTGGTGTTCGGCCGGCTGGCCGACATGTACGGCCGGCGCGCCATGTACCTGTGGGGCCTGGCCACCTACACCGGCGCCAGCCTGCTGCTGGGCTTCGCCCCGGGCGACTGGTACGTCGTCGGCCTGCGCGTGGTCCAGGCGGCCGGCGGTGCGATGCTGCTGACCAACAGTGCCGCGCTGCTCACCGACGCCTTCCCGCGCCGGCACCTCGGCCGCGGCCTGGGCATCTACATGGCCTCCTTCTCGGTCGCCCAGCTCTTCGGCCCCACCCTGGGCGGCTTCCTCACCCACCGCTTCGGCTGGCAGTGGGTCTTCTGGTACAACGTGCCGCTCGGCGTGGTCTGCCTGGTCTGGGGCGCGATCACGCTGCGCCGCACCGCCGCGTCGGCGGGGGAGCGGGGCATCGACCTGCCCGGCAACCTCCTGGTGCTGGTGTCGCTGGGCGGGCTGCTGTTCGGGCTGTCGCAGGCCGCCGACCTCGGCTGGACGGACCCGGTGGTGCTGGGCGGGGTGGCGGTGTTCGCCGCCCTCGTCCCGGTGTTCGTCGTCGTCGAGCGGCGCAGCCGGCATCCGGTGGTGGACGTGCGGCTGTTCGCCGACCGGGTGTTCGGGCTGGACCTGCTGGCCTCGTTCCTCAGCACGGTCGGCAGGATGGCGGTGGTGCTGCTGGTCGCGCTCTACTACCAGGCGGTGCGCGGCGAGGATCCGGTGTCGGCCGGGCTGAAGGTGCTGCCGCTGTCGGTCGCCATGATGGTCGCCTCGATGTCGGCGGGGGCGCTGCACTCCTGGCTCGGCGCCCGCGTCGTGGCCCTGCTCGGCAACGTCGCCGGCACCGCTGGGCTGGTCGTGCTGCTGGTGACGATCTCGGCCGACGTCACCTACGCGCCGGTCTGCGTGGGCATGGTGCTGGTCGGCGCGGGCGCCGGGATGTTCATGCCCGCCACCGCCACGTCCCTGCTGGACGACCTGCCCGCGCACCGGGTGGGCATCGTCAACGCCATGCGGCTCATGGTGCAGAACACCGGCGTCGTGGTGAGCAACGCGCTGGCCCTGTCGCTGATCACGGGGCCGCTGCCGGCGGCGCTGCGGCCCGAGGTGTTCGCCGGGACCTTGTCGCGCGTCGCCCCCGGGAACGTCGGCGAGCTGATCGCCGGCTACCGGCTCACGCTGGGGGTGCTGACGGCCGTCTCCGTGCTCTCGGTGCTCGCCTCGTTCGGCGGCCGCCGCGGGGCCGCCCGCCGCCCGGCACCGGCCCTGGACGGGCACCCGGTCGAGGAGCGCACCCGATGACGGCCGCCCCGGATCCACGCCGGGCCGTGCCGGCCGGGTGGGTACGGGTGGACTGCCACGTGCACACCGTCGCCTCGGGTGATGCCGTCACCACCCTCGACCAGCTGGCCGAGCGGGTCGCGGCGCACCGGATCGACGTCGTCTGCCTCACCGACCACCACCACCTGGCCGGTACGGCGGAGCGGCTGTCACGCGCGGTCGGCGCCCGGGTGGTGCCCGGCGAGGAGATCCGTACCGGCTCGGGCGAGCTGATCGGCCTGTTCCTCACCGAACGGGTCCCGTACGTGCTGCCCGCCCGCGAGGTCGTCCGCCGGATCCGCGCGCAGGGCGGCCTCGTGTGCGCGCCACACCCGTACGACCCGCTCCGCTCCGGCGTCGGAGCCGCGCTCGACGCGATGTGCGCAGCCGGGCTGATCGACGCGGTCGAGGTGTTCAACGCCAAGACCGCCGATCCGGAGCACAACCGGGCGGCGCTGCGCACGGCACGGGCACACGGCCTGCCCGGCACGGTCGGCTCGGACGCGCACGACCCGGCCGGGATCGGGGCCGCCTACCTGGAGATGCCCGACTTCGACGGCCCCGGCTCCTTCCTGGACGCGCTGCGCCGGGCGGACCACTACGGCGAGTACCGCCCGCACGCCCGCCGCTACGGCCCCGGCTTGTGAGTCACGCGTCGGCGTGCCACCGGTGGCCGGGCAGGAACCGCACGTCGTAGCGCTGCGGGACCGTGGCGAGAGCTGCTCTCCGTCCGGATCCGCCACGAACACCCGCACCGCGCCCTGGGCGACGTAGAAGACCTCGTAGGTGTCCGGCTGCAGGTGCGCGGGGATGATCCGGCCCTTCTCGACGAAGTACGGGCGGCCCGGCTCGGGCGGGAGGTGGGAGGGGGCTACCGCGGCCGCCGGGCGGGCACATGTACCGCGAGCACGGCGATGTCGTCGTCACTCCCGGCCGGCGCCATGGCGCGCATGACGCGGGCGCACACGCTCTCCGCGCCGTTGTCCTTGCCGGTGACGGCCAGGCGCAGCTCCAGCAGCCGCTCCCCGAGCAGCTGCTCCTGGTTCTCGACGAGCCCGTCGGTGTAGAAGAGCAGCGTGCCGCCCGGCGGGACGCTGAAGGACTGGCTGCGGTAGGTGTAGCGGGGATCGACGCCGAGCGCGAGCCCGTGGAAGACCTCCAGCAGGCGGGCGCGGCCGGAGGCGGGCACCACCAGCGGGGGCAGGTGCCCGGCGTTGGCGATCTCCAGGTGCCGCCTGGCGGGGTCGAGCAGGGCGTAGCAGAGCGTGGTGAACTGGCGGGTCCCGTCGCGGTCCAGGAAGACGTTGAGCCGCTCCAGCAGCGGCGCGGGCAGCAGGCCCTCGAGGGTGTAGGCGTGGATGGCGGTACGTAACCGGCCCATCAGGGCGGCGGCCTCCACCCCCTTGCCCATGACGTCGCCGATCACGAGGGCGAGCCGGCCCTCAGGCAGGGCGATCGCGTCGTACCAGTCCCCGCCGACGAGCTGCCCGGCCGCGCCGGCCACGTAGCGGGCGGCCAGCTCGACGCCGTCGACGTCGGGCAGCTTCTGGGGGAGCAGCGACCGCTGCAGGTGCAGGGCGATCCGGCGCTCGTTGCGGTAGGCGGCGGCGTTCTCCAGGGCCAGCGCGGCGCGGTCGGCCAGCGCGGTGAGGAAGCCCTGCTCGAAAGCGTCGTCGGCCACGGGCGTGGGCGAGTCGAGGACGATCACGCCGGCCGTGTCGCCGGGGCCGCGCAGGGGCACGGCGATCCGGTCGGGAGAGCGGCGCTCGCCGAGGCCGGCCGGTGGCCCGTCCAGGGCGGAGCCGGACACGCTGCCGCGCCGGGCCAGGGGTACCGGAACGCCGCGGCCGGAGGAGGGCCCGGCGCCGCTCTCGCCGCCCTCGTCGAGGAGCCAGATCGCGCAGCCGGCCGCGTATTCGGGCACGAGCCACTCGCACACCGTGCCGGCGATCTCGGCGGGATCGAGGCTGGCGTGCAGCCGTTCGGTGATCTCGGTGAGCTCCCGGAGGCGCCGCGCCACCTGGTTGCGCTGCCGGGACAGCCGCAGGTGCGCGCCGACCCGGGCGACGAGCTCGACGGTGGTGAACGGCTTGATCAGGTAGTCGTCCGCCCTTGCCGACAGCCCCTCGATCGTGGCCTCCTGCCCGGCCCGCGCCGAGACCATGATGACGGGGACGGTGTGCGTACGCTCGTCCGCGCGCAGGGCGCGCAGCAGCTCGAACCCGTCGAGCCCCGGCATCATCACGTCGGTGAGCACCAGCTCGGGCGGCGCGAGCTCGACGGCCCGCAGCGCGGCCCGCCCGTCGGCGACGGCCGAGACCCGCCAGTGCGGCGACAGCAGCCGGACGAGGTGGGCGCGCATGTCGGCGTTGTCGTCGACGATCAGCACCTCGGGGGCGGGGTCGCCGGGCGAGGGCGGGTACGGCGTCCAGCCGAGCGCCTCCTGCACGTAGGCCGCCGCCTGGACCCCGTGATCGAGACCGGCCGCCGCCGCCTCCCGCACCGGGTCGGGCGCGAACGGGAGCAGCACCGTGAAGGTGGTGCCCTTCCCCTGCGTGCTCTCCACCTCGATGGTCCCGCCGTGGCGGTGGATGAGCTCGCGGGTCAGCGCCAGCCCGATGCCGCTGCCCTCCCCACTCCGGGCCCGCGTGCCGGAGACGCGGTGAAAGCGGTCGAACAGCCGCGGCAGCTCCTCGGCCGCGATCCCGACCCCGGTGTCGGTGACCGTGACCCGCGCCCGGTCGCCCGCCTCCTCCACCCGCACCCTGATCTCGCCCTCCAGGGTGAACTTGAACGCGTTGGACAGCAGGTTGAGGATGACCTTCTCCCACATGTCGCGGTCGAGGAGCACCGGCCGCGACAGTGCCGCGCACTCGACGACCAGCGCCAGCCCGCCGCGCTCGACCGCCACCTGGAAGAGGCTGACCAGCTCGCCGGTGAGCCCGGCCAGGTCGGCGGGCCGCAGGTCGGCCGGCATGGCCCCGGCCTCGCTGCGGGAGAACGCCAGCAAGGTGTTGACCAGCTTGAGCAACCGCAGGGCGTTGTTGTGAATGGTCCGCACCCGCTCGCGGTCGGCGTCCGGCAGCGGTGCCGCGAGCAGGTCCTCGGCGGGGCCGAGCATCAGCGTGAGCGGCGTGCGGAACTCGTGGCTCACGTTGGAGAAGAACATCGTCTTGGCCCGGTCGAGCTCGGCCAGTTGCTCGGCGCGGCGCCGCTCGGCCTCGAACGCGGTGGCGTTGGCCAGGGCCGCCGAGATGTGGCTGGCGGCCAGCCCGAGGAACGTGCGGCAGTCGTCGTCCAGCGGCCGCGCGCTGCTGACCCCCGCCACCAGGAAGCCCGCCGGGCGCTCGGCCCCCGCCTGCAGCAGCGGTGAGATCATCGCCGTGTGGGGCGGGTCGAACCCCGCCCTGGTCAGCCGGGTCGGCTCGAAACCGGCCGGGCACGGCACCTCCTGCGGGCCGCCGAGCGCCGCCGCCAGCGGCCAGCAGGCGGGTCCGTCGAGATCCACCGTGATCGGGCTCAGCGGGTGGCCCGGCGGCAGGCCCGCGGCCCCGGCCAGGGTGGCCGTACGGCCGTCGGCGTCCAGCAGGTACAGCAGCGCGAAGGGCACCTCGGCGAGGCTGCGCGCGAAGACGGCGGCGGCGTCCGCACACGCCTCGGCGGCGGAGGTGGCCGCGAGCGTCTGCTGGCCGAGCTCGCGCAGGATGGCCAGCCGCCGCTCGCCGACCACCCGCTCCGTCGTCTCGGTGACCGCGCAGAAGACGCCGCCGACGCCGCCCGACTCGTCCCGTACGGGGCTGTAGGAGAAGGTGAAGTAGCACTCCTCGCGGAAGCCGAACCGCTGGGTGATGAGCAGCAGGTCGTCGGAGTACGTGGCCTGCCCCCGGTCGAGCACCTGGCGCAACATCGGCCCGATCACGTCCCAGATCTCGCGCCAGCACTCCTCCGCCGGCTGTCCGAGCGCGGCAGGGTGCTTGCTGCCGAGGATCGGGACGTAGGCGTCGTTGTAGAGCTGGGCCAGCTCCGGCCCCCAGAAAATGATCATGGGAAACCGCGAGCTCAGGCAGATGCCGACCGAGCTCCGCAGGCTCTGCGGCCAGCCGGCCATCGGCCCCAGTGGCGTGCCCTGCCAGCACCGGTGGCGCATGAGCGCCCCCATCGATCCGCCTTCGCCCAGGAGGGCGTCCATGCCAGGAGGCGGGGCAGCGGTCATCACACCTCCCGATGACGAGGGATCGAACGACCATTGTGACCGGCGCACGCTCCGGTCGAAAGATCCGGTAGCACTCAGGCTCGCGGGGCGTCGCCCTCTCCCGCCGCGTCCGTCGCGGCCGCGGCGGCCGCCTGGATGGCCGCCTCGACCGAGGGCTCGATCAGGAAGAACTCGCGCAGGCCGGTGACGGACAGGATCCGGTCCAGCCGCCCCGGCACGCTCGACAGGACCAGCGGGGACCCCTGCTCGCGGCTCTGGTTCAGCAGCAGCACCAGCACGCCCACCCCCATGGAGTCGCAGAAGGTCAGGCCGCTCAGGTCCAGGACGAGTCCGGCGTAGGGGGCCACCTGCCAGGCCTCCTTCACCTGCCGGTGCAGCAGGTTCGCGCACTGGTGGTCGAGCTCGCCAGTCGCGTGGGCCACGATGACGCTCTCGTGCAGGCCGATCGAGACGGTGAAGCGCTCTGAGGAATCGCCTTCTCCGGTCATCAACCTCCATCGTTGGCCGGAAGGGGGTGGGGTGCAACCCCTCGCTGGACCGTACCGGCAGGAAGGGGGACAGAATGGGCGGATGACTGCCGATGATCACCCACCGGCCGGTCCCTTCGAGGAGCGGCTGTGGGCCGCGTACCGGGACGGGCAGCGGGCGCTGTGCCTGAGCCTGCTGCGCGAGGCCGACCTGGCGCTGCCGATCACCGCCGCCGCGGCCGAGGGGCGCGAGGCGCCCGCCTGGGCGACCGCCGCCGACGCCGGGCGTACCTGGGTGCTGGCCTACACCTCGGTCGAGGCGATGCGGCTGTCCACCGGCGGCGCCGCCACGCACTGCCGGGTCGGGTCGATGGCCGAGCTGGCCGCCGGGTGGCCGGACCCTCGGTGGGGGCTGGCGGTCAATCCCGGGCTACCGGTGGCGTTCATGCTGGAGCCGGGGACGCTGGCCCGGCTGGCGGTGCCCACGATGGCCCAGGACCTGCTGCTCGAACCCGGGTCGGGCGTGCCGGTGGTGCAGAAGCTGCTGGCGCCCGGCGACATCCCGGGGTTGCTGGCCGCGGCCGAGCCGAGGGTGTCGGGCTACTGCCACCACGCGCTGGACGTCTCGCACATCGCCACCCCGGCCGTCCTCGCCGCCGCGCTGGGCCGGCCGGACCTGCTGACCGGCAGTGGCTCGCTGAACATCCTGCGCTGGCGTCCCGTGGGCCTCGGCCTCTACCGCACCCCGTACGGCGGGACGGACGAGGAGGGCCGGGCGGCGGTGGCGGGCTGGGTGGTGGAGGAGCCGCCGTTCGTGGGCATGGGTCTGGTGCCCAGCGTCGACAACGTCATCCGCGAGTACAAGGTGTACGGCGTGGGCCTGCCCCACGGCTCCGAGATCTGGGAGCTCACCGTCGAGGGGACCGAGCACCGCAAGGCCATCTACCACGGCGACCTGCGGCGCTGGCTGCTGATCGGGACGCGGTCATGACGGCCTGGCACGGCTACCGGGCCCGCTGGCGCGGCGCCGACTACCCGGCCAGCCCCGAGCCGCACGCCCTGGAGCTGTGGGTACGCCTGCGCAGTGCCGAGCCGGTGGAGGGCTTCGAGGAGGTCGAGCCCGGCTGCCACGTGCGTACCGTCCCCGCGCCGGAGTGCGAGTCGCTGCACTTCGTGACCGTCGTGTGCCGCTGGCGCGGGGAGCCGTTCCAGGTGCACGACGAGCGGGACGGGCAGCTGCTGCTGGAATACCTCGGGGGGTCCGCGGTCACCGCTCGCGAGCTGGGGCTGGAGCGGGTCGAACGGGGCGTCTACCGCCGCTGGGTGCCCCGGTCGGAGGCCGGGGCACTACGCGAGGAAACCGTGCTTCTCACCTCCCACGAAAAACACTTTTAGGCTAAGACCTTGTTTCGTGGTGTTCATGTGACAGAAACTAACTCTTTAGGCAGATGCGTCGTAACAGGTGCGAACGTCACGAGGGGGTTATGGAATCATCGGAGCGGCCCGACGTAGCGGGGATGCGGGCGTACGCCGACGAGCTGCGCGACATGTTCACCCGGCTGCAGGACGAGGGCCTCGAACTGCACGCCAGGGCGAAGGCTGTCCAGGCGACCGAGACCTCGCGCGACGGCCTGGTCTCGGTGACCGTGGGCGCGCGCGGCGAGCTCGTCCGGATCGACCTCGACCCGCGCATCTACCGGCGCCCCGACGCCCGCGGGCTGGCCGACACGATCGCGGAGACCGCGCGGCGCGCGGCCGCCACGGCGCAGGAGCGCGTCATGAAGATCTTCGAGCCGGTGATCCCTCCCGACCAGTTCAAGGCGCACCTCGACGGTGATGTCGAGACGGTCCTGGCCCGGCTGGCGGACCAGATGGGAGGCGGCAGATGAACGGGTGGGACGGCACGTACATCGCCCGGCCCGTGGTCGACAGGGGGATCTCCCAGTGGTCCACGATGGCCGAGGAGCTTGAGAAGGCGCTGCCGCAGCTCACCGCCGAGGTCGAGGCGTGCCTGGCGACCGCTCCGTGGGGCCCGGGAGCGGAGGGCGACGCCTTCTGCCAGGCGCACTTCCGCGACAACGGCCCCATGGAGATGCTCACCCAATGCACCCGGCTCGCCCGGGGCATCACGGACGCCGGTGACCGGCTGCGCCAGGCCATCGACAACACGCTCCAGACGGACGCCGACATCCGGCACGACCTCACCGCCATGACGCGCGAGGTCTGAGGCCGGAGCACATGTCTCACTCGGGGGGAACCGACGTCCAGGGCTCCGGCGGGCTGCCCACCCGCCAGGACTTCGCCAGCATCGACAGCGACATCCGGCCGGTCTGGGAGACCGAGGCGCTGCCCGACTGGGTGGTCTACTGGCTGATCCCGATGCTGTCCGCCGGCCAGAAATGGCCCCTGGCCAGCGAGAGCGGGCTGTCGGCGCTGGCCCGGGCATACGCCGCGCTGGCCGAGGGGAGCAGCGGCTCCGCCGAGCCCGCGGGCACGGCCGCGCGCACCATCGTGACCGGCTGGTCCGCGCCCGCCACCGCGGCCTTCGTCGCCAGGGCCCGCGAGCTGTACGGCAACGCGGGCGGCATGGCCGGGGTGAGCGGCAACGCGCTGGCGTACGCGCAGCAGGCCGACAACTTCGCCGTCGAGACGCAGTACTCCAAGCTGTCCGTCAACGTGGCGTTCTGGGTGACGGTCGTCGCCATCGCCATCGCCATCGTCGTCTCCTTCTTCAGCGCGGGCGCCTCCACCGCGCTCATCGGCCCGTACGCGGCCGGGGCCCGCGCGGCGTTGAGCCGCATCCTGGTCAGGCTCGCGACGCTGGCCGGCCGGGAGGTCGGCGCGACCAGGCTGGCCAGGGTCGCCGTGCTCAGCGGGGCCACCGGGCGCGGCGCCCTCACCCGGCTGCTGGCCTCCCCGATCGGCAGGGAGCTGATCGAGGAGATCGGCGAGGAGTTCTTCATCGACGCGGCGGCCCAGTACCAGCAGATGAAGCTGGGCACCCGGGCGGAGTGGGACTGGCAGAAGTCCCAGGCCGCCATCATCGGCGCCGGGACCGGCGCGATCGTCGGCACCCGGCTGGCCGGGCCCGTCTCCCGCGTCACCCGCGAGGTGCCCGGCTTCACCGGGCGGGCGCTGACGACCGGCCTGACCAACACGATCGCCTCGCCGGTCGGCAGCTTCATCGCCAACGGCGCGGTGTACGGGCAGTGGCAGAACCCGTTCACGATGGACTCGATGACGGGCGGCTTCCTGGGCGGCGTAGGGCGTACGGGGAGCATCAGCCCGTTCAACCCGGACGTCGTCGCGGCCCTGGCCAACCCGACGAGCACGCTCGCCGCCGCGTACGACGCCGCCGCCCGCACCGACGCCTCCCGCGCGGGAACCGGCCCCGCGGGGCCGTCCGGCCCGTCCTCCCCGGCCACGGCCCCCACCCCGGACGGCGGGCCCAGCGCCCCCGGCGCCGTCCGCGTCCCGGAACCGGCCACCGTTCCCGCCCAGCGCCCGGCCGGTATGGCGGCCCCGAGCCCCGGGAGCCAGCCGGACAGAACCAACCCTGCGTCCCCCGACCTCGACCCGTCCTCCCAGAGGCGCTCCTCCAGCTCCCCGGACCGCGCTGCCGAGGACCCCGCCCAGCCCGACGACCCCACCACCCCTGCCCCCGACCCGGCCACGGCGACTGCGGACGGGAAGCCGAATGCGGCGACCAGCAGCCCGGCGACGGATGGCGCGGTGGCCGAGGAACCCCCGACGGCGCCCGACGCCGGCTCGGAGGCGCACGGCGCCGGGGCGACGACGCCCGGCGACGGCGAGACCGCTCCCCACGCGAGCGCGCCGGCGGACGGCAGCGACTCGGAGGTCGCGGCCGGTCCCGCCCAGCCGGAGGGCGCCGCGACCGAGGAGGGGAACGCCGCTTCGCCGGCGGCCGACCAGCCCGCGCCCCCCGCATCCGCGGACCCGCAGGCTTCGGCGCCCGCGGACCCGCAGGCTTCGGCACCCCCGGACCCGCAGGCTTCGGCGCCCGCAGAACCGCAGGCTTCGGCGGCCGACCAGCAGACCGGCCCCGCACCCCAAGCACAGACGGAGACGCGGGCCGAGGCCACCTCGCCCGCTTCCGCGCTGACGGCCATGCCGGCGGGGGTCAGGGCCAGAGCGGCGCTGCTGGACGCGCTCAGCGCGAACTTCCCCGGCGCGGTGGTCGGTCCCACCGGCGACCTGATCGTCCCGAACGGCGACGGTCACCGCATCATCCCGGCCGCCACCATGGCCCGCGTCCGCACGGCGCTCGACATGCGCGCCGCCGAGGTCAGGAACCAGACGGACCTGCAGGTGGAGGCGGCCGCCCTGCTGCTGGTCGCCCAAGCCGACGACACGCTGTCGGCCCCGGCGCCGAGCACGGCTCCGGCGCCGAGCACGGCCCCGGCACCGAGCACGGCCCCGGACGCCGCCCCGGACACGCCCGGCCCCTCACGGAAGCCGGCGCTCACTTCCAGGCCCGGCACGGTCACCTCCAGGCCCGTCCCCGGCACCAGGTACGTGCCCGATGCCCGCCAGGGCCCCGACCTGACCGTCGACGAGGCGCGTGACGGCACCGCCGACCTGACCCCGGACCACTTCCTCAACGACAACGAGGACGTGACCGGCCTGACCTGGTCGCCGGGCGGCGAGACCCTGGTGGTCAGCACGGAGACGGGCGGCACCCAGCACTTCCGCCCCGTCGTCGGCGGCCTGGACGCCGCCCTCATGGGCCAGACCGAGCTGAGGTCGGGCACGGCCGAGGACCCGCACATCGTGCACCTCGCCCCCCGCATGGCCTCCGACCAGCTCCCGAGGGTCTGGCTGCACGAGATCACCGACACGCTGCAATGGCTGGCGGCGGACAGGGGGAGGCCGCAGCAGGGCATCCTGCGCAGGGCGCTCAAGCCGGCCCGCCCCACGCGGGACGACTGCGTGCCCGCCAGGCGCAACGAGCTGGCGTACCTCACCGAGCAATGGCACCGGGCGAGCACGATGCCCGAGAAGCGCCGGCTCGCGGTGGACATCGACGGCGTGCACCGCGAGCTGCGCGAGCACGGCGACACCCCGCCACCACCGCCCTGGGCACCGGCCCAGGACGGGCGCCCGGCTCACGCGCCGCCGGTGCCGGCCCCGGCGCAGGGAGAGCTTCCGGCAGCCGACGACCTGCGCGCCCTCATCGCGGCCCTGCAGGCGGCGGAGCAGGCACTCCAGCAGCAGGTCACCACGAAGAAGGAGAGCGCGAAGAGCGCGGGGGAGCAGGCGAAGGCGTCCGGCCGCGCGGGCCGCAGGACGCTGAACCACCACGACAGCGGCCGGCACGAGCGTGCCCGCAAGGCCAGGCGGGAGACCCGCGGCCACCGGGCCACGCAGGCGCGGCACACCAGGATCGCCCAGGCGTACGCCGCCGCCCTGGAGGAGGCCACCCGGACGCGGGAGGCGTACGAGCGCCTGCTCGCGGCCGTCAACCAGGTCGCGGCGGCCAGCCGGCCGGCGCCGCCGAACCAGGCCGCGGCGCCCGTCTGGCCTGGTGGGGTGGGCATGGCCGACATCGCCCCCTCCCTGGCGGCGGAGGCCGAGCGGCGGCATCGGCGGTATCTGGACGCGCTGGCCGCCGCGCTGCCGCAGGAGATCGCCCTGTCCGCGGCGATGCCCACCGGCAGGATGGCCCATCTCGGCGCGCTCACCGGCACCGTCAACGAACTCCTGGAACGCGACGGCATCGCCAAGCGGTTCACCCCCGACGAGCTGGAACGGGCCTTACGCGCCGACTTCCACAAGGTCGTCTCCGCCGACGGCGTGGTGCTGCGCGTCGGCCAGGGCGGGGCGGCGGCCGAGCTGCGGATCAAGCTGACCCTCGCCGACCTGGTCGAGGTGATCGACCCGGCCGTGAAGGCGTCCGAGATGATGGTGGGCATCTTCTTCCAGGCCGGCCGCACGGTCAGCGCCACCGAGTCGGGCAGCGGCAGCGTGCCCCTCGGCTTCAACACCTCGGTGCTGGCGCAGCTGCTGCCCGAGGGCGAGTGGCCGCGGGCGGCGGTCGAGCTGCTGGGTGTCGGCGTCGGGGTGAGCGCCGGGCGCAACTGGTCGACGTCGGGCGGGGCGGGCACGTTCGCGCAGGGTGGTTCGGTCTCCGACAACCGGAGCGAGTCGCTGCTGTTCGACGCGGCGGCCACGTGGACGGTCTCGCTCCGTACGGGGCGGGACGGCGAGTGGCGGAACACCACCACGGTCAGCTCAGGCGTCCCCGGCGACACGGCCGCCCAGCGGTTGTGGGTCTCGCACTCCTACACCGACCAGGCGCCCCGCAAGCGGACCTGGATCGACGACGCCAGGCGGAACCCCGTCATGCCCAACCACGTCGTCACCGGCATGACCGGCCTGGAGGACGCCCTCGACACCCTCATGGGCCGGCTCGGCGGCGACTTCGCCCAGATCGGCTCGAACGCCAACGGCCACCTGCGCAAGTTCGTCACCGAGGAGCTGCCCAGCCGGTTGCGGGAGGCGGTCAACGGATTCGACCGCGTCCTCGCCGTGGACGGCGAGCCGCTCGCCCGGATTCACGTCAAGACCGACGTCGTGCTGGTGGCCTCCCAGCTGGTGGGCGCGCCGAGCGACGCCGAGTGGGAGGAGGAGGTGCTCGTCGACTTCGCCGCGGCGCCGGGCGGGTCGTCGTTCGGGGGTTCGCTGGAGGGCAACCTCTCCGCCGGGTTCAACCATCCTGGGCTGGCCGAGGTGGATGTCCTCGGTGACATGGCCGAATACCTCCCGAAGCTGGGGCCCAGGCTCAAGGGCAGCAGGGCGGCGTCGCAGTCGTACTCGGCCACGGCCAACGGGCAGGCGATCCACCCGAGCGTGCACCGCAAGACCCGGAACACGCAGGGCTACCGGCTGGAGCTGCGGCACACGTTCACCGTGGAGAAGGTCGGCGACCGCCCCGTCAAGCTGCCGCCGATGCGCAGCACCGCGCTCGTGCGCATGCAGGAGTCGGCCGCCTACCGCTTCGGCCTGCCGGTCGACGCCGCGGCGCTGATCCGCCAGGACGGCAGGACGCTGACCGGCCCCGACGGCAACGAGGTGCTGCGCGGCGATCCCCGGCCGGTGCCGATCAAGGGGCGCAGGAGCGAGCTGCCCGAGTGGCTCGGCGACGGCCCGGGCCAGATGCGCGGCTCCGGACCGGCCCTCGTACAGGAGATCAAGGGGCTGGACGGGCTCACCCGGTCGGTGCTGGACCAGCTCGCCAAGAACGGCGTCGTGCCCAAGGTCGTCGGCGGCGTGCCCCAGTACGACGGCAACGCCCTCGTGCGGGCCAGCCAGATCCTCAACCAGCAGGAGATCGTCACGCAGCTGTCCGAGCACCGGCTGCGGACCGCCTACGACCAGATCGCGCAGGACGGCATTCTCGTCGACCTGGTGCTGCACGGCCGCAACAGCGCCCCGGAGCACTACACGGTGCGCGTGTCGCTCCAGCAGGACTTCAGCAACCGGGGGACGTATGTGGGGGTGACCGACACGGAGTCGGTGGTCAACCTCGACATCGGCACGGACACCTCGGCGCGCGCCATCAGCCGGTCCAGGACGTACGGGGGCAATCCATCCCTGAGCGAGAGCGACGGCCCCGACGAGGGCCAGGACGGCCTGTCGCACGAGGTGGGCGTGAACGGCGGCGGCAACCGCACCCGTACGGCGGGTTCCAGCACCGGCAGCACCGTCAACATCGTGACGCTCTCGGAGAGCACCGGCCCTGTCGCGATCTTCGACGTCGACCACCAGCTCTCCGTGGACCTGCTGCACGACGGCACGACCACGTCGCTGGACTCGCGCCCGGGCAGCGCCCGGCTGGCCCTCGCCGCCGACCTCCTGCCCCCGGACAACCCGTCGGCGACGGACCCGGCGGCGGCCTCGGTGGGCAGGCCGACCCCGAAGCTGCTCAGCCAGGCGACGCTCCTGCACCTGGACGTGCGCGGCTTGATGGCCGCCGCGCGGCAGGTGGTGCCGAGGGCGATGCGGGACGTCTCGCCCCTCAAGGCCAAGCGGGGCGACGTACGCGCCGCGATCCTGGCCCTGCTCGCCGAGGAGCCGCGCAACGGCTACCAGGTCATCCAGGAGATCGCCGAGCGCAGCGAGGGCGGCTGGACGCCCAGCCCGGGCGCCGTCTACCCGGCGCTGCAGCAGCTCATCGACGAGGGCCTGGTGGTCGCGGAGGAGAACGAGGGGCGCAAGACCTTCCATCTCACCGAGGAAGGCCGCAACTCCATCAAGGCCCCCGCGTTCCACCACTTCGCGGCGTTCCTCAGCGTGCGGAACCTGATCTCCCACCCCGAGCTGTTCGAGACGCCGATCAGCACCGACGTCGGCATCCGCCCGCAGGGCCTCGGGCCCACGCGCTCGTCGCTGTCGGTGGCGGGCGAGATGGGCGACGCGCAGTACGTGGGCGTCATCGACCACGTGATGGGGCGCATCATGTTCGGGCTGGGCAGCGCCGGCGTGTCGTGGGGCGGGTCGTCCGGCCTCTCGATCGGCGCCTCGGTCGGCGGCAGCGACCTGGACGGCGGCGGCACGTCCAGCGACGGCGGCACGCTCTCGCTGCCCTCGCGGTCCGGCGGCACCTCGACCTCGACCTCCGTCCTGGACATCTGGGGCACCGAGGAGCTGACGATCGAGTTCGGCCGGCAGTACCTTTTGCGCGCCGACGTGAACCTCACCCTCACCGGCTCCGAGAGCACCGCGAACGCCATTCCGACGGAGGGGGACCGGATCCCGCTCACCTCCCGCGGGTCGGCCCCGGCGGCGGGTGGCGCGCTGTTCTCCATCCCCGAGTACGACGCGCTGTGCATGTACGCCGACGGCGAGCTCCGGCTCCCGCTCGCCGTGGTCGCCGAAGCGGTCGAGCGGTTCCGCAACGGCAGCCTGACCCTGGACAGGACCCTCGCCGTGCCGCTGGTCCAGGCGTACGTCAAGGCCCTGACCGAGGCGCGGGCCCGCGGCGAGGACGTGGGGGTCGGCGCGCGGCACGACGCCAAGAGCCTGCTCAAGGCGCTCAAGGACGTCGCGGGGCTCGGCCCGGCCGCCACCAGAGTCCGGCAGGGGGAGGCCGAGCAGCGGCTCGACCAGGCACTCGGCTCGGCGCTGGACCAGATCGCGCGCGCCGAGGACGTCGTGCTGGCCCCCCAGTACGAGAACGCCATGGGCCTGAGCGTGGTGGAGTCGTTCGACCTGACCGACGGCCAGGGCGAGCAGGTCCACCTGCTGAACGCGGTGCTGGACGCCGTGAACGCCGCCGTGCCGGGCGCCGAGGAGGGCACGCCGACGCTGCGAAAGGAGCTGAGCGTCGACTTCGCCGGTGACCGGGGGCAGATCCACATCCCCGACATGTGGTCGCCGGGCGGCTTCGAGAAGAGCTACCACGTGCACACCGGCGCGCAGGCCGACCAGGCCGAGGTGGTCACCGTACGGGTGCGCCTGGAGCCCGCCGAAGGCGCCGACCCCCGCCGCGCGACGCTGGTCGGCCACACGTCCGACTCCGGCATCATCATCCAGCGCTACCGCTACACCGACCGGTCGCACACGGAGGCGTACAACGGCTCCTACTCGGCCGGCGTCGACGGGTCCGCCGTGGACGACGGTGACGGAGGCGGCGGCGGCCTGTCCACGGACCGGGGCCGCTCCTACTCCAGCTCCACCAACGAGCAGGGAACGAGGCTGCAGCGGATCGGCCTGTTCAACGGGCTCAACCGGGTGCGGCAGGACATGACGCTCGTCATCGAGGTCGAGCGCCGGTCGGCCCGCACGCGTACGCTGCCGGGCGCGTCCCGCATGCCCCGCACCGTGGCCGCGCTCCGGGCCGCCGCCGAGCGCGTCCTCCGCCGGCCCCGCCCGGCTCCGCGGAGGTACGACGCCGCCCTCGTACGCCGCCTGCCGACCGGCATGAGCAGGCCCGCCGGTCAGGACCCCGGGCCGGTCACCACCGCGACCGACCCCCGTCGGGTCGAGCTCCACCCCGGCCACTTCCCCGAGACCCTGCGGGAGGACCCGGGCCGGCCCACGCTGCTGGAGATCGTCACCGCCCGGCTGGCGAAGATGCTCGGCGCGGACACCGTCACCGAGCGCCGGGCCGAACTGGTCGCCCGGCTGTCGCCGTCCGCCCTGATCACCGGCTTCGAGCGGATGACCGGGCCCGACGGGGACCTCGTCGTGTCGGTGGCCAGGCAGAAGTTCCGGAACCAGGGCGCCGACGTCACGATCGGCGCCCGCCTGTCGGACTTCACGATCGTGGCCGGGCCGTTCGACGCGGAGAAGGGCGAGGTGGACAGGAAGGCCGACGCCCAGAACGTCTCCGTCTCCCGCAGCCGCGTCCTGCCCGTCGGGCTGAGCGGCGGCACGAAGATCGGCGACCTGGGCCTCGACATCGGCGCGCGGGCCGGCGAGCAGGCGTCGGAGAGCGTGAACGACCATCACGGCGGGCGCCGCGAGCGCAGCAAGTTCGAGAAGGGCAAGGCGTACACCGTCCGGCTCCGCGTGGACTACGACCTCACCTTCCGGTACGTGACCCGCACGCGCGACGGCAACGTCCGGCCCGTCGGCGACCCGATCCACCTGCCGGGCGCCGCCGCCGGCGAGGCGGACGTCACCCTCTTCGGGGACGAGATCGAGGAGCTGCGCTCCCGGATGGAGTCGGGTGTCCGGCTCGGGACCGAGCCCGCGGGGCTGGGGACGTTCCGGTTCGTTCCCGAGAGCGGCCGGAAGGGACTGATCCAGGTCCTCGGGGACGCGCGGATCGCGGCCCGGGAGCGCGGGGCGGTGGCGCTGGTGGCCGTGCACGAGCCGGGCGGCCTGCGCCGCTACCGGGCCGCCCCCGACGGTACGGTGCGCAGCGAATCCCCGGACGGCGGCTTCGCCGAGGCGTTCGCCACCCTGCCCCCCGACCTCCTCGACGCCGCCGACCGGCAGAATCTGGACCTGCGGCACGTCTTCCTGAACTCCCAGGAGCAGGGCACCTTCGTCCGGCAGGTCGCGGTCGAGCTGGAGGCCCAGGACGCGCGCCCGGCCGCACCCGATGCCCCGGCCTGGCCGGCCGCCTCCGCGCCGTCGCACGCGCCGGCCGGCGGCAGCGTCGCCCAGGGGCTGACACCCCCGTCGGTGACCTCCCCGGCCCTGCCCGGCACCCCCTTCGACGCCGCGGCCCGCCCGGAGGGCGCTCCCGCGCTGACCCTCGCCGAGGTACGCGGCCAGGACGTGTCCCCGGCCGACTTCGGCGGCGCCGTGGCGAACCTGCGCTGGTCCGGGGCCGACCGGCTCCTCATCCAGCTCCCGGCCACGGCCGACCAGCACGTCCGCGTCCTGGTGGAGGACCCGGGCGAGGGGCTCACCGGCCGTACCGAGCTGCGGTCGGGCACCGCGCAGGACCCGCACGTGCTGCGGATCGGGCCGCGCGTGGACCCGCACGTGGTGTCGTCCGTGCTCGTGCACGAGATCTCGCACGTCGCCCAGGAACGCGCCGCGGCGGCGGCCGGGGCCCGGCAGGGGGTGGTCAGGGCGTCGCTGTCGGAGCACCACGCCGTCGAGGGCACCGACCACTGCCTGACGCCACGGATGGACGAGCACGCGCACCTGTCGCGGAAGTGGCGCGCGGCGGCGGACCCGGCGACCCGGGAACGGCTCGCCGAGGCCATCACCGCCATCGCCGCCGACCTCGAACGCCGCGGCCACACCCCGCCCCCACCCCCATGGGGCTCCCGCACACCGGCCGCTGCCGTCCTTCCGGGACCCGACGACGGACCCGCGCCCTTCGGGCCGGGCGGGGTGGACCCGGCTCGTTCCGGGATCGCCGGGCTGGCCGGCGTCGCGGGGGTCTCCTCGATCGCGCCCCGGGGCCGATCGGGCGAGTTCACGGTGACAACGGGCAGCGGCGGCTTCACGCTGGAGGTCGTGCCCCCACCGGGAGCGGCCGAGGTCACCGTACGGTCCCGTGCTCGCGACCGGCTCGTGCTGGAGATGCCGCCCGACGGCGGACCTCAGGCGATGATCGCCGTTGCCGCCGAGGTGGCCGGGCACGCCGCGAGGCCGGGTACGGATGGCGCGCCCAGGCTCGCGGCCCAGGACGCGGCGACGCTCGCCAGGGTTCGCGGCCTGATCACCGCCATCGCGCAGACCCACTCCGCCCCGAACCACCGCCGATCCCTCGCCTCCGCCCTGAACGGCGAGCCACCCCAGGCCGGGTCGCTCGCCTCGGCGCTGAGCGGCGAGACGGCGCCCCCTCAGCCGCTCGCCTCCGCTCCGAATGGCGAGACGATGCCGCCGAGGTCGCAGGCGTCAGCGCTGAACGGTGAAACGACGCCATCGCGCCCGCCCGCCTCCGTCCCGAACGGCGGGGGCAGCGCCACGCCCGCACTCGCCTCGATGCTGCGGGCCGAGGTCGAGCGGGCAGGGCTGGCGGACGGGCAGCCCGGGGCGGCGGCCAGGCTGGTGGCGCTGGCCCGGGCGGGCGAGCTCGCCCCCGAGCACGTCGCCGCGCTGCGCGGCCCGGCGGCGCTGCCGGAGATCGCCGCCGCCAAGGCCGTCGAGCGGGGCGCGGCGCTCATGGGCGCGCGCGTCCGCACCTACGGCCCGGGCCTGCTGGACATCGAGGTCCCCGGCCACCCGCCCATCCCCGTAGACATCCGCCCCACCCACACCGCCACCACCCACACCGCCACCGGGCCCGCCTCCGAGCAGGGCGTGCTGACGTACCAGGTGGATGCCCGGTGCACGATCGGTGCGAATGAGCGTGCGGCCGCCGCGGAGGCCGCGGCCGCCATCGCCCGGGTGCGGGGTGTGGCGGTCGAGGAACATCGGAGGCTGGCCGAGCTGCACGAGGCCGTGCGTCAGGTTCGGTCGGCCACCGCCGCTCAGCGGCCGGGACGGCTGGGCGTCCTGTACGATCTGGCCACCGCAGCCCCCGCCGGGCTGGTCCCCGCACCCCTTGCCGCCGACCTGGCCAGGCTGCTCGACGGCCCGCGCCCCGGGACCCGGCAGGCGTACTGGGACCGCATGCGCACCCTCAGCGGCGGCACCGGGCTGCTGCCGCCGGAGGAGGAGTGCCGGTGCCCCGAGGACGGTCCGTGCGGGTGCGGCCTACGGGCGCGGTCCCGCACCGTGCGGGCATGATGGGCGGGCAGGGCGAGCGGGCAGGGCGAGCGGGCAAGGCAGGCGGGTAAGGCAAGCGGGCAGGACGGGCGGGCAAGGCGAGCGGGCAGGACGGGCGGGCATGATAGGAAGCCCCGAGGAGAGGACGGTTATGACCTTCGCGGTAGCACGGACGAGGGATGAGGCGCATCTCTACCTCGACCTGCACCCGTGCGCGTGCGGCTCGGTCGACACGACCTGGGACAGCGGCCTGGTCAGCGTCGAGGGTGCGCTGGCCAACCGCTACGCCGGCACCTGCGGGGAGTGCGGCAGCCCGCGCGAATACCTGTTCGGGTTGCCGGAGCGCCCGGTGATGCCCGCGGGCTACCCGACGTTCGGGGGCGGTGAGCCGTCGCAGCTCCTCGACGCGGGGGAGTGGCTGTGGGTGGCCGATCTCACGGCGGGCAACGTGCCGGTGGACGACGAGGCCGAGGCCCGCCGCACGCTGGCGGTGGCGAGCGCGGCCGTCGAGGAGGTCGTCAAGTTCATCCCGCCGGGCGCGGACGAGGTGCCCGACGACGGGTTCTGGTCGCAGCGGGGGCAGGAGGTGCGGGCGGCCGAGCCGGGCAGGTTCCAGCTCGACCGGCTGCTGATCGTCCGCGACACCTACCGGGACCTGGCGGCGCGGCATGCCTGAGCGCGGCCTGGCCCGCTCCCTCGTGGAGGCGTACGTCCACCTCGACCTGACCGCCTCCGGCGGCTCGGAGCGGGCGGAGGTGACGGATGAGCGGGACGGCTGGCTGGTGCGCGCCGGCGGCGTCGAGGTGCTCGTCCCGTACGAGGCCGAGGACGCGGCCAAGCACGAGGGCGCCACGTTCGGCACTGGCCTGTCGGAGCTGCTCGACCCCGGCCAGTGGGTCCTGGTCGGCGCCACGTACGCGAGCAGGGCCCTGGAGGGAGGGCTGTTCTACGCGGCCGACCCGTCGGACCCCGAGCGGTTCGACGCCGTCGCCACGGACTGGGGCTTCGCCGCCGACGCCACGGCCGAGGCGCTGAAGTTCCTCCCGGAGGGCGCCGCCGAGCTGCCCCCGGAGGCGTTCTGGACGGAGATGGGCAGGTCGGCCCGCGACGCCGACCCGGGCCGCTTCACCAGGGCGAAGCTGGAGAGCGACCTGGCCTTCTACCGCCAGAGCCTGGCCGACTTCCATCGCCTCCACGCCGGCTGATCCGGGGCCTCACCACCGCCCCCAAGACCATTACACGGCTTTTCGGCCGGGCTTGCTCTAATGGCGCCACCTGATCAACAGAGAGGACATCCTGATGAGCGAGCCTTCGTCTCCGGGGTCGCGGCGGGCCCTGTTCGGCGTCGCCGCCGCGGGCGGCCTGGCGGGCCCGGCCCTGCTGGCCGTCCCGGCGCGTGCCTCGTCGGACGCGGTCTCCTGGGGCGTGCGCCGGGTGGCCGACCGGGCCATGGACGGTTCGACCACGGGTGGCGCACCGGCGAGTGGGAGCCGTTCCTGGCCGTCCTGACCACGCGCTTCTCCTTCTGGTTCCCCGAAGGCCAGTGGCGCGGCCGGCACGAGGGCGCGGCGGGGCGGCGGGCGATCGCGGAATGGGCGAGCTTCCACGGGGACGACGGCCATCGTGCGGGTGCGCGGGGAACGGATCAGCGCGCTGCACGAGTACTGGGGGAACGTCCCACCGGCGGCCGAGTGACTAGCGGCGGCGCGGCGCGTACGGGGGCAGCGCGGTGAAGTCGAGGTCCGCGTCGGGCCAGCGCCGGCGCAGGGCCGCGGCCAGCCGGCGGCACAGGTCGGCCAGCCGGGGCAGGGACCGGTGGTCGTCGGCGGTGCCGGCGGCGGCCTCCAGGGTCGCGACCAGCTGCGCCCGGCTGTCGTCTCCCGCCGGGCGGGCGTCCAGCGCCGGCAGGCGCGTCAGACGGGCCAGCGCCCACGACACGCACGCCGCCGCCAGCCCCAGGCCGTAGCGCCGCTCGTCCTCCGCCGCCGGAACCCCGGCCGCCAGCGCCCGCCGGTAGACCTCACCCGGCGGCTGGACCGACAGCCAGGCCGGGCCCGGCACGTGCAGGCAGACCGCGTCGTGCAGGGCGTGGGTGAAGCCGGCGAACTCGAAGTCGATCAGCCGCGCGTCGGCCGGCCCGCTCCCGTGCACCAGCACGTTGTTCGCCTCCGGATCGCCGTTGCTGAGCACGAGGAACGGCCCCGGATCCGCCAGCTCCGCCCGCGCCAGCCCCAGCTCCCGCGCCACCCCGCCGCTGATCGGAACCCCCAGCTCCTCGGCGTGCGGCACCCGCTCCAGCCTGTGGACACGGCCGAGCCGGTCGGCGGCCGGGTCGACCGGCCCGACCAGGCTCCGGCGCCGGTAGTACGTCTCCGCGTGACCGGCGGTGAGCGCGCCCAGCTCACCGCGGATCCGGGCGAACGCGGCCAGCCGCTCCGCGTGCGCCCCCGCCCCGTCGCGGCGCAGCAGCCCGTCCAGCGCCGTACGGGGAGCGAGGTCCTCCAAGACCATCCGCCCGCCCGGCAGATCCTCGGCCAGCACGCGCGGGGCCAGGCACACCCCGAGATCCTCCGCCAGGAACCTGAGCGCCGCCACCTCCGTACGCAGCCGCCACCCCTCGCTGTGCGTCGCGGCGGCGTGGGGCCCCATCCACTTGACGATCACCGGCTCGTCGCGGTCGGTGCGGGCACGGGCGACCCTCCACGGCTCCAGCCGGGTCCACTCCACCACGTTGAGCATCGCCACAGCCTATCCAGCAGTAAATCATGTATATCTGGTAGGAAATGTTGACTTAGTCGCGCGGGGCTCGTAACTTCGAGGTCATGAGCCCGGGTCCCCGCGACGACCAGAGGACGAGCCACATGCCTCCTCCCTCCAAGACCCCGAAGAGAGCGGCACTCGCCGTGCTCGCCCTGCTGGCCGTGACCGCCTGCGCCGCCCGGCCCGGCGAGAGCGCGACCGAGGGTGGTCTGGCGGCCGACGCGCCGCTGCCCACCGCCGTGCCCAAGGGCACCAAGCTGATCGTCGGAGATCCCCAGACCAAGGTCGCGCTCCAGCTCTCCGGCGAGATCGACACGTTCTCGTTCACCGTCGAGTGGGCCAACCTCAGCGGCGGCCCGCAGACCAGCGAGGCGTTCCGGGCCGATGCGCTGGACGTCGGCGCGGTCGCCGAGATCCCGGCCATCCACGCCACCTGGACCGGCCTGCCCGTGAAGATCGTCGCGTCCAAGTTCCGCAAGGACCCGATCGAGCACCCCACGTACGAGCTCGGCATCGCCCCGGGCGTGAGCGTGCGGACCCTGGCCGACCTGCGCGGCAAGAAGATCGCCTACAGCCCGGGCCAGGCCCAGGGCGCGCTGGTGCTCAAGGTGCTCGAGAAGGCCGGGCTCACCAAGGACGACGTCACCTTCGTCGAGCTGCCGAGCACCGGCGACGTCTACCCCAACGCGCTGGCCTCCAAGCAGGTGGACGTGGCGCCGATCGGCGGCGTCAACATCAAGCGCTACACCGCCAAGTTCGGCCGGGACGGCGCCACGACCATCCGCCACGGGCTGCGCGACGACCCCGGTCACCTCTACGTCCGCACCGCCACGCTCCGCGACCCGGCCAAGGCCGCCGCCATCCGCGAGTACGCCGCGGCCTGGGCCCGCGCCGCACGCTGGGTCCACGAGCACCCCAAGGAGTGGATCGAGGGCTACTACGTCAAGGACCAGGGCCTCACCGCCGCCGACGGGCAGTACCTCGTCGACCTGGCCGGCGAGCCCGACATCCCGGCCGACTGGTCGCAGGCCATCGCCCGGCACCAGGAGACCATCGACATCCTGGCCGCCGAGACCGGGAACCCGCCGCTGCAGGCCGAGGACCTGTACGACCTGCGCTACCAGGCCGTGGGCGCGGAGGCGATCAAGGACGGCGCCCAGTGACGCCGCCGCTGCACCACCGGCCCGCGAAGGGTGATGCCCGATGACGCTGCTCGACGCCCGTCCCGCGACCCCCGCCCGCGTACGCACCCGCCGCCGCCTCAGACCGGGCCGCCCGATCAAGCTCGGCTTCCTCCTCGGCCCGCTCCTGCTGCTCGCCCTCTGGACGGCCGCCTCGGCCACCGGCCTGCTCGACCCCCGCTTCCTGTCCGCCCCCTGGACCGTGGTCACCACCGCCGCCGAGCTGACCGGCACCGGCCGCCTGCCGGACAACCTGCTGACCTCGGTGGGCAGGGTCGCGCTCGGCCTGGCCATCGGCGTGCCGCTCGGCCTGGCGCTCGCCCTCGTCTCCGGCCTCAGTCGCTGGGGCGAGGCGGTCATCGACGGACCCGTCCAGATCAAGCGGGCCGTCCCGTCGCTGGCCCTGATGCCGCTGCTGATCCTCTGGCTGGGCATCGGCGAGGTCATGAAGGTCACCGTCATCGCCGTGGGCGTGCTCGTGCCGATCTACATCCACACGCACAACGGCCTGCGCAGCATCGACAGCCGCTACGTGGAGCTGGCCGAGACGGTCGATCTCGGGCGCGCCGCGTTCATCGGGAAGGTGGTGCTGCCGGGGGCGCTGCCGGGCTTCCTGCTCGGGCTGAGGTTCGCGGTCACGACGGCCTGGCTGTTCCTGGTCGTGGCCGAGCTCATCAACTCCACCAGCGGCATCGGCTACATGATGGACCTGGCGCGCACGTACGGGCAGACCGACGTGATCCTCGTCGGCATCGTGCTGTACGGCCTGCTCGGGCTGTTCTCCGACGCCGCCGTCCGGCTCGTGGAGAGGAGGGCGCTGTCGTGGCGACGGACGTTGGCGAGCTGACCCGCGTCCAGGGCCTGACCCGCGTTTACGGAGACCGTACCGTGCTCGACGGTCTGGACCTGGAGCTGGCGCCCGGCGAGTTCGTGGCGCTGCTCGGGCGCAGCGGCTCGGGCAAGAGCACCCTGCTGCGGGCGCTGGCCGGGCTGGACGGCGACGTGGCGGGCGCCGGGACGGTCGAGGTTCCCGGCGGGGTGTCGGTGGTCTTCCAGGACGCCAGGCTGCTGCCCTGGCAGCGGGTGCTGCCCAACGTGATCCTCGGCCTGCCCGGGGCGGAGCGGCGCGGCCGGGAGAGCCTGGCGGAGGTGGGGCTCGCGGGGCGGGAGCGGGCCTGGCCGAACGAGCTGTCCGGGGGCGAGCAGCAGCGGGTGGCGCTGGCGCGCTCCCTCGTACGCGAGCCCCGCCTGCTCCTGGCCGACGAGCCCTTCGGCGCCCTTGACGCCCTGACCAGGCTCAGGATGCACGGCCTGCTGCGCCGCCTGTTCGAGCAACACCGCCCGGCCGTGCTCCTGGTGACCCACGACGTGGACGAGGCGATCGCGCTGGCCGACCGCGTGCTCGTGCTCGACGACGGCAGGATCGCGGCCGAGCAGCGGCTCGACGCGGGCGCGAGCCCCGCCGAGACCCGGGCCGAACTCCTGCGGGCGCTCGGCGTGACCCAGGACGGACGGCGGGAGAAATCCTCGTGACGCGACTTGAGCGGCGGCCGGGCGGGGAGGAGCATCGTGACTACGGGCGCCCCGCACCCGGGGGTGCGCGGGTTCGCCGAGGCGGTGAGCGCTGTGGGACAGTTGTGAGGGCGACGCGCCGGTCATCGACCGCCGGGACCGGCTCGCCGATGCGCGGCATCCTGGTTTTTCCGAGTATTCCTACTGAAGTTATGGGAAAATAGGGCCATGAGCCTGGAAGAGACGCGCGCGTCCAGCGCCCGTGCCGACTCCCCGCTGACCGCCGCCATCCTGGCCGGCAGGTGGATCCGATCGGCCGCGATCGACGACGAGCGCGGACGGCGGTGGCTGGCCAATCCCGACTCGCGCGGCGCGTCGGCGGTCACCCCCGAACCTTGGTCCCTCTACTCCGGGGCGGCCGGCATCGTGCTGTTCTTCCTGGAGCTGGCCGCCGCCACGGGACATGACGCGTACCTCGACGACGCCCGGGCCGGCGCCCGCCGGCTCGCCGCCACCTGGCGCGAGCAGGACGACCTGTCCCTCTACCACGGGCTGACCGGCGTGATGATCGCTCTCATGGAGGCGGGCTGGACGCTCGGCGAGGCGGAGTTCGAGGGCGAGGCGGCGGCGATCGCCGACCTGATCGTGAGCCGGGGCCGCGCCCAGGGCGACGGGGTGCAGTGGTCGCGGGATCCGGCGCAGCGCGGCGAGGGCGGCATCATCCTCGGGCTGCTGCGGGCCGCCACGCACCTCGGCGTGCCCGCGTACGAGGCGGCGGCGGTCGAGGCGGGCCTGCGCATCGCCCGGCTGCCGGTGCCGGGGCACCGCTTCGGCGACTGCGCGGACCTGCCGGTCGACGCCGTCACGCCCGGCTTCCTGGCCGGCACGTCCGGCACCGCGTTCCTCCTCGCCCGCCTGTACGGCGTGACGGGCGAGGAGCGCTTCCTGCACGCCGCACGCAGCGGCGCCGCCTTCGTCCGCGAGGTCAGCGTCGTGACCGGGGCGTGCGCGGTGGTGCCGCACCACGTGCCGCACGCCCGCGGCCTGCACTACCTCGGGTTCTGCTCCGGATCGGCGGGTGTGGCCCGGATGTTCTACGAGCTGCACCGGGTCGGCGGCGACCCGGGCGACCTGGAGTGGGCGGAGCGGCTGGCCCACGGCATCGTGCGCAGCGGGGTGCCGCGGCGCCGTACCGAGGGTTACTGGAACGTCGCCTGTCAGTGCTGCGGCACGGCCGGTGTGATCGAGCTGTTCGTCGGCCTCTGGGCCGCGACCGGCGACGAGTCCCACCTCCAGTACGCCCGCACGCTCGCCGCCGACCTGATCGGCCGCGCCACCGACCACAACGGCCGGGGCTACCGCTGGTACCAGGCCTACCGGCGGCTGCGTCCGGGCGAGGTGACGGCCGACACCGGCTACATGGTGGGCGCGGCCGGCATCGGCGCCGCCCTGCTCCACCTGGACGCCGCCGGGCAGTCCGCCGACCCGCGCCGGGTCGTGCTCCTGCCCGACAACCCGTTCCCCGCCATCCCGCTGCCCGCCTCGGCCTTCGGCTGAGGGCCCAGGAGGCTCAGGAGGCTCATGAGTACGCCTTCACCTCCAGCAGCCCGACCGACCCCGAGCCGCTCTGCAGGACCGCCCTGAGCCGGGTCGTGCTGACCGCGCCGAACGTCACCCGGTTGTAGGCGTTGACCGCGGTCGGGTAGGTGCCGGGGATGTCCGCGTACGCGGTGCCGTTCCAGTACTGCAGCTTCCACGAGGCCGGCAGCCGCACGCCGCCGTTGTCGTCGAAGAAGTACACCTCGGCCGAGCGCAGCGTCTGCGCAGACGGCCAGGTCAGCTCGGCCCACTGCGTGCCCGTCTGCGGCCACGTGCCCCAGCGGCGGTTGACCGTGTCGTTGGACGACGGCGGGTCGATGCCGTCGTTGAGCGCCGCGGCGCTCTCCCAGGGCGAGGTGTAGGAGGCCGACGGCGTGGCGCCGGTGGCCAGGTTGGCGGCCGGGCCGCCGCCGACATTGAGGGTGAAGGTCCTGGTCACCGGGGCGCTGAGCCGGTCGTAGTCGCGGAGCTGGACGGTGAAGGTGGCGGAGCCGGCCGCGGTCGGGGTGCCGGTGATGGCGCCGGTGAAGCGGTCGAGGCTCAGCCCGGCGGGCAGCGCGCCGCCGGTGACCTGCCAGTCGTAGAACGGCACGCCGCCCCTGGCGGCCAGCGTGTGCTGGTAGGCGGTGCCCGGCGTGGCCTGGGGCAGCGAGGTGGTGGTGATGGACGGCTTGAGGAACGGGGTGAGGTTGCGGTTGAGCTTCCAGCCCGCGTTCTCGGCCACCAGCAGGGCCAGCTTGGTCAGCATCCACCTGCGGGTGGGGAACAGGTGGGTCCAGCCGCCGCTCTGGCCGCTGAGACGGTCCCAGTTGGGCTGGTCGCCCGGGATGTGGTAGCTGCTGTCCAGCGGCACCGCGCGGCCCTGGTACTCCACGACGTCGGGGTCGTTGCCGCCGCCCTGGACGTAGGAGCGCATCCCGGCCCAGTCGCTGTGGAAGGCGACGGAGTGGCCGTACTCGTGCATGACCAGGCCGTGCACGTCGAGCACCGAGCCCTGGATCTCCGTCCGGTACCAGTCCTCGTCGGCCAGTGAGGTGAACAGCTGCTTGTTCGCCTCGTCGTACTCGAGGATCATCGCCGTGGAGCGGTGCAGCGGGCCCGGGAGCTGCTGGCCGCCCCGGGTGCTGTAGCGGCCGTTGGCGGCGGGGTAGCCGGTCGAGTACGGGGTCTGGATGCCGCGGAAGAAGACGTACATGCCGTTGTAGGCGGTGTTGTTCGTGACGTTGATGGTGTTCTGCCAGTCGTTGCCCGGCAGGTGGTTGGGCTCGGCGCCGGCTGCCACGGTGTCGAAGGGCTGCATGTCGAAGAACCGGAACCAGTCCTTGACCGCCTCCTCGGCGGCGGTGCGCACGCCGGTGTCGTTGAAGTAGCCGGTGATGGTGTCGTAGCGGTAGTCGAAGGCGATCGGGAGCGACGGCTGCAGCGCCGTCTTCTCGTCCTGCTGCACGAAGATGGGCATGGACTGCTGGTACGTCGCCCCGCCCGCGTCCCTGATCGACAGCCGCAGCGTGTGCTGCTCGTCGGCCCCGGGGCCGCGCTTGGAGTGGATGGCGAGCCGGAAGACCTTCTGCTCCGACGCGTTCGCGAACGTCAGCGTCTTGGTCGCGCCCGTGGCCGTGAGCTGGCTGGGCAGGTCCATCATCAGCCGGGACGTGCCCTCGGCCTTGAGGTCGATGGTGACGGGGAAGCGCACGTCGGCCGGCGGCCGGACGGTGAGCTCGACGTAGGGGTTGGCGAGGTAGCCCTGCCAGTCCACCAGCTTGACGCCGTAGGCGTTGACGGTCCTGCCGAACAGGTCCACGACCGTGGCGGTCGGGGCGGCGTGCGCGGGCGGTGGCGGCCCGGCGACGAGGAAGGACACGAGTAAGGCGGCCACGACGGCCAGTCGTCCCATGGCGGAAACCTTTCTCCCGGGGGTGCGCGGCGGCCCTCCTGGGCCACCGGAGCGAAAAAAATGAAAGGTTTTCGGAGCAAAGCTCACCGGCTGGAGGTCTGTCAAGGGCCTTTCATGGCTTGCAGCAACTGGCAACGTTCTGATAACGATGAAAGGTTTTCGGCCAATCCGGTTGCACCCGTCCCGGTCCTGCGGGAGCAAGGAGGGGCAACCGTTTTCCCGCGAGTGCACCGCATACGCGGATCTATTGACTAGTGCTGTATCACATCTTACATTGCGGGCCAGGAAAACCTATTCCCAGTTTTCAGGGAGCACGATGTCTGACCTCAGGGACCGCGTCCGCGGCCCGCTGGCACCCTCCACCGGCGTTCAACGGCCACTGGGCATCGACGACGTCGAGATCGAGGGAGGTCCGTTCGGTCGCTGGCAGGCGATCAACCGGGAGGCGAGCATCCCGCTCGGCCTCGAACAGATGGAGAAGTCGGGCGCGGTGCCCAACCTGAGGCTGGCGGCGGGGGAGGGCGGCGGGTCCTTCCAGGGGTACCGGTTCCAGGACTCCGACCTGTACAAGCAGCTGGAGGCGGTCGCCTGGGAGCACAGCCGGCTCCCCGACGACGCCTATCCCGCCTTCGTCGCCGAGTCGGCCGCGCTGCTGGCCCGCGCGCAGCGCCCCGACGGCTACCTGAACTCGCACTACCAGATGGTCAAGCCGGACAAGGTCTTCGCCGAGCTGGAGTACAGCCACGAGATGTACTGCGCCGGCCACCTCTTCCAGGCGGCCGTGGCCGCGGCTCGCGCCGGGTGCGGCGAGGAGCTGCTGACCGTCGCGCGGCGGTTCGCCGACCTGCTGGTCGAGCGGTTCCTCATCGGGGGCGACGACGGCATCGACGGGCACGCCGAGGTGGAGACGGCGCTGGTCGAGCTGTACCGGCTCACCGGGGAGCGGCCCTACCTGGAGCTGGCGAGCAAGCTGATCGACAACCGGGGCAGGGGCCTGATCGCCGACAGCGGCATGGGGCCGCTCTACGCCCAGGACCACCTGCCCGTACGCGAGGCCGACACCGCGGTCGGGCACGCCGTGCGCCAGCTCTACCTGGAGGCCGGCGTCGTGGACGTCGCCGTCGAGACCGGGGACGAGGAGCTGCTGGCCTGCTCGATCCGCCGGTGGGAGGATCTGGTCGCCACCAAGACCTCCATCACCGGCGGGCACGGCTCGCGCCACGACGGGGAGGCGTTCGGCGAGCGCTACGAGCTGCCGCCCGACCGCTCCTACAACGAGAGCTGCGCCGCCATCGCCGCCGTCCACTGGAACTGGCGGTTGCTGCTGGCCACCGGCCACGGCCGCTACGCCGACCTGATCGAGCGCACCCTCTACAACGCCTTCGCCGCCTCCACCTCCGCCGGGGGCACCCGCTTCTTCTACGTCAACCCGCTGCAGCGCCGCGCCGACCTGTTCGAGGATGCCTACCTGGGCCGGCGCCGGGAGTGGTTCGCCTGCGCCTGCTGCCCGCCGAACATCATGCGCCTGGTCTCCTCGCTCGGCCACTACGTCGCCACCACCGACGACGAGGGCCTGTCGGTGCACCAGTACGTGCCGGGCACGATCCGGGCCGGCGGCATCACCCTCGCCGTCGAGACGGACTACCCGTGGGACGGCCGCGTACGGTTCACGGTCCGCGACACCCCGGGCGGCGAGTGGACGCTCAAGCTGCGCGTACCCGCCTGGAGCGCGCCCGGCGAGCTCACCCCGAACGCCGACGGGTACGCCGAGCTGCGCCGCGCCTGGAAGCCGGGCGACACCTTCACCCTCGACCTGGACCTGACGCCCCGCCTCGTCCTGCCGCACCGCAGGATCGACGCGCTCCGGGGGTGCGCCGCGATCGAGCGCGGCCCGCTCGTCTACTGCTTCGAGCAGATCGACCAGACCGCCGACCTGGAGGACCTGGCGCTGGTCCCGGACACCCGGCTGCGCGCCGTGCGGCGCGACCTGCCCGGCCTCGGCAGGACCGTGCTGATCGAGGCGGACGCCGTCCAGTTGCCGCCCGCGCCCCCCGAGGGCCTGCCGTACACCCCGCAGAACACCCCGCAGAACACCACTGCCCCCACCGACCTCCAGGCCCGCACCCCCGTCACCGTCACGGCCGTTCCCTACTACCAGTGGGACAACCGCGACGGCGGCGTGATGCGGGTCTGGACACCCCTCGCGTAAGGAACACGCACCATGAAGAGAAGAGACCTGTTGAGGATGGGCGGCCTGGCCGCCCTGGGCGCGGCCGCGGCGGCCTGCGGCTCGGGGGGCGGCACGGGCGCGGCGGGCGCCACCGAGCTGCAGTTCATGTACTGGGGCTCGACGTTCGAGAAGGCCGCCATCGAGAAGATGCTCAAGGCCTTCGAGCAGAAGAAGCAGGGCGTCAAGGTGAAGCCGGTCTTCACCCCCGACGAGTACGACGTCAAGCTCAACAGCCTGGTGGCCGGCGGCAAGACGCCGGATCTCGGCTACGTGCCGATGTCGATGTCCTTCCGCCTGGCCGAGCAGGGCAACCTGGTCAACCTGTTCCCGTACCTGCAGAAATATCCGCAGCTGGCCGGCTACCTGCCGGACGCCTACCTCTGGTACGGGCCGGACAAGCTGCACGGCGTGGCCACCGCCAACGAGATCGAGCTGCTGTGGTACAGCAAGTCGGCCGTCGCGCAGGCGGGTGTCGCCCCGCCGCCCGCCGTGGCCTCCTCGGCCTGGTCGTGGGACCAGCTGGTGGAGAACGCCTACAAGCTGACCGTCGACCAGAACGGCAAGCACCCGGACGAGTCCGGCTTCGACCCCAAGCAGGTCCGCCAGTTCGGCATCTCGATCAGCGTCACCTACGCCGCCGCCTGGTACGGCTTCCTGCGCAGCAACGGCGCCGACTTCGCCGACGAGGCCGGCAAGAAGTGCCTGCTGGACAGCCCCGAGGCGATCCAGGTGTTCCAGAACCTGCAGGACCTGATCTACAAGCACCGCGTCGCCCCCGGCCCCGGCCAGCTCGCCGCGACCGGCGACGACGTGCCGGGGACGAACATCCTGCTCAAGACCAAGCGGGTGGCGATGGTCGTGGACGGCCACTGGGCGCTGCTCGACATGAACGAGAGCAAGGTCGACTACGGCATCGGCGTGCTGCCCAAGTACGCCGAGCCGTTCACCACCTCGCAGGTGGCGGGCGCGTCCTCGGTGTTCAGCGGCACCAAGCACGTGGAGGAGGCGGTCGAGCTGTTCGCCTTCCACATCGACCCGCAATACGTGGACCTGTACAAGCAGGGCCTGTGGATGCCCCAGGAGCGCAAGTACTACGAGGACCAGGCCGCCATCGACTCCTGGACGAAGAACGACGGCCACCCGCCGGAGTTCCGGACGGCGGTCGTCGACTACGCCCGCGACCACGGCGTGCCCGACCTGCGCAACCGGGTCAAGAACCTGTCCGCGATCTCCAGCGACGTGCTGACCCCGGCGCTGCAGGAGATCGAGTCCGGCAAGAAGCCCGCCGCCGAGACCCTCAAGGCGATCGCCCCCAAGATCACCGGCATGCTGCAGGGCTGGCAGCACACCCAGGAGCCGTGACATGGCCGGCATGTCGGGCCAGCGCCGCATGGAGCGGCGCTGGGGCCTGCTCATGGCGCTGCCGGCCCTCCTCGGATTCGTGATCTTCACGGCGGGGCCCATGGTCGCCTCGCTCGCGTTCAGCCTGACGGACTGGCAGGTGGGCGGCACGCCGGCGTTCGTCGGGCTCGGCAACTACACCGAGCTGGCCGGGGACGAGCTGTTCTGGAAGTCGCTCAGCGCCACCACGTACTACACGCTCGGCGCGGTGCCGCTGGTGCTGATCGTGTCGTTCGCGGTCGCCATGCTGCTCAACCAGAAGGTACGCGGCCTGCCGATCTGGCGGACCATCTTCTACCTGCCCACGCTCGTGCCCGCGATCGCGAACGTGGTCCTGTGGATCTGGATCTTCAACCCGGACTTCGGGCTGCTCAACTCGCTGCTGCGCCAGGCCGGCCTGCCGACCGGGCAGTGGATCTACGACGAGGCGATGGCCATCCCCTCGCTGATCGTCATGAGCACCTGGGGCTTCGGCAACACCATGGTGATCTTCCTGGCGGGTCTGCAGGGGGTGCCGCGGCACCTGTACGAGGCGGTCTCGATCGACGGGGGCGGCCCGTGGCGGCGCTTCTGGCACGTGACGCTGCCGATGATGACGCCGACCATCTTCTACAACCTGGTCGTCGGCGTGGTCGGCACCTTCCAGGTGTTCAACCAGGCGTACGTGATGACCGAGGGCGGCCCCAACAACGCCACGCTCTTCTACGTCTACTACCTGTTCCGGATCGCGTTCAAGGAGAGCGAAATGGGTTACGCCAGCGCGCTCGCCTGGGTGCTCTTCATGATCATTGTGGTGATCACGTTCCTGCTGTTCAGGAATGCCCGCCGCTGGGTCTACTACGAGATGGCAGGTGCCCGATGACCGCCGTCGAGGCGCCGCCCCGGAGCCCGCGTGCCGGTCGCGTCGCCCCCACCGCCGGACTGCGCGGAGGGCGCAGGTACGGCAAGGTGCTGCTCTACGTGGCGCTGGTCGCCGGGGCGGTGCCGACGCTGCTGCCGTTCGTGTGGCTGGTGCGCAGCGCGCTCATGCAGGACGCCCAGATGTTCGTCGCGCCGCCCGAGTGGATCCCCTCGCCGTTCCAGTGGTCGAACTTCACCGAGGCGCTCACCGCCCAGCCGTTCTGGCTGTACTTCGTCAACACGGTGATCATCGCGGTGATCAGCGTGCTGGGGACGGTGCTGACCTGCTCGGTGGCCGCCTTCAGCTTCTCCCGCCTGCGCTGGCGCGGCCGCAACGTGGCGTTCGCGGTGCTGCTGAGCGGGGTGATGCTGCCGTACGCGGTGACGCTGATCCCGACCTTCGTCATGTGGCAGGAGCTGGGCGCGCTGGACACCTACCTGCCGCTCACCGTGCCGAGCTGGTTCGCCGGGGCGGGCGGCGGGGTGTTCAACGTCTTCCTGCTGCGGCAGTTCTTCCTGACGATCCCGTTCGAGCTGGACGAGGCCGCCTACATCGACGGCGCCTCGCCCTGGCGGGTCTTCTGGACGATCGTCATGCCGCTGTCGAAGCCCGCGATCGTGGTGGTGACGATCTTCACGTTCATCGGGACCTGGAACGACTTCCTCGGGCCGCTGCTCTACCTCAACGACGAGGAGAAGTACACCCTCTCCCTGGGCCTGGCCTCGTTCCAGAGCATCTACCTCACCCAGTGGGGTTACCTGATGGCCGCCTCCGCCGCCGTCATCGCCCCGATCATCGCCCTGTTCTTCTTCCTGCAGCGCTACTTCATCGAGGGCGTCACGCTCACCGGCATCAAGAACTGACAGGAGCCTCCCGTTTGAGAAGGAAATACCCTCACCGGGCCCGCGAACCGGGAGATCGTCCGGCCGGCCGTCCGCTCCAGCGACGCCGAGCCGTCCAACGCAGAGGCGCGGATGGGCAGGATGGACACCGGCCGGGGCATCTGACATGATCACCGTCCGGCTCTGACCCCGTGGCGGGGGGTGGTGGAACCCGTGCTCCGACCGGTCGCCATCGTGACGGCGCTCGCACTCGGCTTGGCGATCGTGCTCACGTCCGCCAACAAGGCGGCTCCGCGGTGGGAGGTGTGGGCGTCTCTCGCCTTGGCGCTCACCGTCGCCTCCGGCTCCGTCTTCGCCTATGGCGTCCAGCGCTGGAAAGATCTGACGGCCCTGCGCTCCATGCGTGTCCGCGAGTTGCTCCGCCCGCTGGGCGCCCTGCTCCTGCTGGCCGTGCTGCTGCTCGTGCCGGCTCTGGTCCTGTCCCCGAGCGCCCGTGCAGGCTGGCGGGGCTGGGGGCTCTCGACGATCGCGTGTGTGGGCGCCCTTCCGGCCACGGTGACGATGTTGGGCATCCTCCGGTCGGCCGAGGCACCGGAGGGCGGACCAGGCACGCGGGTGGCCACGCTGGTCGCCTCCCGGCGGCTGCTCCGGCGGCTGCTGGGCGCCGTCGGCTCGCTGGTAGCGCTGGCGACGCTCGCGCTCGGCGCCTCTCCCGCCCCGTTGTCGTCACCAGGGGTCGTGCTGATCTTCGGCGGCACCGGATCGCTGCTGGTAGCCCTGGCGTACGTGCCGGCCCGCGCCGCGCTGCGGGAGGCCGCCACCCGTCTGTGCGACGACCTGCTGCCCCTCGGGGACGCCGACGACGCCGCGACAGTGCTCAGCCGGACCGAGGAACGCGCGAAACTGGAGCAGGTCCTGGAGGTCGACCACAACGTCATGACCGACTTGCAAACGGGCCTGGTGATCGTCGGGCCGCTCCTGTCCAGCGCCGCCGCCGCGTTCCTCCCCGGATCCACCGGGGCAGGATGAAAAGGCGGCCCGGAACTCCAGAGCTCCGGCAAACCGCGGTGGCCACCGCGAGATCCTGGCCGCAACGGCTCGGCGGCGCAGCCCGCCTCAGTAAGCCGGCGGCGGGTTGCGCCGGCCGGCCGTCACGCGATGGTCGCCGTTGTGCCGGGCTCGGTGGTGGAAGCGCAGGTGCAACCGCGTGGTGCCGTCGCTGTCGTCGAGACTGATCTCGTCACACAGCTGCCGCAGCAGCCAGAAGCCGACTTCCCGGCCGGCGAGCAGGGCCGGGTCGGCGTCGACGGTCCAATACGCCATCGTCAACGCGCCGGTAACGTCCACGAACTCCAGGCTGACCCCGCCCGGGTCGCTCCAGGCGATCAAAGTGCCGCCTTCGCCGTGGTCCAGCACCTTGCCGGCGGCCTCGCTCGCCGCGATCACCAGATCCGTCAGCCGCTTGCCGGCCAGGCCGGCACCGGTGCCGAAAGCGCGGACGCCCACCCGCAGAGCGGCGAGATCGTCCGTGATCGGCCATTCCAACCGGAAGCCCGGCAGCACGTCGACCGCCACCTTTCGCCAGCGGGTCCATCCGTCACGCGAATCCTTGCCCGCCCGGCGACCCGATACACGCGCACGGCACGTGATCTGCGGCAATACCGGCATCCGGGGCATCTCATCCGCGAAGGCGCTCCCGCCGCGCCGGGCGAAGCCGGCCCGGGGCCAGCCCGCCGGTTCTGCGGCCAGGCGATCCTGGAGCAGCCCGCCGGACACGCGCGACCGCGCTCGCAGAGGCCCCTCCGGCAGACCCCCGGCCGACCCGCCGAAGGACCCACCGGCCCGACCGGCTGCGCAGGACGCGTCGGCCGGCAATCTGTGACGAGGCCTTGGCGAGCCCGGGCAGCAGGGGCCAGATCCGCCGCGCTCCCGTCGCCAGCTCGCGCACGCCACCGGCCGCGCCGCCCGGATGCCGGCGCAGGAAGACGCTGACCTCCACGACGGCCCAGACGAGCAGCGCCAGGCCCAGCACGGCCTCCACGGCGCAGACGGCCGCGAGTGCGAAGATGACAAAAGTGATCATTGTGACGGCTCCGTGTGGCGCCTGCCAGGTGTTGTCGATGGGTTCACCGGCCCGAGTCTAGATTCGCCCCTCGCGCCGATCCGGCCGCTCGCCACCGAGCCAAGGGGATCTTTGCCTCGCCCGTCAAGATCCTTTGCCTGGTCCGGGTTTGCCCCCTGCGCCGGACCGTCAAGCGACGTCGGGTGCGGGGTGGAGCCGGTGGCTCAGGTCTGCCGGGGGGAGCGGATCAGCAGGATGGCCAGCACTTCGTCTGGGCCGACCGTGCTGTAGGTGTGGGGGACGTCGGCCTGCCAGGAGATGTGCTCGCCCGGCGCGGCGAGCATGGGGGCGTCGGCCGGGCCGGCACGCAGCACGCCCGCGTGGACCGTCACGTGTTCGGTCACGCCGGGGGCGTGGGGTGGCGAGTGTTGCACGACGCCGGGGCGGACGCGCACGCGCAGCAACTCGAACGTCGCGGTCGGCTCCTCGAAGACCTCCAGCAGTGTGGCCGTCACGGCGGCGCCCGGCACGTGGACGGCCTCCGCGGGCGGCGCGCCGGGCTCCAGCACCAGGGCCGTCAACGGTACGCCCAAGGCTCCCGCCACCGCGTAGAGCGTCTCCAGCGTCGGATTGCGGGTGCCCAGCTCCAGACCGGACAGGGTGGCCTTACCGATGCCGGCGCTGCGGGCCAGCGCCGACAGGGAGATGCCGCGGGCCTCCCGCAATCGCCGCAGCCGGCTCCCGATGTTCATGTCACCGCCGTCCACGCGGCAATCATCGCATTCCGCCGACGGGCTTGTTCCCTGGCGGCGGCGTGGCTATGGTACGTTCCGTAAACGGAACGATCGGTGATCTGGCGAAGCTGAGGAGCGGGCGTGCGCGTGCAGGCCGTCATGGCGGGGCTGATCAGCGCGGTGGTCGGCTACGCCAGTTCGTTCACCGTCGTGCTCGCCGGGTTGCGTGCCGTCGGGGCGACGCCGGGGCAGGCTGCGTCCGGGCTGCTCGCCCTCTGCTGCGGCGTCGGGGTGGCGGCGGTCTTCCTCGGGCTGCGATACCGCATGCCGATCAGCATCGCCTGGTCCACCCCCGGCGCGGCACTGCTGGTGGCGACCGGTCCCGTGCCCGGCGGCTTCCCCGCCGCGGTCGGCGCGTTCGTCGTCTGCGCCGGGCTCATCGTCCTCGCCGGCCTGTCGCCCTGGCCGGCCCGGGCGATCGCCGCCATCCCGCGCCCGATCGCCGGTGCCATGCTGGCGGGCGTCATCCTCAGCCTGTGCACCGCCCCGATCCGCGCCGTCGTCGACATCCCGCTGCTGGCCGTGCCCGTCGTCCTGACCTGGGCGGTGCTGCAGCGGTACCTGCGGCAGTGGGCCGTACCCGGCGCGCTCGTCGTAGCCATCATCGCCATCGCGGTGCACGAGCCCGGCAACGGCCTGTCCGGCGCGGCGCTGAGGCCCGCGGTCGAGTTGACCACCCCGACGCTGAACCTGTCCGTCGTGGTGAGCATCGCCATCCCGCTGTTCCTCGTCACGATGGCCGCGCAGAACGTCCCCGGTATGGCGGTCATGGCGACATACGGGTACATGCCGCCCCTGCGCCCGGTCCTCGTCGCGACCGGCCTGGCGAGCGCGGCGGCGGCGCCGTTCGGCGGTCACGCCGTCAACCTGGCGGCGATCACCGCCGCGCTGACCGCGGGCCCGGACACCCACCCTGACCCCGGCCGCCGGTGGATCGCGACGGTGGCCCTCGGCGCGGGGCAGCTGGCGCTCGGCCTCGGCGCCGGCCTGGCCATGGCTCTGGTGCTGCTGTCCCCACCCGTGCTGGTCATCGCGGTGGCCGGCCTCGCGTTGCTGCCGGCGCTCGGCTCGTCGCTGGCCGGCGCCGTGACCGAGCCGGAGGGGCGGGAGGCGGCGGTGGTCACTTTCGTGGTCACCGCGTCGGGGATGACGATCCTGAGCATCGGCGCGGCGTTCTGGGGCCTGGTCGCGGGCGGCCTGACCGCTCTCCTGCTGCACAGGCGACCACCGTCGAAACAGCAGCCGTCGTCCACCTCGGAAGCCGGGGCGGAGCCTCCCGTGGACCGGATGGCCGGCATGTCGGCCGATCGGCCGTCATAAGGGAATGACCGCTGTTTCGTCGGCCCGGCCCACGCGCACCTGGACTCGCGACCGGTGGGAGGGCACGGCGAGGTGCAAGGGGAGACCGGCGCGGCACCCCGCCGGCGAAGGACTGCAGCATCACGGTGGGGTGAGATCCGGCGCACACCGTAGGGACGCCCAGGTGCCGCGCGCCCCGGCTCGATGCGCGCGGCACTGAGGGGCTGCGTCGAGGTGGGGCGGTCAGGTGCTGCGGCGGGTGGAGGCTCGGGGTACGAGGGTGGCGGGGACGGTCAGCACCCCTCCGGGGGCCGGCCGGCCGGCGATGGCGTCGAGGAGGTGGCGGGCGGCGAGGCGGCCGATCTCGCCGAGGTTCATGTCCACGGTGGTCAGGGGCGGGCGGCAGCCGAGGGCCATCGGCTCCCAGTTGTCGAACCCGACGAGCGCCACGTCGTCGGGCACCCGCCGGCCCGCCTCCCGCAGCGTCTCGGCGACGCCGCGGGCGATCTGGTCGCTGCCGCAGAAGACCGCGTCCACGTCGGGGGCCGCGTGCAGGAGGATGTCGGCGGCCTGGCGGCCCCACTCCTCGCTCCACTGGCCGAACAGCAGCTCGCCGGCCGGTTCCAGACCGGCCTGCGCCAGGGCCGTGCTCAGCCCGCGCGCCCGGTCGCGGGCGGCCTGGAACCGCTCGGGGCCGGTGACGTGCCCGATGCGGGTGCGGCCGGTCGCCAGGAGGTGCCGGGTGGCCAGGGCGCCGCCGCCCTCGTCGTCGGGGATGATCGAGATGTCCGACTCGTCGGCGGACCTGGTCATCGCGTAGACGACCGGGACGGGCAGGTCGCGGCCGATGCTGGGGCGCGGCTCGGTGCGCCGGCCGGTGACGATGACGCCCTCGACGCGCCGGGCCAGCAGGCGGTCCACGTAGTGGCGCTCCCTGATGGGGTCGTCCCGGGTGTCGCAGAGGAACACCGAGATCTGCCCGGAGCCCAGGGCGTCCTCGGCGCCCAGCATCACCGGGATGCTGAAGCGCCCGTAGCTGTCGCCGGTGACGAGGCCGACGGTGTAGGTGCGGCCCGCGAGCAGCCCCTGGGCCAGAGGGTTGGGGCGGAAGCCGAGGCGTTCGGCGGCGGCGAGCACCCGGTCGCGGGTCTCGTCCCGCAGCCGGCCGCGGCCGTTCAGCGCCTTGGAGGCGGTGCCGATGGAGACGGCCGCGGCCGCCGCGACGTCCCGGATCGTGGCCGGCTTCGCCGCCCGCTCTGAAGGGGTGGCCAATGAGCTGGTGCCTTTCGTCCGCACGCAATGGTATATGACACTCTACAGCCAGCTGTTGGGAAACCCTTTTCTCGCATCGCTATTTCCTTCAAAACCAGTAGGAAATATTGACTTATCCGGTATTCCGGCTTAGCGTCGATGACATGAGCCAGGGCTTCCTCCTGACCGGGCGCCCGCACGTGGACTACGGCCACGTCACCACCGCCCAGTGTCGTTGATCACGGACCAGTAGCCGCGGCGTGGCCCCGCCCGCCGCCTCCACCCTCGTGCTCCGGCGTGGCCGACGCAGCCCACGCCTCCGCTGACGAACTCCCCGACCGCGCTCGTGCCACCTCAGGGCGCCGCGCGAGCATGCCTTCCTTCGTGAGGAACCTCCCGTGATCTCAACCAGGTCCGTCCCGCCGTCCTCCCGCCGCGACTCCGACAGGAGGGGCCGGGCATGACGGACACCATGCCCGGCCGCGCCGTCGCCGCCGAGCCGTTCCGGCGGGCGCTCGCCGTGCACGCCAGCGGCGTCGTGGTGATCACCGCGCAGAACGACGGCATCCCCGTCGGCCTGACGGCCACGTCGTTCTCCTCGGTCAGCCTCGAACCGCCCCTCGTCTCCTTCTACGTCGACCAGTCCTCGACGACCTGGCCCTGGCTGCGCACCGCCGACCACTTCGCGGTCAACATCCTGGCCAGCGACCAGGCCGAGGTGGCCGCCAGGTTCGCCGCCAAGGGGGTCGACCGGTTCGCCCCGCCCACCTGCTGGCGGCCGGGGCCGCTCGGCGCGCCGCTGCTGCAGGACGTCTCCGCCCACCTGGTCTGCCTGCCGTACGAGACGGCCGAGGTCGGCGACCACGTGCTGGTCGTCGGGCTGGTTGCCGAGGTGGACCTGCACAGCACCGGCCGCCCCCTCCTCTACCACCAGGGCCGCTTCGGCCGGTTCCTGCCCCACCCCGAAGACTGATCATTCCGGAGTTGAGCGTGACCGTGACCACCGGCACTCCGATCTACGCGAGTCCCGTCGACCATGTCTCCTACGGCCAGTACGGCCCCGGCCGCCTGCACCTGTCGGCGGGCTGGACCCGCCCGGTCCACCTCTTCCAGGACCGGATCACCGCCGACGGATCCAGCGGCTACCGCGCCGAGCCCGGCCGCTACCACCTCTACGCCGCTTGGGTCTGCCCGTACGCCCAGCGCGTCGCGATCATCCGCAAGCTCAAGGGGCTGGAGGAGGTGATCTCGCTCTCGTACGTGGACGACGGCGCGACGGCCGCGGCTGGGCCTTCCGGCAGCGCCGGGGAGCCGACCCGGTCAACGGGTTCACGCTGCTGGAGCAGGCGTACGACGCCACCGAGAACCGCTACCCGGGCCACATCTCGGTGCCCGTGCTCTGGGACCGGCGCCAGGGCCGGATCGTCAGCAACAACTTCCCCGACATCACCATCGACCTGGCCACCCAGTTCGAGGAATGGGCGACCACCGCCGCCGACCTCTACCCGGAGCCGCTGCGCCCGGAGATCAACAAGCTGAACGCCTGGCTCTACCACGACGTCAACACCGGCGTCTCCCGCGTGGCCCGCGCCGCCACCGGCAAGGAGCGCGCGGACGAGCGCCGGCGGGTCCTGTCCGCGCTGGAGTGGCTGGACGAGCGGCTGGCGGGGCAGCGGTTCCTGACCGGGGACACGGTGACCGAGGCGGACGTGCGGCTGTGGGTGACGCTGGCCAGGTTCGACTCGGAGTACAACCGCGACCACCTCATCAGCGAGTGGGACCTGTCCGGGTTCGAGTACTTGTGGGGCTACGCCCGCGACCTCTACCAGCGGCCGGCCTTCGTCGGCACGCCGGAGCAGGTCACCGAGCGGCTGCGGGTGCTGCGCCGGGTGACCGGGGCCGACGAGCTGCTGGTCACCACCATCACCCACGACCACGACGACCGCGTGCGCTCGTACGAGCTGCTCGCAGAAGCCTGGAACCGCCCGTGAACCGCCTCACCCACGCCTCCGCCGCGCTCCTCGTCGCCCTCGCGGTGACCGGATGCGGCGCCGAGGCCGCCGAGCCGTTGCGGTGGCGGTTGCCGCGGGACGAGCGGCGTGCCCGGGTGCTGGAGTTGCTGGCCCGTGTCGGCCTGCCGCCGGAGGTGGCCGCCCGCCATCCCGCGAGCTGTCCGGTGGCCAGCTGCAGCGGATCGCCATCGCCCGCGCCCTCGGCCCCCGGCCCGGCGTGCTGGTGTGCGACGAGCCCGTCTCCGCGCTGGACGTCTCGATCCAGGCCCAGGTGCTGGACCTGCTGGCCGAGCTCCGGCACGAGTACGGCACCGCGATGGTGTTCATCTCCCATGATCTCGGCGTCGTCCACCACCTGGCCGACCGCGTGCTGGTCATGAAGGACGGCCGGGTCTTGGAGGACGGAAACGTGGACGAGGTGTTCAGCCGTCCCCGGCATCCGTACACGCGTGACCTGGTCGCCGCCGTGCCTCGCCTGCCGGACTGACCGGCCGGTCGGCCGACGGATCAGAATGGTCAAAAATTCGACGGGAGTTTTCCGCCGGACTCAGACACAATTGGCGAAGTGTGCCGCTTTCGCGGCGCACGGCCGATTTATGGTCCATCGAGCGATTGGCAAATGCATGGCGGGCGAGCACAGGCGTACGGTTCTCGTGGTGCGGGGCGGCTGGGAAGGGCATGTCCCGGTGGCGGCCACCGACCTCTTCGTACCCTTCCTCGAAAAGAACGGGTTCGAGGTGCGGCTGGCGGACAGCCCGGCGCCCTACGCGGACCCCGCGTACATGTCCGGAGTCGATCTCATCGTGCAGTGCTACACGATGGGCACGATCGAGCAGGACGAGCTCAAGGGCCTGCGGGCGGCGATCGAGGCCGGCACGGGCATGGCGGGCTGGCACGGCGGCATCGCCGACTCCTACCGCAACTCCTCCGACTACCTGCACCTCATCGGCGGGCAGTTCGCCTGCCACCCCGGCAAGCACCCGGACGACGAGGACGCGGGCACCGAGCGGCACAACTTCGTCCCGTACACCGTCAACATGTCGCCCGAGGCGGTTGCGCACCCCATCACCGAGGGGATCGGCGACTTCGACCTCGTCACCGAGCAGTACTGGGTGCTGGCCGACGACTACAACGACGTGCTGGCGACCACGACCCAGAAGGTGCGCCCGTGGGATCCCTGGCACCGGGAGGTGACCTCGCCGGCGATCTGGACCAGGCGGTGGGGCAAGGGGCGGATCTTCGTCGCGACCCCGGGGCACAGCCTGGACGTCCTGGAGAACGACAGTGTGCGCACGATCATCGAGAGGGGAATGTTGTGGGCCAGCCGCTGAACCTCGGCATCGTCGGTTGCGGGGCCATCTCGGCCCAGTACTTGCAGACCATCGACCGGCTGCCGCAGGTGAGGCTGGTGGCGGTGGCCGACCTGGACCTCGACCGGGCACGGGAGGCGGTGCGGCCGTACCCGGGGGTGGACGTGCTGGGCGTGGCGGAGCTGATGGCGGACGCGCGGGTTGACGCCGTGCTCAACCTCACCGTCCCGGCCGCGCACGCCGAGGTCGCCCTGATGGCGATCGCGGCGGGCAAGGACGTCTACTGCGAGAAGCCCCTCGCCGCGACCGGCGCCGACGCGCGGCGGGTGCTGGAGGCGGCCGAGGCCGCCGGCGTGCGGGTGGGTTGCGCGCCCGACACCGTGCTGGGCACCGGCACGCAGACCGCCCGCATGGCGATCGACGACGGCCTGATCGGCCGGCCGGTGGCGGCCACGGCGACGATGATGACGCCCGGCCACGAGCGCTGGCATCCCCATCCCGACTTCTACTACGTCCCGGGCGGCGGACCGCTCCTGGACATGGGCCCGTACTACGTCACCAGCCTGGTGACGCTGCTCGGGCCGGTGGCGTCGGTGATCGGGGCGGCCAGCCGCACGCGGGCCAAGCGCACGATCGGCTCCGGCCCCCGCCGGGGCGAGGACATCCCGGTCACCGTCGACACCCACGTGACCGGCGTGCTCGTGCACGACTCCGGCGCTCTGTCCACGCTGGTGATGAGTTTCGACGCGGTGGCCACCAAGGCGGCCAACATCGAGGTGCACGGTGAGCAGGGCTCGCTCATCGTGCCCGACCCCAACCACTTCGACGGGCCCGTCCTGCTGTCGCGCCTGGGCGATCAGGACTGGCGCACGCTGCCGGTGTCGGCCGGGTACGCCGAGGCGGGCCGCGGCGTGGGCCTGATCGACTTCGTCTCGGAGCGGGAGCCCCGGGCGGGCGGGTCGCTGGCCTTCCACGTGCTCGACGTCATGGAGTCGCTGCTCGCCTCCGCGCACTCCGGCAAGGCGCTGGACGTCCCCAGCACCTGCGACCGGCCCAGGCCGGTGGCGCTGAGGAGCGCTGCCGCGGAACGGTGAGCCGAACCCCCGCGCCCGGCCGCCCCTGACGCCGCTCGCCGGGCGGCTAGGCGCGGGGCCGGCTGTCGCGCAGCTGCTGCAGGCCGGTGTCCAGGGCGGCTTCGAGGTAGGTGATGCGGCCGGTGGACAGCAGGATCAGCACGCCGCCCTGGACCCCGGCGAGCAGGGCCGCCGCGGCGTGGTCCGGGTCCAGGGCCGGGTCGATCTCGCCGGCGGCCTGCATGTGCCGCACGCCCGCGGCCAGCTCGGCCTGCCACTGGTGGATCAGCTCGGCCACCACCGCCTGCGCGCCCGGCGTGGTCCTGCTGATCTGGGACATCACGACGTTCAGCGGGCAGTGCCGGCCCTGGTTGCGGTAGCGTTCGACGACCCGGTCACGCCAGGCCTGCCAGGCCGCCCAGGACGTGAGATCGCCGAGTTGCGGCTGCTGGTCGGCCAGCACGCGGGCGGCCTCAAGGCGGGCCACGGCCAGCAGCAGCTCGTCCTTGCCGCCGGGGAAGTAGTGGAAGAGCTGGCTGCGGCTGGTGCGCGTGCGGGCACGGACGTCGTCGAGGGTGAGGTCGAGCAGCCCGTTCTCACGGATCTCGGCGGCCGTTCCCTCGATGATCCGTTGCCGCGTCGCGGCGCCCTTCGCGGTCAAAGTGCTCATACATTCCTCTTTTTCTGGACTTGCCAGTCCATTTTGCCACAGGCAGCATGAGCCGCGCACGTACCGGGACACCTGAAAGAAGCACCACCGTGAGCGCACGCCTGCACAACCGCACCGCCCTCGTCACCGGCTCGACCGACGGGATCGGCGTCGCCATAGCCCGCGCCCTGGCCGCCGAGGGCGCCTACGTCGTGGTCAGCGGCCGCGACACCGCCCGCGGCGAGAAGGTCGTGGCCGCCATCACCGAGTCCGGCGGCCGCGCCGGGTTCGCCCGGGCCGACCTGTCCCTCGGGGCGGCGGCCGTACGCGAGCTGGCCGCGACCGCCACCGAGCTCGCCGGCGGCCATCTCGACATCCTGGTCAACAACGCGGCCATGCTGCTCGTACCGGCCCCGACGGCCGAGGTCGGCGAGGACGTCATCGACCGGGCGCTGGCGGTCAACGTCAAGGCCGCCTTCCTGCTCACCGGCCTCCTCGCCCCCGCCATGGCGGCCCGGGGCGCGGGTGCCGTCGTCAACCTGGGCTCGATCGCCGGCCTGTCCGGCACCGGCGGCTCGGCCCTCTACAGCACCACCAAGGCGGCGATGCACTCGCTGACCAAGTCCTGGGCCGACGAGTACGGGCCCTCCGGCGTCCGGGTCAACACCGTGGCCCCCGGCCCCACGTTCACCGAGAAGGTGGCGGCGATGGAGGAGCACCTCGCACCCATGCTCGCCCGGATCCCGTCACGGCGGCCCAGCACGCCGGAGGAGGTGGCCAAGGCCGTGGTCTTCCTCGTGAGCGACGACGCCTCGAACATCCACGGCGCCACGCTCTCGGTGGACGGCGGCCGCGCGGCGATCTGAGGCCACCCTTCACGGGATCCGGTTCCCGCGCACCAGCGGGGTAGGGGGGAGCCATGGCGAAGGTCGAACGGGAGCAGATTCTGGCCTACCGGCTGCACGGTCATCAGCTGGCCGAGCCGGCCCCGGCCACCGGCCTGGCCGAGGTTGCCGGGCGGTGCTACCCCCAGAACACCCCACCGGGATCGGCCGGGCTCGCGCTGTCGGCGCGGGTGCGGGACGTGACGGAGGAGACGCTCGCCGGGCAGCTCGAGGGGGAGAAGGCGCTGCTGCAGGCGTTCGGGGCGCGCGGGGCGCCGCACGTCTTCCCCGTACGGGACGCGGCCGTCTTCACGCGCGGCCTGCTGCCCGGGGACGAGGAGGCGCTGCGGGAGTTCCTCGGGGGCGCGGTGCCGTCGCTGGACGAGCTCGGCATGACCGCGGCCGACCTCGTCCGGTACACCTGCGAGGCGGTCGCCGACGTGCTCGACGGGACCGCTCTGATCAAGGACGACCTGGGGAGAGCGGCAGGGGAGTGGATCATCGGGCGGCTGCCCGCCGGGCTGCGGGACGGCTGGAACGGGCACTCGCCCTACTCCCCGAAGCAGTTCATGGGGGAGTCGCTCGTCCGCTTCGCCCTGCCCGTGGTGTCCCTGCGCGGCATCCTCTGCCATGGGGGCAGGGAAGGGCGCTCGCCGCTGCTGCGGCGTACCGACCAGTGGGTGGGGCGGGTCCCCGGCGGTGACCGGGACGCGTCCGCCGAGCTCGTCCGGCGCTACCTGCGTTGCCACGGCCCCTCCACCGCGCGGCACTACGCCGAATGGGGCGGGATCGGGACCGGGCAGGCGGAGGCGGCGTGGGAGGCCGTGCGGGACGAGCTGGTCGAGGTGGACCTCGGCTGCGGCGTGGCGTGGGTGGCGGCGGGGGAGCTGGCGCGGCTGGAGTCGCCGCCCCAGGCGGGCTCCGAGGTGGGCAGGGTGCGGATGTTGCCGCCGCACGACCCGTACCTGCAGGCCAGGGACCGGGAACGGCTGCTGCCGGACCGGACGTCGCACCGGCGCGTCTGGCGTACCTCGGGCAATCCGGGGGTGATCCTGGTGGACGGCGAGATCCGGGCCGGGTGGCGGCCGCTGACCAGATCGCGCCGGCTGGCCATCACCGTCGAGCCGCTGGGCAAGATCGCTCGCGCGCACCGCGGCCCGATCGAGGAGGAGGCCACCCGGATCGCCCGCCACCGCGGCCTGGAGCTGGCGGACATCACCGGCTGGTGACCTCCCCGCCCCGACCGTGCGCCGCGGACGGGCGATCGCGGACGAATAATGGGGTTCCAGGAGCGTTCTAGGAGGAGACGACATGAGCGATTCCGCGGCACTACCCCTGTTCATGAGCCGCTCGGTGTTCGACCCGGACCCCGAGCTGGCGACCGTGCGGGAGGCAGAGGGGGTGCGGCGGGTGAGCACCATGTTCGGGCAGGATGCCTGGATGGTCACCCGGTTCGCCGACGTCAGGGAGGTGCTCGGCGACCCGGCCCGGTTCAGCAACGCGCAGCGGACCGCCCCACGGCTCCCGGGCGTGGAGCTGACCGACGAGCAGATCACCCGGATGCGGGCGGGCAACCTGCTGGCCTTCGACCCGCCCGAGCACACCCGGCTGCGCCGGATGCTGACGCCGGAGTTCACGATGCGCCGGATGCGCCGCCTGGAGCCGCGCGTCAAGGACATCGTCACCGAGCACCTCGACGCGATGGAGGCCGCGGGCCCGCCGGTGGACCTGGTCAGCGCGTTCGCGCTGCCGATCCCGTCCCTGGTGATCTGCGAGCTGCTCGGGGTGCCGTACGCCGACCGCGGCGACTTCCAGCGGCGTACGGCGAAGGCGCTCGACCTGTCGCAGCCCGTCGAGGAGCGCGTCGCGGTCCAGCTGGAGTCGCGCGCCTACATGACCGAGCTGGTCGCCCGCGCCCAGAAGGACCCGGGCGACGACCTGCTCGGCATGCTCGTACGCGAGCACGGCGACGACCTGACCACCGACGAGCTGATCGGCATCGGCGGCCTGCTGCTCCTGGCCGGCCACGAGACCACCTCCAACATGCTCGGCCTCGGCACCCTGGCCCTGCTGCGCCACCCCGACCAGCTCGACCTGCTCAGGAACGAGCCCGCGCGGATCAACGCGGCGGTGGAGGAGCTGCTGCGCTGGCTCAGCATCGTGCACTCGGGCACGTTCAAGTTCACCACCACCGAGGTCGAGCTGTCAGGCGTGCGCATCCCCGAGGGCGAGCTGGTGGTGTGCGCGCTGCCCGCCGCCAACCGCGACCCGGCGCTCGTTCCCGACCCCGACCGGCTCGACGTCGCCCGCGGCGACCTCGGCCACGTGGCCTTCGGCCACGGCGTGCACCACTGCCTGGGGGCGCCGCTGGCCAGGATGGAGATGCACCTCGCCTTCCCGGCGCTCTTCGAGCGCTTCCCCGGCCTGCGCGAGGCCGGGCCGCCCGCCGAGTTCCGCGCCTTCAACGTCGTGTACGGGCTCACCTCCCTCCAGGTGGCCTGGTAGCCGCGGCCTCAGCCCTTGAGCCCGCTGAACGTCATGGTCGCCACGAACTGCCGCTGAGCCACCACGAACGCGATGATGAGCGGCATCGTGGCTACGACGTTGCCGGCCATGAGCAGCGACCACTGCGTGTGCCGGGTGCCCTGGAAGTTGGCCAGGCCGAGCTGGATCGTGTAGAGACTCTCGTCGCTGATCGCGATCAGCGGCCAGATCAGGTCGTTCCACGAGCCCAGCAGGGTGAACACGGTGAGCGTCGCCAGGGCCGGCCTGGCCAGCGGCAGCACCACCCGCCAGAACACCCCGAACGTCGAGCACCCGTCGATGCGGGCCGCGTCCTCCAGCTCGGCGGGCAGCGACAGGAAGAACTGCCGCATCAGGAAGATGCCGAACGCCGACGCCAGCCACGGCACGAACGCCGCGGCCAGCGTGTCGACCAGGCCGAGCCGGCTGAACATGACGTACGTCGGGATCATCAGCAGCTGGGTCGGGATCATGATGGTCGCCAGGATCACCAGGAACCCGGCACCCTTGCCGAAGAACTTCAGCCGCGCGAAGCCGTACCCGGCCATCGAGCACAGGATCAGGTGCGAGACCACCGCGACCGCGGCCACGATGATCGTGTTCAGCAGCCAGTGCAGGGCCGAGGACTCGGTGAACAGGCCGATGAAGCCGTCGAGCTGCAACCGGCTCGGGATGAACCGGGGCGGGAAGCGGTTGATGTCGCTGTCCGGCATGAACGCGGTCAGCACCATCTGCACCAGCGGCAGGGCGAACAGCAGCGCCGCCGGCATCAGCAGCAGGTGCCAGGGGCTGAACGGCAGGCGTCTCATCAGAAGGCCTCGATCTTGCTGCGCCGGGAGTAGAGGATCATCCCGACGGTGATGAGAATGGTCACGGCGAACAGCCCGTAGGCCACGGCCGAGCCGTAGCCGAACTTGGTGAGCTTGAACGCCTGGGTGTAGACGTAGTAGACGATCGTCTGGGTCGCGCCGAGCGGGCCGCCCCTGGTCGTGGTGAAGACCAGGTCGAACAACTGCAGCGCGGTGATCGTCTGCCAGATGGAGGTGAAGACCGTCACCGGGCCCAGCGCGGGCAGCGTGACGTTCCTGAACACCTGCCAGCGGTTGGCGCCGTCCATCCTGGCCGCCTCGACGACGTCCTTGGGGATGTCCTGCAGCGCGGCGAGGTAGACGACCACGGTGAACCCGACCTGCCCCCACAGCGCGATCAGGCAGATCACCGCGAGCGCCTGCGACTGGCTCTCCAGGAACTGCTGCTGCGGCAGGCCCAGGGTGCGCAGCACGCTGTTGGCGGCGCCGTACTGGGGGTTGAAGACGAAGTTGGCCAGGATGCCGGTGGCCGCCGCCGACGCCACGAACGGGACGAAGATGCACGTACGGTAGAAGCCGACCAGCTTGATCGGCCGGTTCAGCGCGACGGCGATGAGCATCCCGAGGAAGATCGACGACGGCACGAACAGCAGCGTGAACACCACCGTGTGCTGGACCGCCGACAGCAGGTCGGGGTCCTGGGCCATGAGCTGGTAGTTCAGCCAGCCGATCGGCTTGGCCGGGGAGATGCCGTTCCACTTCTGCTGGGAGATGAGGAACGCCCACACCGCCGGGAAGATCGACAGGCCCACCACGATCGCGGTGGCGGGGCCCGCGAACCCCCACCCGACCAGGGTGCGGTTCAGCCACCGCACCCTGGTCGCAGCGGCTGCCGTCCGGTGCGCGGCCGGGCGGCGCCCGGCGAACAGCAGCGACATCGTCAGCCCCCGGCCAGGGCCTGGGCCGACTTGGTCGCCGCCTCGTCCAGCGCGGCCTTGGGCGTGGCCGCGCCCTGCATCGCCTTGGCGATGGCCTCACCGACGTATCTGGACATTTCCACGTATCCGCTGACCGTGGGCCGGGCCTGCTTGGCGTTCGCCAGGTTGTCGACCAGCTTCTCGACGCCCGGGAACTCCTTGACGTAGGTCTTGTACTCGGGCATCGACGTCTCGGAGGTGCGCAGCGGCAGGTTGCCCTGGGCCAGGTTCCACTGGGCGTCGCCCTCGGCCGAGGTGAGCCACTTGATCAGCTCGTACGACCAGTAGGCCCGGTTGGCGTCGCCGTTGTCGAACAACGTCCACAGGTCGGGGCCCGACACCGTCTGGTGGTCGCCGTTCGTGCCCGGCAGGTGGGCCACGCCGTAGTCGGTCTTCTTCTCCTTCAGGTCGAACAGCGTCCACGGGCCCGAGATGATCATCCCGATCCGGCCGTCCGCGAACAGCGGCGCGTACCGCTCGTCGGTCTGGTCGAGGTAGACGCTCTTGTCGTCCACCGCCATCGCCCGCAGGAACTCCAGCGCGTCCACGCCGGCCTGGGAGTTGAACGCGGCCTTCTTCTGGTCGGGCGTCAGGACGCTGCCGCCGCGCTGCCAGAGCAGCGGCCAGAAGTGCCAGGTGGTGTCCTCGGAGGCGCTCACCGAGTACGCCGTCCCGTACACCTTGGCCGCCGGGTCCGTCAGCTTCTTCGCCGCCGCCCTGAAGTCGTCCCAGGTCCAGTCGTCGGTCGGGTACGGCACCTTCTTGGCGTCGAAGACCGTCTTGTTGTAGAGCAGCGCGAGGTTGTCCACGATCGCCGGGAAGCCGATGACCTGGCCGTTCGGCGTCGCGGTGGTGCGGGCCGCCTCGGGGAACTCCTCCCACTTGACGGCCGGGTCCTTCACCTTGGCCGTGAGGTCGAGGGCCTTGCCGGACTCCTGGAGCTGCGAGGCCCAGCTCCCGAAAGCGTACGAAATATCGGGATACACGCCGCTGGCGAAGCCCGCGGAGAGCTTCTGCAGCAACTCGTCGGTGGTGGACGCGCCCGAGGAGACCTCGATGGTGACGTTGGGGTGCTGCTGGGTGAACTTGGCCGCCAGTCCCTCAAGGATCTTCTCGGCGTCGGCGGTCTGGCCCGTCCACCAGGTGAGCTTCACCTTCGCCTGCGGGTCCACCGTCTTGGGGCCTTCCTGGGACGACCCCCCGCAGCCTGAGGCCGCCAGGATGATCGCCGCGACCAGGGCCACCGCGGTTCTTCTTCGCACTGTGGATGCTCCTCCCGGAATGTTGGAGCCAATCATGGTTACTTTCGAAGTCTTGTCAATACCTTCGAAAATCCGCAAGGGTTGACAAGCTTTCACAACTCCTGGGACTGTGCCGTGGTGTCCAGAACGACCTTCGACCTTCTTGTCGTAGGCGACGCCAACCCGGACGTGATCGTGTCGGGTTCGCCTCGCCATCCCGAGTTCGGCCAGCGCGAGCAGCTCGTCCCCGCCGCCGGCCTGGTGCTCGGCGGCTCCGGCGCGATCACCGCGTACGGCGCCGCCCGCCTCGGCCTGCGCACCGCGTTCGTCGGGCGGGTGGGGGACGACCCCGCGGGGGCCTTCGTGCTGGACGCCCTGCGCGGCGGTGGCGTGGACGTGTCCGCGTGCGCCGTCGATCCCGCCGTGCCCACCGCGATGACCGTGGTGCTGGTGGACGGCGACGACCGGGCCATCCTCACCGCCCCCGGCTGCCTCGACCGGCTCTCCGCGACCGACGTGCCGCCCGGGCTGATCGAGCGCGCCGCGCACGTCCACGTCTCGTCGTACTTCCTGCAGCCCCTGCTGGCCGCCGGGCTCGCCGGGCTGTTCGGCCTGGCCAGGGCCGCGGGCGCGTCCACCTCGCTCGACACCAACGACGACCCGGCGGGCCGCTGGGCGGGCCTCGACGAGGTGCTCCCGCTCACCGACGTCCTGCTCCCCAACGAGTCCGAGGCCCTGGCCATCGCCGCCGCCGTCTCGGGCGTCACGGAGCGCCTCGACCTGGAGCGGGCCGTGCGCGAGCTGGCCGCCCGCGGCACGCTGCCCGTCGTCAAGCGCGGGGAACGTGGCGCGCTCGCCTTCGCCGACGGCGCGCTGGTCGAGGCGCCCGCGCGGCCCGCGACCGTGGTCGACGCCGTCGGCGCCGGAGACAGCTTCAACGCCGGCCTGCTCGCCGCGCTCCTGCGCGGACTGCCGCTGAGCCGGAGCATGGGCGTGGCCGTGGCCTGCGGCACCCTTTCCACCCGCGCCGCCGGGGGCACCGCGGCGCAGCCCACCTGGGAGGAAGCAACCTCATGAAGAAGATCGTGTTCGTCGGGGCGGGGAGCGTCGTCTTCACCCACGGACTGCTCGCCGACCTGGTCAAGTTTCCCGAGCTGCGCGGCATGCGCATCGCGCTGCACGACATCGACCCCGAACGCCTCCAGGTGGCCGAGGCCGTGTCCCGCCGCATCACCGAGGGCGCCGCCACCGTCACCGCCCACCTCGACCGCCGCGAGGCGCTCGAAGGCGCCGACTTCGTGATCAACATGGTGCAGGTGGGCGGCTACGACGCCACCGTCACCGACTTCGAGATCCCCGCCAGGTACGGTCTGCGGCAGACCATCGCCGACACGATCGGCGTCGGCGGCGTGTTCCGCGCGCTGCGCACGTTCCCGCTGCTCGACGCGCTGGCCGCGGACATCGCCGCCGTGTGCCCCGACACGCTCCTGCTCAACTACACCAACCCGATGGCGATGAACGTCTGGTACCTGTCGGGCAAGGTCAAGAACGTGGTCGGCCTGTGCCACTCGGTCTACTGGACGATGCGGGGGCTGGCCGAGCTGGTGCAGGTCCCGTACGAGGAGATCTCGTACGTCGCGGCCGGGGTCAACCACCAGGCGTGGGTGCTGCGCTTCGAGCGCGACGGCGAGGACCTGTACCCGCGCCTCGACGTGGACGACCCGGAGCTGCGGCGGCGGGTCCGGGTGGACATGTACCGGCGGCTGGGCTACTACCCGACGGAGACCAGCGAGCACTCGGCCGAGTACGTCCCGTGGCTCATGCACCACGACTCCGAGCTCGACCGGCTGCGCATCCCGGTGGGCGAGTACCTGCGGGTCAGCGAGGAGAACCTGGCCGAGTACAAGCGCACCCGCGACCTCGTACGGCACGGCGGCGAGCTCGACATCGCCGGGACCGACGAGTACGCCCCGCAGATCATCCACAGCATCGTCACCGGCACGCCCCGCGTCGTCTACGGCAACGTGGTCAACGACGGGCTCATCTCGAACCTGCCGCACGGCTGCGTGGTGGAGGTGCCCTGCGCGGTGGACGCCACGGGGGTCCGCCCCACGGCGATCGGCGCCCTGCCCCCGCAGTGTGCCGCTCTGAACAGGAGTTATGTCAGCGTCAATGAGCTCACTGTACGTGCCGCGCTGGAGGGCGACCCCCGCCATGTCAGGCACGCCCTGATGACGGACCCGAACACCGCCGCCTCACTCACGCTCGACGACATCTGGCGGATGGCCGACGACCTGACCCGTGCCCACGGCGACCTCCTCCCGGAGGCACTGCGCGCGTAACCGGATCGCCCCCGGAGCGCTCGGCGGGAGATCCCGGCGCCCTGCCCGCCGCGCTCAGCGGGCGATCTCGACCTCCAGCCCCTTGTCCCGCAACGCCGCGACACATTCGGGATCGGCCGAATCGCCCGTGATCAGCAGATCGATCTCCCCGATCGCGCAGATCGGCGCCATCTCCACCACACCCAGCTTGGACGCGTCCGCCACCAGGATCTTCCTGGCCGCGGCGCGCAACATGCGCTGCTTCATCTCCGCGTCCGGCAGGCTCACGTTCGTCACCCCGCCCGCCGCGTCCACCCCGCCGCAGCCCAGGATGACGGTGTGGGCGCGGATGCCCTCCAGCAGCTTGCCGCCCAGCGGATCGACCAGCGAGTGCTGCTGGCGCCGCAGGCTGCCGCCGGTCACCACCACCGAGATCCTCGGCAGCGCCGGCTCCAGCTCCAGCGCCGTGCGCAGCCCGTTGGTGAACACCGTCACCTCGGTCAGGTCGGAGCGCGCGACCAGCTCCCTGGCCACGTAGGAGGTCGTGGTCCCCGCCCCCATCAGCACGCTCTCGCCCGAGCCGACGAGCCCGGCGGCCACCTTCGCGATGAGCGACTTCTCCACCGCCGCCGTGCCCAGCGACAGCTCGAACGACGGCTCGACGTGCGGCGCGGGCCCGGCCGACACGGCGCCGCCGCGCACCCGCCGCACCTTGCCTTGCTCCTCCAGCGCGTCCAGGTCCGCGCGGACGGTCACGCTGGACACCCCGAACGCCTCGGCCAGCTCCGCGACCCGCACGAACTCCTGCTCGGTCAGCATGGCCAGCATGCGCTCGCGCCGGACCTCGGTCGGCATCGACTCCATCATGCACGGACCGCCGGCGGCAGCAGGTCGCCGTGCGCCTCGATCAGCTCGTCGCAGAGCCGCTCGATCTCGGGCAGCGGCAGCGTGGCCGCCGTGTTCGGGTCGAGCATCGCCGCGTGGTAGATGTGCGTACGGTCGCCGTCGAGCACGGCGCGCACGGTCAGCTCGACCACGTTGAGGAACGTGCGGTTGAGCGCGACGAGCTGGACGGGCAGGTCGCCGACGGCCCGCGGGCGCACCCCGGCGGCGCCGACCGCGGCCGGCACCTCCACACAGCACCCGTCGGGCAGGTTGCCGATCAGGCCCCGGTTGGCCAAGTTGACGTAGATCTCCTTCTCCTCGCCGGTCAGCATCGCCAGGATCATCGCGGCGGCCGGCTCCTGGTGCTGCCATCGGATGAGCAGCGGGTGGCCGGCGGACAGGGCGCGCCGCGTCTCCTCGTAGAGGTGCAGGCTCTTGCCCACGCGGCGCAGGTATTCCTCGACCGGCACGCCGAGCCGGCTCGTCTCCTCGGGGTGCCGCATGATCCACGGCACGTATTCGGCCGCGTGCTCGCTCGACTGCGTGGGGAAGTAGCCGAACTTGCGGTAGAGCTCCGCGCGTACGTGCCGCCTGAGCTGCGGGTCGGCCTCCAGCACGGCGTCGAGCTCGGGATAGAGCGACCGGCCTGCGGCCTCGAAGCGCAGCACGAACGACTGGTGGTTGAGCCCGGCGCTGAGGAAGCTCACCTCGTCCTCGTCGCGCCCGACCAGGTCGGCAAGGTACGCGTGCGTGTCGCACACCGAGTGGCACAGCCCGGCGAACCGCTCGAACCCGGTGGCCTCGTGGACCGCCCACCCGGTCATCGCCATCGGATCGCTGCAGCTCAGCAGCCAGGCGTCGGGGCACTCCTCGGCCATCTGGGCGGCCAGCTCGACCAGCACCGGGATCGTGCGCAGGCCGCGGAAGACGCCGCCGATGCCGATGGTGTCGCCGATGGTCTGGCGCAGGCCGTACCGATGAGGGATTTCGAAGTCGCGCAGCGTCGCCTCGAACCCGCCGACGTCGAGGTGGCTGACCACGAAGTCGGCGCCCTTCAGCGCCCGCCGCCGGTCGAAGACGCTGCGGATCTTCGCGCCCGCGCCCGCCTCGCCGTCCAGCGCCCGCACGAGCGTCTCGGTCGTCGCGAGCCTGCCCGGGTCGTCGTCGTGCAGCACGATCTCCAGCTCGCCGTGGAGCGAGGGGGCGAGCATCAGGGCGGAGACCACGCGGCGCGTCAGTTCCACGTCACCGACCCCGATGAAGACGATCCGCGCCATCCACGAAGTATCGCACGCCTGCCACCCCGGCCAGCCCCCCGACGAACCGGGGCGAGGCCGGCGGAAAGCCGCTTGCCCGTCCGCCGCCGGCCATGTTGTGATCTGCGATGCCTAGTCGCGTCCGAGATGAGGAGGGGTGGTGCGCCGAGAACATGCGGCCGGCCCTGCCGGGCTCTGAGGTCAGGGGACGACGCCGACGCCAGTGAGGTCGGGACGACACCTACCGCCGGCGGCTGAGGAGGCTCGGCCGACATTGACCGGGACAATCAGGCAAACCCGGTCGTGGTACGGATCCGTGGGATGAGAACGCCGCGGTGAAGCAGGAGGCGGAACTAATCGCCGACCCCTGACGAGGGGGAACCGGCGGTGAACCGGTCCCTCGCCCGCATCGAGCCTGGGAGCCGTCGAGCCGGGCCCGTCCCGGCCGAGACGGAGAGAACGAAACGGAACCCTGCGCTCCGGTTGAAGATCACTTCTTCGATCCGGAGGCGGAGACCATCGGCAGGGCTGCCCAGAACCAGGGCTTCACGTGTGACAACTGCGGCGCCGTGGTGGTGCCGTTGAGCAACGGGAGTTACCGCAATCACTGTCCCACGTGCTTGTGGTCCAAGCACGTGGACCTCGAACCGGGCGATCGCGCGGCGGCCTGCCGCGGGCTGATGCGCCCGCAACGGATCGAGCACCGTGGCCGCAAGGGGCCGGTGATCGTTCATCGTTGCGTGGCGTGCGGTTTCGTCCGGCCCAATCGAGTCGCCGACGATCCCGGGCAAGGCGACGACATCGACGCGATCATCGCGCTGATGCTCGGCGGCGGGTGAGGGACCGATGCGGCGTCCACGCGAGTGACCGGCCTCGGAACCACTCGCGTGGACACCGGTCCGCGCCGGGCGGCCGGGATAATCGTGGACGTGATCGTCATCGACCCCGTCCTGGAGCTCTCCGCAACGGCGGACTTCACCTCCTGGCCGGTCACCGAGCCGCCCGGCGACGCCTTCCTGACGCTCTCGGGCCGGATGACCCCGGCCGAGGTCGGCGCCGCGATGGCCGTCATCTTCCGCTACCACGACATCCCGACCGAGCCGGTAGCCGATCTGCACCACCTGCTGGACCGGCACCTGACCGAGGCCGAAGCCCTGACCGTCCCGGGCGGGTTACGCGTCAGGGACACGACCACCGGTGCCGAGATCCAGCCGGGCTGCTGTTGCGGCCTGGAAGACTGGCGGGAGTGGCGCAACGTCCTCCGCGAGGAGGACGTCTGGCTCGGGCACTCTCCCGGCACCGACCTCGAGCACGTCGCCGGCGCCGTCCGGCTCCGCCAGGAGAACGGACCGTCGTCCCCGGTGCTCGTGGAGATCCGCCTCGACGACCTGCCCGCCCTCCTCGCCACGGTGCATCTGCAGCTGCGAGGCTTCCTCGGTCTCGTCCACGACTGGGCCGCCGAGACCACCTCACGCGCCGCCGCCCGCCTCGTCACCGTTCTCGACGAGAACCTCGAAATCAGCGGGCCGCTCGAACTCGCGTGAGTATGCGGGAGGATAGCCGGACTCCAACGGGGAGGTGCTGCAGCACGTGCTGTTCGGAGACCTCACCCGATTCGTGCTCCAGGCTCATCGGCAGGACCAGGAGGAACTGGTCGAGCGGTGTCGTTCGTGCAGAACGTCGGTCCGTGGGATCCAGAGGTCGCCGATTTCATCGCCCCCTGGCCGGACGATCTGCGCGCGGAAGCAGAGCGGCAGGGATGGCGACCGCCGGGCTGAGCGGCGGCACCTGCCCTTGCTGCGACGCGGTGGGGTGCTGGCGGTGGCGCAGGGCGTGGTGCTCGCCGCGACCTTGCAGTCGTCAGCGTCGTCGTGGAGGCGGCCGTGTGCTTCCGCTGAATCTCTGAGTACATTAACAATATTCATCTGGTGAAGGGGGCAAGGTGACCGCCCATCAGAAGGGCTCTTACCCGGCGGACGAGCCGGCCTGCTCGATCGAACGGAGCCTGCAGATCCTGGGAGAGCGGTGGACGTTCCTGATCCTGCGCGAGATCTTCCGGGGTAGGCACAAGTTCGCGGAGATCAGGGACGCCCTGGGCATCGCTCCCAATCTCTTGAGCGCTCGGCTGAAGACACTCATCGGTGCCGGGGTGCTGCGCACCGTCTCCTACAGGGAGCCGGGCAGCAGGCAACGGGAGAGTTACCACCTCACCGAGGCCGGCGCGGATTTGCAGGTGGTCCTGGCCGCCTTGCAGCAGTGGGGCGACGTCCACCGCGCCCGATCGGCCGGGCCCTCGGCCTTGCGGAGGGCGCGCTCCACCGGCGAGCCGGTGCGAGTCGCGTTCGTCGACACCGCCGGCAAGGAGGTGGCCGGCGCGGACGTGCTTCTCGACGTCCGCCCCTGAGGCCGGTCCTCGCGCCGATGCCGGTGCGAATGTGGTGCAAGCCGTTACTCGGGGCATTCAGACATCGCGGTTGGCGGCTGATAAACCGTTCCCAACAGCTCGTCCTACGATGGTGGCGATCGGCGACGGCCGTACGGTGCGGTTGTGTGAGACAGGCGGCTGACTCAGGGTGACAGATCCAGCGCATGACCGGCCCGTGCTGGCAGGCAAGCTGAACCCGCCCTGGACGCGTCCCACAGCGGTGTCACGGCGGCGGTTGCTGGGCATGCTCGACGACGCTCTCACGCCTGTGACCGTGGTCATCGGGCCGGCCGGCTGGGGCAAGACGACCCTGCTGGCCCAGTGGGCCGGCCGTGACGCAGGGCGGCCGCTGGTCGCGTGGGTGACGCTGGACGAGACCGACAACGACCCGGTGCGATTCTGGACCTACGTCATCACGGCGCTTCAGCGTGCCCGCCCGGGCGTCGGGGCGGAGGCGATGGCTGCCCTGCGCGTCCCCGGTCTCGAGCCGCTCGATGTCGCGGTGCCGAGCCTCATCAACGACCTGACGGCCCACAACGCCCAGCGCGTAGTCGTGCTCGTGCTCGACGACTACCACCTGATCACCGACCGCAGGATCCACGAGGCGGCCGAGTTCCTGCTCTCCTACCTGTCGGCGGCGATCCGCGTCCTGATCGCCGCGCGCTTCGACCCGCCGTTGCCGCTGGCGCGCCTGCGCGCACGTGGACAGCTCACCGAGATCCGTGCGGCCGATCTCGCGTTCGCTCCGGAGGAGGCGATCGGCCTGGTGGCCGATGTGGGCCGGGTCGCGCTCGGCGCCGACCAGGTCGCGGGGCTCGTCGACCGTACCGAGGGCTGGGCCGCCGGGTTGCACCTCGCGGCCCTGGCCCTGCGCGGCGCGGCCGATCCCGTACGCCGTGCGGAGGCCATCCGGGGCGACGACCGCCACGTCGTCGACTACCTCGGCGCCGAGGTGCTCGCGCGCCTGCCCCCCGACCAGCGGCACTTCCTGATCCGTAGCTCGGTGCTCGACCGCATGACCGGTCCGCTGTGCGACGCCGCGCTCGACTGCGACGGATCGGCAGAGCGACTGGACGCGCTGGAGCGGGCCGGCTTGTTCGTCGTGCCGCTCGACGAGCAGCGGGAGTGGTACCGCTACCACCGGCTCTTCCGCGCCGCGCTGCGCCAGGAACTGGTCCGCGTGGCGCCTGACGGCACGCCCGGGATTCTGCGGCGGGCGGCGGCGTGGTGGCATGCGCACGGCGATGTGGAGACCGCCGTCCGCTACCTGATCGCCGCCGGTGACCAGCGCGAGGCGGCCGACCTGCTGATCGCAGCGGACGACGAGTTCCTCGACGGGGGCGCCGCCGCGACCTATCTCCGGCTGGCCGAGGCCCTCGACGAGGCGCTGGTTCGGGCCGATCCGTGCCTGGCGATCGCGATGGCCGCCGCAGCCGGCTTCAGCGGCAGAGCGGATCGGGCCGACCGGCTCCTGGACGCCGCGGAGGCTGGGCTGACCGGCGACGACCGGCCACCGCGCGGGTGGACCAGCGCCCGCGCGGCCATTGGCACGCTGCGGGCGACGTTCGGACCGGCCGCGAAACTGGCCGCCGCCGTCGAGGAAGCCCGGCGCGCCGTCGAGTTGGAGCACGATCCCACTCGCGACGGCTACGTGATCTCGAGGCTGACGCTGGGTGTCGTCCTGGCCGGGCTCGATCGGCAGGCCGACGCGCTGGCGTTGCTCGGCGCGGCTCGGCGGGGCGCGGATGCGCTTGGCGCGCCGGTGTTCACCCGGCTGATCGCCGCCGGAGCGCTCGCCATGTGCCTGCTCGACGAGGGCCATGTCGATGACGCCAGGTCGGTCGTCGCCGAGTCGGCGCCCGCCGCCGCCGGGCTCGAGGCGGCGCTGAGCGACGCGGCCGGCGGCGCGCTCGCGCTGTTGCGGGCGGCCGAGGGCAGGCTCGCCTACGAGGCGGGACGGCCGGACCTCGCGCGTACGACGCTGGAGCGGGCGGCGCGGCTGGCACGGGCGGCGGCGCATCCCTCGCAGACCGCGCGCGTCCTGGTCACCCTGGCCGACGCGCTGCTGGCGACCGGTGACCGGGCGGCCGCACGCGCCGTGCTGGCCGAGGCGGCCGAGATCGCCGGCACCGACACCGTCTTCCCGGGAACGCTGCGGCGGATCTCCGCGGCGGAACAGCGCATGGGCCGCGGCGCGGCGCGTGCCGCCCGGGGCGACGGGCGGCTGTTCGAGGAGCTGACCGACCGCGAACTGTCGATGCTCCGCGCGCTGCAAGGCCCGCTGTCACAGCGCGAGATCGGACAGGAACTGTACCTGTCGCTGAACACGGTCAAGGGCTACACCAGGAGCCTGTACCGCAAGCTGGATGTGGCGTCGCGGCTCGACGCCGTGCGGCGGGGCCGGGAGCTCGGGCTGATCTGACGCGCCGGCCATCGCCGCGCCCGCGAACGAGGTGGACGGCGTGGAGCCCCACCCCGGGTGGAATCCGGGGGCGGGTGGAGACGGCACGCACTGGTGCGACGGATGCTGTCGCCATGAATCACCACTGCCGCATTGAGGTCGAGGGACCGCTGCCCGCGGGCCTGCGCGAGGAGATGTCACGGCGGTTCGGGCCGGTCCAGGTGCGCCATGACCGGCGCCGGACCGTGCTCAGCGATCTGACCTTGGACCAGGCCGGCCTGCGTGCCCTGCTCGATCTGCTGTGGGACGCGGGCGTACGGGTGCGCGCCGTGTCGACCGCCGATCCCGGCACCGACTCCGGCGTGGTTCAGGAGGATCCGCCGTCGGCCGACCAGGGGTGATCCCGAACCACAACCGTCAGGAGGACCATTCATGGCCGCAACCGAGGTCGCCCGTCAACCGCAGGCCGGCTCCTGCCCTTCGGCCCGCCACGGCCGTACGTCCTGGCTGTGGCTGGCGCTGGGCGCCGGCCTGCTCCCTTTCACCACCTTCCAAGCAGTGATCCCGGCCGCCGCGTGGCTGGCGCCGATCTTGCTGCTGCGCTTTGCCCGGACCCAGCGCGCCCTCGTCGCGCTGCCGGTGCTGGCGCTGGTGGGCTACGGCGCGACGCTCGTCGCGATGCGCGGTTTATGGACACCGCCCGCGGTGTACCTGTTGGCGCTTCCCGGCCTGGGGATCTTCCTGCCCTACGCCGCCGACCTGCTGGCCGCCCGGCGGCTGCGTGGTCTCGTGCACTCGCTGGTGTTCCCGGCGGTGGAGACGGCGACCGCGTTTCTGCTCAGCCTCGATCAGGGCAGCGCGTTCGGCAGCTGGGGGACACCGGGCTACACGCAGGTCACTAACCTGCCCCTGTCCCAGGTGGCCTCGATCACCGGCGTCTGGGGTCTGAGCTTCCTGATCCTGTGGACCGCGCCGGTCGTCAACGACCTGTGGGAGCGGCGCCCCACCCGTCCGCTCGTGCTGCCGTACTGCGTCGTGCTGCTGGCGGTTCTGTTGTACGGCGGGGCGCGGCTGGCGTTGTTCCCGGCATCCTCCCCGACCGTGCAGATGGCGGCCCTCGCCCCCGACCGCGAGCTCGACGAGGCACGCGAGGCGGCGGCCGTCCGCTCCGGCCCGCGCACCGAGCCGGAGCGGAACCGGGTCACCCGCCTGCACCTGACGCCGGTGCTCGACGACCTGTTCACCCGGACCCGCCAGGCGGCACGCGCGGGCGCGAAGGTGGTCGCGTGGTCCGAGGCCGCGGGCTACCTCTTCAAGGAAGAGGAGGCCGCCTTCCTGCGACGCGCCGCGGGGGTCGCGCGCGAGGAGGGCATCTACCTCGCGGTCGGCGTGATCGTCATCCTGCCGGGTACGGGCGACCCGACGAACGAGAATCGGTCGATCCTCATCGACCCGTCCGGCCACGTCCGCTGGGACTATGCCAAGGCGACCCTGGTCCCCGGCGACGGCAACGCCCTCGGTCCCGGCATCCCACCGATTGTGGACACGCCGTACGGCCGCCTGTCCACGGTCATCTGCTTTGACGCGGACTTCCCCTGGCTCGTCCGGCAGGCGGGCCGCGCGGATGTCGATGTGCTGCTGGTGCCGTCGAGCGACTGGGGGCCGGTCGGTCCCGTGCACGCCGACATGGCCGTCGTACGCGCGATCGAGAACGGTGTGTCGATCCTGCGTCCGACCAGGAAGGGCACTTCGATCGCCATCGATCCGCAGGGACGCACGCTCGCCATGGCCGACTACTTCGTAGGCGACGACCAGACGATGACGGCGTCGATTCCCACTGGGGGCACACCGACTCCGTACGTCGCCGCCGGTGACGCCGCCGGATGGGCCTCGATCGCCGGCCTCGTCATCCTCGGCGCCGTTGCCCTGATCACCCGCCGCCGGAGGAGGCGCTGAACGGCATGTACGTACCGAGCGTGTCCGTCTCGGGCATCACCCCCCGCACCCCGGGGCCCTTCCACGGGCTTCCCCGGCATGTGCTCGCCCGATGCCCCGGACGTTCACGCCGTCGGCCGACGCTTTTCTTGGGGGCCGGTCACGCCCAAGGAGTCGGAGCTGCTCTTGAAGGGCGTGGTCAAGGCGGAACCGGCGAAGCCACCGCCCACGGCGCTGAGCCGGACGCGGACCGACGCCTTCGGCCGAACGCTGATCCGGAGCCGGGCGATCGACATCTCCTCGACCAGCTGACCGGTCCACACCCCAAGTGGAAGGGCAACGCCCTGCTCAGTCCGGCCCGGATCGCGATGGCGGGCCAGTCCCTCGGAGGAGCCGCCGCCCCGGAGACCATGCTGAAAGACTCCCGCGTGCGCGCCGGGATCAACATGGACGGCAGGTTCTTCCTCCCGATACCCAAGAGCGGACTGGCCCGACCGTTCATGCTCATGGGCGAGCCGGAACTGCACACCCCCGAAGGCAAGGTTCTCCACGGAGGCAGCGGGCAGCCGTGCCCCGCGAGCAAGGCGGAAGCCGCGGGATGTCTCGCTGCCCGCCGGCCAGCACCTCGGCCTGCCGGCCGGTCGCTGAACGCCCGAGGGCCACGGGGCTTTGCCGGATGTTGAGGTAGGGCGCGGGGCCACCGGGCAGGCACGGGATGGATATGCGGCAGGGGGTGCCCGGCCAGTGGGCGTCCGGTCCTCCATCGCCGGGCACGCCCAGCCTTGGCGGGCAAGCAGAGAAAGGAACCCCGTGATGACTTCTGTGAGGGCCGACGCGTCCGGCCAATACATGATCGACGATGCTCTCCCCGTCAACCGCCTCGGCTACGGGACCATGCAGCTGACCGGCCCCGGCGTGTGGGGGCCGCCGGCCGATGAGGACGAGGCCGTGCGGGTTCTGCGCCGGGCGGCGGAGCTCGGCGTGACGCTCTTCGACACCGCCGACTCCTACGGCCCGCTGGTCGCCGAGCCGCTGCTACGGCGCGCTCTCGCCCCGTACGACGAGAACATCGTCATCGCCACCAAGGCAGGGCTCACCCGGCAGGGCCCCGACACGTGGACACCCGTCGGCAGGCCGGCCTACCTTCGCCAGCAGTGCGAGATGAGCCTGCGCATCCTCGGAGTCGAACGGATCGCGCTGTTCCAGTTGCACCGCGTCGATCCGGACGTGCCCCTCGAAGACCAGGTCGGCGAGCTGAAGACGCTGAAGGACGAAGGGAAGATCGCGCACATCGGCCTGTCGGAGGTGAGCGTCGACCAGATCGAACAGGCCCGCGCCATCGCGCCGATCGCCTCCGTGCAGAACCTGTACAACCTGGCCAACCGCACCGCCGAGAACGTGCTCGACCACTGCGAACGCCACCACATCGCCTTCATCCCGTGGTTTCCGCTGGCCACCGGCGGCCTGGCGAAGTCCGGTGGACCGCTTGAAGCCATCGCCTCCCGGCTGTCGGCCACGCCGTCACAGCTGGCGCTCGCGTGGCTGCTCCACCGCTCACCGGTCATGCTGCCCATTCCCGGCACCTCGTCGGTCGATCATCTGGAGCAGAACGTGGCCGCCGCGGGCCTGCAGGTGACCGATGACGACGTCACCGAGCTGACCGCGGCCGTCACGTCGCCAGGCTGACCTCGGCGATACACACCCGGTGAGGGCACCTGCTCCCGTTCCGGACGGCCGAAGCGGCGGGCTCGGCGAGCGACGGCCTCATGGGGCCCACGGCACCGGGTCACCTGGGCCGCCGGTCTCCTTGGCACAGCCGGCCGAGGCAGGGTCGGGGGCCGCCGGGATCTGACGAAGCGGATGAGCGGCAGGGCCGCCGGTCACGCAGGCCGGCGGCGTGGCGGAACCGCGCGTCCAGCGATCCTGCGCGTCCGCCGGACTGCCGGACACGGATGAGAACAGCAGCGTGCCGGCCGTGGCGACCACAGCCGCGCCGGCGGCCACGATCGCGACGCCGCGACGCCGGCGATCGGCCCTCGAGGACGCGGGAGCGGTCGGCGCCGTCGTCGCCGAAGCCGGCGATGCCGCATGCCTGCCCTCCGCCCGGCCCCGCCCAGAACCGCCGGCGGCGCGATGCTCATGACGGCGCTCATCAAGGCGCTCAGGACGGCGCTCATTACGGTGCTGATGACGCTGCTGACGGTGCCGATGACGGCTGGCAGGCCGGACGTCGAGCGCGGGACCGGTACCGCTGACGGCGGATGCCGGCTCCCGGTCCCCGCCGACGAGATCGCACAGCACGTCCACGGCCGCCGGACGAGCCGCCGGATTCTTGGCCAGGCACGCCGCCACCAGCCGGCGCAGCTCGTCGGGCAGGCCGGAAAGGTCGGGCTCGGCGTGCAGGACGGCGTGGAGCGTCGCCGGCACGGTACCGCCGGCGAAGGCCGGTCGGCCGGTGGCCGCGAAGACGATCGTGCCCGCCCACGAGAACATGTCGGAGGCGGGAGTGAGCGGCTGGTCGTCCAACTGCTCCGGCGCCATGTACGCCGGCGTGCCCGCCGGCTCGGTGGAGCCGGTGGTGGCGTCCAGCGCGAACGCGATCCCGAAGTCGATCACCACGGGACCTTCCGGGCCCATGATCACGTTGCTCGGCTTGAAGTCGCGGTGCACGATCCCGGCCGCGTGGATCGAGGTCAGAGCGGTCAGCGTGGTGACCGCCAGCCGCTCCAGCCCGCTGCCGCTCCGCGGCCCGCCCTCCTTGACCAGCGTCTCCAGCGACGGCCCCGGAACGTATTCGCTGATGATGTACGGACGCTCCTGGGCGAACCCGGTCTCCAGAACGCGGGCCGTGGAGAAGGTGGCCAACCGCTGGGCGATCTCCGCTTCCCGGCGGAACCGTTCCCTGACGTGGGAGTCGGCGGCGAAGCAGGAGTGCAGCATCTTGATCGCCACCTGCCGCCCACCGGTCGACTCGCCGAGGAAGACCGCGCCCTGGCCGCCTTCGCCCAGCCGTCTCACCAGGTGGTAGCCGCTGACGTGTGCCGGGCCTCCGGGGTCCGGCACAGGAAGATCCTGCATGGTAGGTCACCTCTCCTGATCGTGCCGTGCTGCTCAGTCCCGGGCGGTCATGGCAGGCTCCTCCGGGAGTTACTTTTGGTCACTGATGTACTCTTCGATAACCGGTAACAGCAACGTGACCTGGTCACTTTCAGGTGACGGAGGAGGCGGGAGCCCATGTCGCACCAGGCTGAGGCGGACAGGGTGCTGCGTTCGTTGGACAGGACGTGCCTCGAGCACGACCCCGATGTGCTCCGGTCCGTGCTGGACCGAGTGGGTGACAAGTGGAGCCTGATCCTCATCGGGTTGCTCGAGAAGGAGCCGATGCGCTTCACCGAGCTGCTGCGGACGGCGCCCGGCATCTCCCGCCGCATGCTGTCGCTGACGTTGCGCAGCCTGGAGCGTGACGGGCTCGTCAAGCGCGTGGTCTATCCGGAGATCCCACCCCGGGTCGAATACGAGGTCACCCCGTTCGGGCGCACCCTGTCCGAGCCCGTCCTGGTGCTCGCCCGCTGGGCGGCCGACAACCAGGACACGATTCGCGCCAACCGCCACGCCTTCGACAAGGCGGCCGGCCACGACACCGACGATCTCGACTGAGCCCTGGCCGGTTCACCCGATGTGACCACGGTGCAGTTGAAGTTACCGATCACCGGCGTGTAGTCAGTACGTGGAAGTCACTGAGGCCGGCGGCGAGCGCCTGCTCCAGCCGTCGGCGCACGTACGGGAGATGATCGGTATGTTTTCGCCCACCCGCTGAGCCGATCGACGGTTCAGCTATGACCTGCCGACCGGGCAGGTGATTCAGAGTTCCGGCCGGCCCCGCGAGGTCCCGCCCTGTGCGGCGCTCACCGCGGACCCGCCGCTTCGATCGCGCGCACCCCGCCGCGTCATGCTCCCGCTCCAGCCCTGCTCCGGGGCTTCCTTGGCGACCCCGCATCACGGGTCACCTGCCATCTCCACATGTCTACCGCAACACACCCCTGGTGAAAGGACCATGCGATGACCCGCATCGGCATCATCCTCGGCAGCACCCGCCCCGGCCGCAACGGCGAACAGGTGGCGCACTGGGTGCTGGAGCACGCCTCCCGGCGCACCGACGCCGCCTTCGAGCTCGTGGACCTGCTGGACTACCCGCTCCCGCACCTGGACGAGCCCATGCCGCCGGCCTACGGCCAGTACCAGAACGAGCACACCAAGGCGTGGGCCGCCAAGATCGGCTCCTATGACGGCTTCGTCATGGTGACGCCGGAGTACAACCACTCCACCTCGGGCGTGCTGAAGAACGCCATCGACTACCTGTTCGCCGAGTGGAACCACAAGGCCTTCGGCATCGTGTCCTACGGGAGCGTCGGCGGCGCCCGGGCAGCGGAGCAGCTGCGGTTGATCGGCGGCGAGCTCAAGCTCGCCGACGTACGCACCAACGTGGCCCTGTCGCTGTTCACCGACTTCCGCGACTTCAGCAAGCTCGCGGCCGGTGAGCACCAGGTGGCGGCCCTCACGACCATGCTCGACGAGGTCGTCGCCTGGAGCCGCGCCCTGGCCCCGCTCCGCCAGGCCGCCTGAGCCCCGGGGGGGGCCGGGGCGGTGCCCCCCCACCACCCCCCCCGGCCCGCCCCACCCCCCCCCGGGGTCCGGGGGCCCCCGCCTAGGTTGGAGAGGA
>NZ_JBFANM010000027.1:96544-147332 GCF_040674815.1 Nonomuraea sp. NPDC049709
CCCACCCCCACCCGCCCGTCCGGGGGCGGCCGCGGCCGCCGGCCCCCGCCCCCGCCCCCCGCGGGCCGCTGCCCCCCCAGCGGGCGGGGCACTCCCCCCACACACACCCCGGCCGGCACGGCACCACCGCCCGCGGAGATCCGGTGCACCCGGCATCCCACCGCGACGCCCGCGCTGGGCGTCGATCACCTTGGAACACCACAGAGCAGGAGGAACCGTGAGCGTCGGCAGGGTCGAACACCCACATTTCGAGCTGGGGCTCAACTCGTTCGGCGAGGTCGCGACGGACGGCGGGCGCGTGCTCAGCGACGCCGAGACCCTGCGCCTGATCGTGGAGGAGGCCCGGCTGGCCGAGGCGGTGGGGCTGGACGTGTTCAGCGTGGGCGAGCACTACCGAGAGGGGCACAACGACTCCGCCACCCCGGTGCTCCTCGCCGCGATCGCCACCGCCACGGAGCGCATCAGGCTCGGCACGTCGGTGACCGTGCTGAGCACGAACGACCCGGTCCGGCTGTACCAGGAGTTCTCCACCCTCGACGCGGTGTCCGGCGGCCGCGCTCAGATCGTGCTCGGCCGCGCCTCCGCGACGGAGTCGTTCCCGCTGTTCGGCTATGACCTGGCCGACTACGAGCGGCTGTTCGAGGAGAAGCTCGATCTGTTCCTGCGGCTCGAACGGGAGGAGGAGGTGACCTGGTCGGGGACGGTCAGGACCCCCCTCACCCGGCAGCGGCTGCACCCGCGCATGCGCCCGGGCGGCATCCCCACCTGGATCGGCGTGGGCGGCAGCCCCGACTCGGTGATGCGCGCCGCCCGCCACGGCCTGCCCCTCATGATGGCCATCATCGGCGGACAGCCCCTGCGCTTCGCGAGGAACGTCGCGCTCTACCTCAAGGCGCTCGAGCGCTTCGGCCATCCCGAGCTGCCGATCGGACAGCACTCGCTCGGCCTCGTCGCCGACACCGACGAGGAGGCCGTCGAGACCTGGTGGTCGTCCTGGCAGCCGGTCGTCGCGGCGCTCGCGGCCGAGCGCGGCTTCTACGCGCCAAGCCGGGAGCGGTACGAGGCCGAGCTAGAGCACGGCGCCCTCTTCGTCGGATCGCCGGAGACGGTCGCCCGCAAGATCGTCCGGATGGTCCGCGACCTCCACCTGAGCCGCTTCGACCTCAAGTACGACATCATGCACCTTCCTCGCGACGCCCGTGCCCGCACGATCGAGCTGCTCGGCCGCGAGGTCGCCCCGCGCGTACGCGAGCTGCTCGCCGCGGACACGGTCGGCTCCTGACGCCCGATCCCGCACGACACCTCGAACAAGGCACCCAGATGAGCGGCTTCACCTCCGGGCAGGACGATGACGCCACCCGACAGCGACCTGGAGCGACCATGAAACCCGGCGACGTTCGCACCATCGGCATCCTCGGCGCCGGCAAGGTCGGCACCGTCCTGGCCCGCCTCGCGGTCGCGGCCGGCTACCACGTCCTGATCGCGGGCTCCGGCGAGGCGGTTCGGCGCGAACGTCGGCGCAGCCGAGCTGCGCGCCATGCTCGACCGCTTCCCCGAGTCGTCGCGCGGGCGCGAGGTGCTTCGCGCGCGGCGGGGAACGTCCTCGTGCGGTGGGGCGTTGGCATCCGAGCCTGAGTTGAAAATATAAACTCAGGCGTTAGGATGGCGCCTCAGAAGCGTCGATGCCGTTCGGAACGGCCCGGGGAAGCCCAAGCCGGCCCGCACGGCATGCGGGCATGACAAGCGCACGATGAGGAAGAACCATGCGAATCAAGGGATCGGTCGCCCTGGTCACGGGCGGAAACCGCGGAATCGGCCGCGCGTTCGCCCGCGCGCTCATCGACCACGGTGCGGCGAAGGTCTACGTCGGCGTCCGCGACCCGGCGAGCGTGCCGGATGCCGACGTCGTTCCCGTGCGCCTGGACGTCACCGACGAGGAGAGCGTCGCGGCTGCCGCGGCTGCCGCGGGCGACGTCTCCATCGTGATCAACAACGCGGGGATCGGCGGTGCGAGCACCAAGCTGATGGAGGGCGCCTTCGACGGCGCGCGCCAGGCGATGGAGGTCAACTATTTCGGCACCTGGGCGGTGTCCCGCGCATTCGCTCCCATCCTGGCCAGGAACGGGGGCGGAGCCCTGGTCAACATGCTCTCGGTGGCGTCCTGGGTCGGTCAGCCGCAGTTCGCCGGGTATGCCGCTTCGAAGGCCGCGCAGTGGTCGCTGACGGACGCCCTGCGCAAGGCGCTGGGCGAGCAGGGAACCCTGGTGGTCGGGGTGCATGCGGGTTTCGTGGACACGGATCTCAGCGCCTGGACCGATGCCCCGAAGATCAGCGCCGGCACCGTGGCCGAGCTGACCATGGACGCCCTGATCCATGACCAGTTCGAGGTTCTGGCCGACGAGCAGAGCCGGAGCGTCAAGGCCGCACTGTCGGACCCGGTCGGCCGGCCGTCCGGTCCCTGATCCGTCGCCTCGGCCGGCCGTCCGGTCCCTGATCCGTCGCCTCGGCCCGCCGCACCGACCAGGGCGCTGAGGGTGAGCATCGCCTCGGCCCGTGAGGCCGGCCCGCGGATTCTGATCGCTCTTTCGCGTGGCCCGCTCCACCGTCGCCGAGCCCTCGGCGAGCGCGGCGGGCCGCGGCCTGGTGAGGCCGGCCTCCGCGGGTCGCCGCCAGCGGCGCAGTGGAATCACCGGGCAACCGGATGGCCGTGAGCATCGTCCACATCTGCGCAAAGTGGTATTTGACCAGGGCTTTCTTGATTCCGCGGATGATGAGAATGATCCTTGGGCTGGATGTTTCTGTCGCCCAGAGCGAGGAGCAGGAGCCATGCCCCAGGCGTACGACCCACGCCACACGGCCGTGCTGCTGGTCGACCCCTACAACGACTTCCTGTCCGAGGGCGGCAAGATCTGGCCGCGCGTGGCGTCCGTGGCGCAGCAGGTCGGACTGCTGGACCACCTGCGCTCCGTGATCGCTTCCGCCCGGGAGGCAGGCGTACGGGTGATGATCGTTCCGCACCGTCGCTGGGAGCCGGGCGACTACGAGACATGGGATCACCCCAACCCCACCCAGCGCGCCATCATGGAGCGGCACAGCTTCGCCCGCGGAACCTGGGGCGGGGAGTTCCACCCCGACTTCCAGCCGCAGCCCGGCGACGTCGTGGCCCGGGAGCACTGGGCACAGAGCGGGTTCGCCAACACCGACCTCGACTTCCAGCTCAAGCAGCACGGCATCACCCATGTCGTGCTCGTCGGCCTGCTGGCGAACACCTGCATCGAGTCCACCGGCCGATTCGCCATGGAACTCGGCTACCACGTCACGCTGGTGCGCGACGCCACCGCGGCGTTCCTCCCCGAGATGATGCACGCCGCCCACGAGCTGAACGGCCCCACCTTCGCCCACGCCATCACCACCACCGGGGAGCTCACCGCCGCATTCGCGGGGGCGCACGCATGAAGCCGGCGCTCCACCGGCTTCCGCGACGCATGCTGACCTTGGGTGACCAGGGAGTTTTCCTTGGATCACCCGGGGGCAGACTGCACGAATCCCGTCGTCCCGGCGTTGGGCACGAGCGCAGGAGGCGCAGGTCATGGACATGAAACTCGAAGTCGTCGTGGTGCCGGTCGCGGACGTCGACCGGGCCAAGGACTTCTACACGGCGCTGGGCTGGCGACTCGACGCCGACCTCGCCACCGGCGGGGACTTCCGGGTGGTGCAGGTGACCCCGCCCGGCTCGCCGGCGTCGGTCATCTTCGGCACGTCGGTGACGTCCCAGGCGCCGGGCTCGGCGCAGGGCCTGCACCTGATCGTCGACGACATCGCCGCCGCCCACGACGAGCTCGAGCGGCTCGGCGCCGGACCCAGCGAGGTCTTCCACGACGCCGGCGGCGTCTTCCACCACGCCGGGACCGACGCCCGGGTGCCCGGCCCGGATCCGCAGCGCAGTAGCTACGGCTCGTTCCTGTCGTTCAGCGATCCGGACGGCAACGGCTGGGTCCTGCAGGAGGTCACCACCCGGCTCCCGGGACGGGTGGACCCGTCGGCCACCACGTACGCCTCCGCCTCGGACCTGGCGAACGCGCTGCGCCGTGCCGCGGCCGCGCACGGCGAGCACGAGGCCCGCACCGGCGCCGAAGACCCCGACTGGCCGGACTGGTACGCCGACTACCTGGTACGCGAGCAGGCCGGGGGAGAGCTCCCGTCGTGAGCGCGCGTGCCCACCGTGCCGTCACCGGCCCGCGACCGTTCGAGCTGATCGGATGACCACGACCAGGCTGTCCCGGCAGGAATGTGCGATCACCGTCCTGGGCGGGCCGACGGCTGTCATCGACATCGGGGGCCTGCGCATCGTCAGCGACCCGACCTTCGACGAGGCCGGGCCGCATGGATACCTGACGAAAACGGCGGGTCCCGCCGTCGCCGAGGACGCCCTGGGCGCGATCGACCTGGTACTGGTCAGCCACGACGGCCACCCGGACAACTTCGACGAGCGGGGACGCGTGTTCGCCAGAACCGCCCCGCTGGTCATCACCGGCCCGCTCTCCGCGGCGCGACTCGGTCCCCCCGCGATCGGCCTCGCCGGCTGGAACAGCTACCAGGTGCTCCGCGGCGACGGCGCGGGCCATCTCACCGTCCAGGCGGTCCCCGCCGTCCACGGCCCCGAAGACGGCGATCGCGATGCCGACGGCAACGTCAACTGCGAGGTCACCGGGTTCGTCCTGTCCGGCGCGGGACTCCCCACGATCTACATCAGCGGCGACAACGCCTCCATCCGTACCGTGGCGGAGATTTCCCGCCGCCTGCCGGACATCGACGTAGCCCTGCTCCACGCCGGAGCGGCCCGCGTACCCGCGAAGTTCGGCGGGCGCCCCCTGACGTTCGACAGCCGGCGGGCCGCGGCCGCCGCTGCCGTCCTGGACCCGGATCTGGTGATTCCGGCCCACTACGACGGCTGGGCCCACTTCTCCGAGGGACTGGCCGACCTGGAACTGGCCTTCCACGAAGCCGGCCTGTCCGCGCTTCTGCGGGCGGCACCGCACGGCACCTGGACACCTTTGCACCGCTGACGCCGCTGACGCCGCTGACGCCGCTGACGCCGCTGACGCCGCTGACGCCGCTGACGCCGCTGACGCGTCACCCGATCACCCGGCAAGATCGCTATCTGTTGCGTATGTGATACGGCTTTGGGATTTACAGCGCCTGGTCAAGATCGCTTTCGCTTCCCTAAAATTTCCTCCGGTTCTATCCCTTCCGTACCATAGAGGCACATTTGTCACTCTCATCCCGGCACAAGCACGTGCTGGCAGCATCGATCATCATCCTGGCCGCGTTCGCGGCCGTTCCGCCCGCCGGCGCCGCCTCGACCGCCACCCCGGCGTTATCCCCCTCCACCGCCGCCGCTCCCGCGCGTACGGTCACCCTGATCACCGGTGACAAGGTGACCGTCACGACCGCGCCGGACGGTGGCGTGACCCGCACGGTGCTGAACCCGGACGGGCGCCCCGTGGACGCCGTCACGCACGCGGAAGGTGGCGAGACGTACGTCTACCCCCGGTCCGCCCTGAAGTACCTGGCGGCCGGTCTGCTGGACCGGGACCTGTTCAACGTCACCCGGCTGCTGGCCGACGGATACGACGACGCGCGGCGTGACCGCCTTCCGCTCATCGTCGCCTACACCGACGCCGCCGCCCGCGCCCGGACCTCGGCCCTGCCCCAGGGCGCCCGGCAGGTGCGCGCCCTGTCCAGCATCCAGGGCGCCGCCGTGGACGCCGACCGCTCGGCCGGGTTCTGGGCCGCGCTCACGAAGGACGCCCGCGTCCCCGACGCCTCCGGCCGCACGAGCGCCGAGCCGGCGCTCTCGGGCGGCATCGCCAAGGTCTGGCTCGACGGCAAGGTACGGGCGGAGCTCGCCGAGAGCACCGCCCAGATCGGCGCGCCCCAGGTGTGGGCGGGCGGCAACACCGGCGAAGGGGTGGACGTCGCCGTCCTGGACTCGGGCGTCGACACCGCTCACCCCGACCTGGCCGGACGCGTGGCGCGGGCCGAGACCTTCGTCCCCGACCAGACGGTCGAGGACGGCCAGGGGCACGGCACCCATGTCGCCTCCACCATCGCCGGCACCGGCGCCGCCTCCGGAGGCAAGGAGCTCGGCGTCGCCCCGGGCGCCCGTCTGCACGTCGGCAAGGTTCTGGACAACGCCGGCGAGGGCCAGGAGTCCTGGGTGCTGGCCGGCATGGAATGGGCCGCCCGCACCGAGCGCGCCAAGATCATCAGCATGAGCCTCGGTGCCGGACCCACCAACGGCACGGACCCGCTCAGCACGGCCGTCAACCAGCTCAGCGCCGAAACGGGCGCCCTGTTCGTGATCGCCGCCGGCAACTCCGGCCCCACCGGCTTCACGGTCGGCGCGCCCGCCGCGGCCGACGCGGCCCTCGCCGTCGGCGCGGTGGACGGCGCGGACCGCCTGGCCGACTTCTCCAGCCGGGGCCCGCGCGCGGGCGACCGCGGACTCAAGCCGGAAATCACCGCTCCCGGCGTCGACATCCTCGCGGCGCGCTCGCAGTACGCCGCGGAGGGCGAAGGCCACTACCAGACGATGAGCGGCACCTCCATGGCCACGCCGCACGTCGCGGGCGCGGCGGCACTGCTGGCGGCACGGCATCCGGACTGGACGGGCGGCCAGTTGAAGGACGCCCTCGTCAGCACCGCCAAGCCCACCCCTGGCTACACCGCCGCCGAGGCCGGCAGCGGGCGCCTGGACATCGCCGCCACCAGCGCGGCCACGGTCTTCGCGACAGCGAGCGCGTTCGCGGGCTACCACGCCTACCCCATCGAACCGGGCGCCACGAGTACGAAGGACGTGACCTACACCAACATCGGGGACACTCCGGTCACCTTCGATCTCACCACCCGCGTGACGGGCGCGCCGCAGGACGCGTTCACGCTGTCGCAGCGGCAGATCACCGTCCCGGCGCACGGCACGGCCACCGTACGCGTCACGGCGCACTACGACGAGGTGCCGGCCGACACCACGGTCACCGGTACGGTCGAGGCCACGGACGCCTCCGGCACACCGCGGGCCCGCACCCTCATCGGCGCCGCGGAGGAGGGGGCACGTCATGTCCTCACCCTCACCGCCAAGGACCGCGCCGGCCGGCCGCTGGGCGGCGAGCTCATCCTGACGGGCAAGAAGTTCTTCGCCCCGCTCTACCTGGACGAGTCCGGCACCGGCAGCGTGCGCATCCCCGAAGGCACCTACACCACCTGGCTGGACGCCGACGTGGAGGGCGCGCACGGTCCCCACTCACGCGGCTTCGGCCTGCTCACGGTGACCGACATCCCACTCGACCGGGATCGCACCGTCGTCATCGACGCGCGCAAGGCACGGCGCCTGACCGCGGTCACCCCCAAGCCCAGCTCCCTGGACGGCATGCGGGTCGACGTCTACCGGGGCGTCGCCGACGACGACTACACCGCCAGCAGCCGATGGCCGGACGCGTCGTACGACAGCGTCTGGACGCTGCCGACGGGCGGCAAGGTGGGCGTGGGCGAGTTCGAGGTCGGCGGGCACTGGCGGTTGAACCAGCCGGCCCTGACCGTCTCCACCTCGGATCACGTCTTCGACGACGCGCTGGTGCACCGCGGCGCGGCCCCGCTGCCCAAGGGCCGCCACACACTCGAGGCGATCTTCGCCGGCGACGGGGACGCCGCCGCCTACCCGGCCAAGGGTGCCGCGGGCAAGGCCGTGGTCGTCCGGAACAACGGCACGGTCGGCCGCGAGGAGCAGGCCGCCGCGGCGGCGGCAGCGGGAGCGAAACTGCTGCTGGTCGTCAACGACGGACCCGGCCGCATCACCCCCTGGAACGACCCGCTCTACGGAGCGCCCAACCTGGCGCCGCTGGCGGTGGCCTCGCTGGGCCTCGACGAGGGCGAGCAGCTGATCGCGCAGATCCAGCGCGGGCGGCGCACGCTGCTCGACGTGACGTCGAACCCGACCACCGAGTACGTCTACGACCTGGTCCACTATTTCGAGGACGCCGTGCCCGCGGACCCGACGTACCGGCCCAGGGCCAAGGACCTGGCCCGGGTGGACGTCTCGTTCCGTAACTACCGGCAGTCCAGGGTGATCGAGGCCCGCCACGACTACTGGCGTTTCGGGTACACCTCCGCCACGAACCTGGCCGGTTCGGAGGCGCCGGCCATCGGCGAGCGCACCGACTGGGTCACGGCCGGCGTGCGCTGGCACGAGAGGGCGGCGATCAGCCGCGAGGTCGGCCAGCAGAGCGATCGTCCCGTGACGTACCGGGCGGGCACCAGCACGGACCTGCACTGGTTCGGCCCCGTCCACCGGCCGCGCTCGGAGCCCGGGACGTCGCCGCTGCGCCTGGACGACACCCTGCAGGTGGTCCTGCCCGGCTGGGGCGACTCGGGAGCCGGCCACATCGGGGACACCTTCCTCAACAGCATGGTGTCCAACTCGCTGAAGCTGTACCAGGGTGACGGCCTGCTCGGCGAGGCGCCCTACGACCAGCTGGTCGTCGGCGGCCTGCGGCCGGAACGGCTGCCGTACCGCCTGGTGTCGGAGAACTCCCGCGGCACCTGGGCGAACCCCTACTCCACCGCCACCCGCACCGAGTGGGGCTTCACCTCCGAGGCGGGTGCCTCCGGCGCGGTGGAGCGGCTGCCGCTGATCCAGCTCGACTACGCCGTGGACACCGACGTGGCCGGCAAGGCGCGCCGCCGCGCCGACCTCACCGTCGTCCCGTCCCACCTCGACGGCGTGGCGGGGGCGGGCGACCTCCGCACCCTCACCCTGGAGGTCTCCTACGACGACGGGACGACCTGGCACCAGGCCCGCCTCGACCGGGGCAGGGACGGCTGGCGGACCCGCCTCGACGCCCCCGCCGGAGCCTCGTTCGTCACGCTCCGCACCGCCGCCGGCGACACCCGGGGCAACACCGTCACCCAGACCATCACCCGAGCGTTCGGTCTGAAGTGACGCCGTCGGCGGGAGGGCCGCCGTCCGGCCCTCCCGCCGACATCCCCGTCCACGCCATCGCCTGATGAGCTCCATCACTGCCCACGCACACGGTCACAGTAGGACAAGCATTCGCATACATCACGGAGACTGCGGATACCGTCACAGTGTGGTCCGCCGGGTCCCCTGACGAGCCGATGCCGCCGCTCCGGAGAGGCGCCTTCGTCCGTCCAGGCGGGGGCCGCCGCAACCGCCGCTTTCGAGCAACCGTGCGCGCGCGGAGGGCAGTGGGAGAGGGGGCGCATGTCACCGATGGTCAACCGGCGGCGCTGGCCGTACCCGCAGTCCATCCGCGTGCGCTTCGCCCTCGCGGTCGGAGCACTGTTCCTCGCGCTCCTCAGCGCGGTCGGCGCGCTGGCCGTCTACGGCATCCGCCACAGGATCGCGGCTGACCTCGCCGAAGGCGTCCACATGGCCATCGTCGACTGGGTCAGCAGGATGCGGCCCGGTCACATCCCGCCGCCCAGGCCGAGCGCGCGCGTCCGGTATCTCCAGCTTGTCAACTCCCGGGGGCAGGTGGTGGTGGCCAACGCCGCCGCAGCCGGAAAGGCCCCGCTGAGCACGCTCATGCCCGCCCCCGGTGATGGCATGCACGACTTCACGGTGTGTCCGCCGTGGGACGACGGCACGTGCCTTCTGGTCACGGCCTTGCGACTTGAGGGCCAGATGCCCGATGTGCCCTTGAGGGGCGAGCCCCACTACATCTACGCCGGTACGGTGGAGCCTCCCGCCCTGGCCAGGCGCTACCTGGAGGCCGGCTTCGGGGTCGCGGCCCTGGTCGCCTCCCTGACGGCCGCCTTGGGCACGTACATCGTGGTGGGCCGGACCCTGCGTCCGGTGCAGGCGATCAGCACGAAGATGCGCGAGGCCACGGCGACCGACCTGACCATGCGCGTCCCGGCGCCGCTCCACAATGACGAGATCGCCGAGTTCGCCCGCGCCTCCAACGCCTATCTCGATCGGCTGGAGAAGGCGGTGAACGCATACCTCCGCTTCGCCGCCCTGGCCTCCCACGAGCTGAGGTCCCCGGTCACCGCGCTGCGTACCCGGGTGGAGGAGGCGCTCATGTATCCCGGCGACGTGGACGCGCACGCGGCCCTCCAGCACACGCTGCGCAGCACGGAACGCCTCGAGGCGATCATCGACGACCTGCTGGCCTACACCCGGGTCCAGAACGCCCGTCCTGAGGCGTACCAACCGCTCGACCTGGCCGCCCTGGTCGAGGACGAGGTGGCCGGCCTGCCCCGCGACGGCATCCCGGTCCGGCTGCGGGCGACATGCCGCCCGACCGTACGGGGTTCGTCCGTGCAGCTGGGCCGCGTGCTGACCAATCTTCTGGCGAACGCGTGCCGGCACGCCCGCACCCACATCGACGTCACTGTCGAGCAGGTGGACCGTCAGGCCGTGGTGACGGTGCAGGACGACGGCGCGGGCATCGCCACCGAAGATCGCGAGCGCATCTTCGACCCCTTCGTCCGGCTGCCGGAGAGCCAGCGCCTCGATCCGGGCGGCAGCGGGCTCGGGCTGGCCATCAGCCGGGAGACCTGCCAGGCGCACGGCGGATCCCTCACCGTCGAGGACTGCCCCGCCGGCGCGCGGTTCGCGCTCCGCCTACCGGTGGCAGAACCGGCCGCCGAGCGTGGAGCCGCTGCTTAGGGCCACGTCCTGCCGATCGGCGCGGACCCGCATGGGGCTACCCGTGCGCCGCCAGTCCGTACATCGCCGTGGAGAGCAGGCGCTCCATCAGGTCCGACGGCCCTCCTGGCTGCTGCGCCGCCCAAGCCAGGCCGATGGCGAGCGCAATCACCTCATAGACCGTGAGGTCGGGGCGCACCTGCCCGGCCTCCTGCGCGCGCTCCAGCAGCCGGGCGCCGGAGGCTCGCATGGCGGCGCACGAGACGTACAGCTCGGAGCTCTCGTCGGCCAGCGCCGTCATGATCGATTGCGGTAGTCCCTGATAGGTGCGCGTGCTGGCGGCCAGGTCGTTCAGCCACGTCAGCAGCGCCTCGTGCGGCGTGTGCGACGGCGAGGCGAGCAGCTGCTCGGCGCGCTCGCGCAACGTGTCGAAGTTGCTGTCGAGGATGGCCTCAAGGAGAGCCTCGCGCGTGGGGAAGTGCCGGTAGAGCGTGCCGATCCCGACCCCCGCTCGCCGGGCGATCTCGCGCAACGACGCGTCGGTTCCGTCGGTGGCGAACGCGTCGCGGGCCGAGGCCAGCAGTCGTTCTCTGTTGCGTCGTACGTCGGCCCGGGATGTGCCGGCCACGTGCTCTCCTTCGATGATTTGACCGACGGAGCAGTGCTCCGTATTGTTCCACGACAGTGGCGGAGCGGTGCTCCGCGCTGCTGACCAGCGTACCCATGGAGCAGACATGATCACGGCAAATCGCCCCATCCTCGTCACGGGAGCGACCGGGCAGCAGGGCGGCGCCACCGCACGGCGCCTGCTCGCCGACGGCCGGCACGTACGGGCCCTGGTCCGGCACCCAGGCGCCGCGGCGGCGGCGCGTCTCGCCCGCGCCGGCGCCGAGCTGATCGTCGGGGACATGGACGACCGGGACAGCATCGACGCCGCCGTCCGCGGCGCGTACGGCGTGTTCAGCGTCCAGCCCGCCTTCGTCGCACCCGGCTACGCCGAGAACGAGCTGCGACGCGGGCTGAACGTCGTCGACGCCGCGATGGCCGCGGGCGTCCGGCACCTCGTCTACGCGTCCGTGGCCAGTGCCGACCGGGCCACCGGCATTCCCCACTGGGAGATCAAGTGGGAGATCGAGCAGTACATCCGAGCGCATGGCGTACCGGCCACGGTGCTGCGCCCGGTGACGTTCATGGAGAACTTCGCCGACCCGACGTACGGCGTCCACGGTGCGGCCTCCCTCATCCGGACGTTCCCGGCCGACGTGACGGTCCAGCTCATCGCCCTCGAGGACATCGGCGCGTTCGCCGCGCTGGCCTTCGCCGACCCCGACCGGTTCCTGGGCCGGGTGCTGGAACTGGCCGGCGACGAACTGGCGCCGCACGTGATCGCCTCGGCGATCGGCCGGGCGACCGGACATGACGTGGCCCTGCCGGCGCCGCCTCCCGCCGGGCCGGGAGGGACGACGTCGTTCTGCGACTGGCAGGCCGACATCCCCGCGCTGCGGAAGCTCCACCCGGGTCTGCTGGACTTCGGCGGCTGGCTGTCAGGAGCAGGAAAGCCGCTGCTGGACGAGCACTTCCAGGGCCACGGCCACCGCTGACGAGTCGGCCCGCCGGGCCGGGCGTACGGCCGAACGACCATACGAGAAAGAGAGTCACTGACATGCGCGCGATCGTCACCGCTCACCCCGGTTCGGACGACGAGGTGGAAGTGGTGGATCTGCCCGATCCGCAGCCGGCGGCCGGGCAGATCCGGATCAGGATGGCCGGAGCCGCGATCAACGCGGCCGATCTTCACATCATCGACGCCTCGCGCGGTGCGGCCGGCGGAGACGGTCCCACACCGCGCGGCGGTCTGGGGCTGGACGTGGCGGGCGTCGTCGACATGGTGGGGCCCGGCGTCCACGACCTCGCCCTCGGCACGCCGGTCGCGGCACTCCACTTCCCGCACGCTCCGCACGCCACCGCGGGAACGGCCGCCGAGTACGTGATCGTCCCAGCCGCCGACGCGGCGCCGGTCCCGGACGGGGTCGAGCTGCTGGACGCGGCCACCGTTCCGCTCAACTCGCTGACCGCCGCGCAGCTCCTCGCCCTGCTCGGCCCGTCCCGGGGCCGGCGGCTGCTGGTCACCGGCGCCGCCGGCGGGGTCGGCGGTTACGCGGTCGCGCTCGCCGCGCGCGCCGGCTGGAGAGTCACCGGGCTCGCCCGCGCGACGGATGAGGACTTCTTGACCAGGGCCGGAGCGGCGGAGGCGATCACCACCCTCGACCGGGCGACCGGCTTCGACGCGGTGCTGGACACCGCCCTGCTGAACGAGGCGGCGCTGCGGCCGGTCCGCGACCACGGCGCGTACGTGGGGTCTTCCCCGGCCTCGAACCCGCGTCCGTACGCGGCATCACCGTCACCTCGGCGGTGGTGGTCCCCGACGGCACCCTCCTGGGGGAGATGCTGGCGCTGGCCGCGCAGGGAATCCTGGAACCGCGCCGGGCGGACACGGTGCCCCTGGACAAGGCCGCGCACGCGTACCGCGCCTTCCGCGCCGGCGAACACCGCGGCCGATGGGTCCTCACGGGCTGATACGGGGAACGCTGTCAGGCGGGTCGGCACCTCATGCGAACCGAGCCGGCCACGTCCCTTCCTTCCCGTGATCTCACCCAGGCGTCAGCAGGCCCGCACGGAGTTGTAGGCGATCTCGGGATTGAGCCCCTCCTTGTGGCCTGGGGGGACAGTTGCGTTGTGCACCTCGTAGTTGGGAGACGCGTACAGGCAGAACGAACGGCCCGTCCGATTCCACGCCGAGCGGGCGTCCTTGACGCCGAAGGGTTCCAGGTTCGGCGCGCCGGACCGGAACCAGGCGATGGTGCCGTTCCCGTCGAACTCGCTGAACAGGCACAAATGGCCGTTCGGGCATCTGTCGAAGCCGTCGGCGGCGCGTGCCGGTCCGGCGAGCGGGAGCGGCGCGAGGGCGAGAGCGAGGGCGAGCATGAAGGTACGAATCCTGGGCACGTGAACACTCCGTGAATCTGAGTCGTCGCTGTCAGTAGCCATCATGCGATCGCGAGCAGTGGTGCGCCATCGATTTAACCGGGCACGGCCCCAGCTGTGGATCTTGCGGCCATGTGGGCCGGTGTTCACGGGGGGCCGGGGGCGGGCGCATCGGCGGCGGCGAGGCGGCTTCCAGTCGGAGGTCGTTGCCGCGCCGGGTGGCTACCGACGGTTGGCGGGGGTCATGCTCCAGGGATCGGGTTTGGTATTATTATACCGGAAGATGTTAGGGTGCCGGTATAATAATACCAGCACCCTGTGACGTGAGGTAATCATGATTGAACTGAAGACGCCTGCGGAGATCCAACGCATGCATGTGGCCGGGCGTTTCGTCGCCGAGGTGCTCTCCGAGGTCGGCCGGCTCGCCGACGTGGGCGTCAACCTCCTGGACCTGGAGCGCCACGTACGCGGCATGATCAAACGGCGCGGGGCGGAGTCGTGCTACTGGGACTACGCGCCGTCCTTCGGACACGGCCCCTTCCGCAACGTCATCTGCCTGTCGGTCAACGACGCCGTCCTGCACGGCCTGCCCCACGACTACACGCTGCGTGACGGCGACGTACTCAGCGCGGACCTCGCGGTCAGCGTCGACGGCTGGGTGGCCGACTCGGCGCGCACGGTCGTCGTCGGGACCGCCGCCGAGGAGGACCTGCGGATCGTCCGCGCCACCGAGGAAGCGTTGGAGGCGGCGATCGAGGTGGCACGTCCGGGCAACCGCCTGGGTGACATCTCGGCGGCCATCTGGGCGGTGGCCCACGACTACGGTTACCCGGTCAACACCGAGTTCGGCGGCCACGGCATCGGCCGCACCATGCACGAGGGGCCCCACGTTCCGAACAGGGGCCGGGCCGGGCGTGGCCTCACGCTCCGGCCGGGCCTGACCCTCGCGATCGAACCCTGGTTCGCCCGCACGACCGACCGCATCGTCTACGACGCCGACGGCTGGACGATCCGGTCGGCGGACGGCTCGCGCACGGCCCACTCCGAGCACACGGTAGCCATCACCGAGGACGCTCCCTTGGTGCTCACCCGGCGTGAATCGGAGACCCCGGCAACGCGGGCCGATTCCGCCGGCCGGCTCTCCGCAAAGGACGCCCAAGTCGCCCCGCACCCATCCTCGGCTGCCTCGTCACGCTGATTGCGCTCGTCTGAAGCGCCGACATCACACGAGCTGGTCGACGGTTTCGAGCCGGCGAGGCCACGTGCCCGGCCCCGGTCGCAACCGGCTCAGTCCGGACATCCCCGCCGCGGGCCGTGCTCGCTCACCGGTCGACGCGAGCCCTTCTTCCCGCGGAGGCCGCTCCGCACTGGCGTGTCGGAGCGGCCGGTAACCACGGAGAACAGTCCAGCCGCACGCTGAACCCGTCGCACGATCCGCACCTACCCCGGCTGACTCGCTCAAACGCCCTGGTAAACCGCCTTTGAGCAAGGCATTATCGCGCTGCGGCCACCCGCAGGTCGATGACGCGCTGCTGACACCGGCCGTCGCCGTCGCCTGCCGCCCGCTGATCGCCGTCCCCCGCTCCGTTCCCCAGGCTCCCGATCCTCGGCGACGACCGGGCCTGATCGCCGACGTCCGGGAGCGTCGAGCGCGTGGCCATGGCCCTGGCGGCGCGCCCCGACGGCCGCCCGGTCGCCGCGCAGGTGGACGGCGTGACCGGGGCCGCGCGATGACGCTGGACACCAGGGATGCCCAGGCGGCGGGCTACACGCGCAGCAGCGGAGCCCACGTCTTCGGTCCGACGAGCCCGTCCTCGCCGATGCCCTCGGCCCGCTGGAACCCGCGGACGAGCTCGATCAGGCCGGTGTCGCAGCGGGTGGACTTGAGCCAGCCCTCCAGACCGTCCTCGATGCTCGCGTACGCGGCGGGAGGCACGTGACCCCGAGCGAACAGGCAGCCTCTGACGGTCTTGACGTCGTAGTTGTCGTCACCGAGCCGGATCAGCGGCAGTTCTTTCACGATCTCCTCCGTCCAGGATGGTCCCGGCGCCGGCGCGCCGGTGATGAGGGCGGCGACCGCCGCCCGGAAGTCGTTCATGTCGATGGAGTGGGGGTCGGGCTTGGCGGTGTTGACCTCCCGGTGCGCCTTCACGCGCGAGGCGGGCAGCCCGAACTCGCGGCACAGCTCCGCGCACAGCCGCCGGTACGCCTCCAGCTGCGCCTGCGGCCAGGGCTGGGAGCCGTTGTTCTCGGCCTCGATGCCGATCGAGCTGGAGTTGTCGTGTCGCGGCGAGGTCGAGGGGGCGTTGTGCCAGCAGCGCCCGGCGGCGATGACGTAGATGCGGCCGGACCGGCCGAGCCCGAACTGCGACAGCGGCCCGTCGAGCCCGGGCCGGCCGCCGCGCACCACGGCGAGCGACGGGTAGTCGCCGCCGCCCGCCGGGCCCGCGGTGTGGTGGCAGACAATGCCCTGCACCTCGGGCTGGGGACCGTGGCCGCGCGTCCTCCAGCCGGCCACCTCCGTCACCGGGTGGCCGGTGCGGCGGGCGACGTCGGCGAGCTGGGTCAAGTAGGGCATCGAAGACCTCCGTCATGCGTCTCGATGAGTCTCACAACCTTCGATTGACGACGAGTAGTCACGCTATGGCTTTGGGTGATCACCGCTGGGTGGGCGGATGACCGCGTCTTTGCCTCCGGGCGGACGCTTACAGATCATTAGCATGCCGTACCCGAGCGCGATGGGAAGAATCGGGAACCCCATCGGCTCGCGACGGTCCCCGGGAGACACTGGGATATGGCAGCTTTCGCCCGCGCGACCGCCTGGCTGGCGGGATTCGTCCTCGGCCTGCCGCTCCTGGGCCTGGCCCTCATGGTGATCGTCCTGGGCTGGCGGCGGGGGTGGGTGTTCTCGTTCTGGTTCCTGGTGCTGATGGTGCTGGCCTTCGTCGTGGCCCTGATCCCGCTCGCCGTGCTCCGCGTGCCGACGCACTGGGTCCGCGCCCTGATCGCGGCGGTGATCGTGTACGGGATCGCGCTCGTCTTCCCGCTCACCCACGCCATGGCGAGCTACCCGATCCACGTGCTGAGGTGCGGCGGCCTGCCCCTCGTCGCCACGGACTTCGCCGCCGCCAGGAGCTACCGGCTGCCCGGTGACGACTACTACAGCGTGACGCCGCTGGACTCGGTGATCTTCTGCACCGAGGCGGAGGCCCAGGCCGAGCGCTACCACCGCGCCCCGATATAGCCGGTGCCGGCCGCTGCCGGCGCCGCCCTAGCGGGCTTGGGCGACCTGGCCGCTTTCGCGGACACAGGAGTCGATGACGGCTCGCAGGAGGCCGGGGAAGCGGGCGTCGAGGTCGTCGGGGCGCAGGCTGTTCATCTTGGTGGTGCCCTGGTAGTGCTGGCTGATGACGCAGGCTTCGCGGAGCACGTTGAAGTGGTGGGTGGCGGTCGAGCGGGAGACGGGCAGGTCGAAGGTGCCGCAGCTGAGGTCGTGGCCCGCGATGGCGAGCTGGGCGATCACCGAGCGGCGAACGGGGTCGGCGACCGCTTCGAGGAGCTGCTGGAGGGTGACCTCGGAGACGGAGGGGTTGTCCACGGTGCGCGGGGTGCTCTTCGGTCGGGCCACGTGGTCTCCTCCTCCGCGATCAGGGCCGGCACGCCATACTACGACGGGCGTCGAAGGAGCGGGCGCGTCGACCGACCAAGGGCGCGCGGCACCGACTAGGGGCGCACCGCGCCGATGAGGCGGTTGCGCCAGTAGTCGTCGAGGTCGACCACCTTGACGACGTCCCCGGTCTGCGGCGCGTGGACCATCTTGCCGTCGCCCGCGTACATTCCCATGTGCCCCAGCCCCCGGCTGAACAGCAGGTCGCCGGGCTGCGCCTGGTCCAGGGGCACGCGCCGGTCGGCGCCCCAGCTCCACTGCGTGTAGGTGGTGCGGGGCAGCTGTACGCCCGCCGCGCGCCAGGCGGACTGCGCCAGGCCCGAGCAGTCGTAGGAGCTCGGCCCCGTGGCGCCGTACCGGTACGGCTTGCCGACCTGGGCGAAGGCGAACTGCAGGGCCTCGCGGGCGTTGCCGGAGGCCGGGCCGGTGTAGGTCAGGCCGGTGCTGCGGGGGTTGCCGGTCCGGAACGCGCCCAGCCGGCGCAGCAGCTTCGTCTGCGCGCTGACGAGCTTGTCGACCTTCGCCTGCTCCCGGCGTACCTTGTCGCGCGCGTCGTCGGCCTCGGCCAGCGCGGTTCTGGCCGCGTCGCGCCGGTCGCGCAGGTCCTTGGTCGCCGCCTCGAAGGCCCGCAGCTTCGCCGCCCTGTCCTGGGCGATCTGCTCCAGGGAGGCCATGCCGCTGAGGATCTCCTCCGGGGTGCCCTTCATGACGAACCGCTGCCAGTGCAGCCCGGAGCCGAACTGGTATTCCTGGACCGCCACCGTGACGAGCTCCGTGCGCAGGGCGTCGGCCTGCGCCGCCTTGCCGGCGAGCTCGGCGTCGAGCGTCTCGTACTTCTTCCTGGCCTTCTTGTACGTCTCCGTCGCCTGGTTGAAGCGCTCGACCAGCTGGTCGGCCTGCTCGTTCAGCTTCACCAGCCTGGCCCTGGCCTGGGCGGGCGACGGGTCGGCCAGGGCGGCGCCCGGCATGGCGGCCAGGGTCAGCGTCGCGGCCAGCGCCACGGCCGCCGCCGCTCGCACGAGCCCCGTCACGGAGCCCGTAACGGGCCCCGCCACGAACCTCGCCGCCGACACCGCTGCCGACACCGCCAACGACACCGTCACTCCGCCGCCTCCTCCGCGTCGTCTCATGGGGAGATACGCGGGCCGCCCGGGTGGTGTTCAGCCGGAGTATGCGCGGACGGTATGGAACCGCTTGAGCTTCAGGAGCGGAACGTGCAGGGCAGGCGCTTGTAGCCGTTGATGAAGCTGGACAGGAGCCGGTCCGGCTCGCCCGCCCTGATGTCCGGCACCCGGGTGAACAGCTCCCGGAACATCACCGCGATCTCCCGCCTGGCCAGGTTCGCCCCCAGGCAGAAGTGCGGGCCGGGACCGCCGAAGCCCACGTGCGGGTTGGGGGAGCGGGTGATGTCGAACGCGTCGGGGTCGGTGAAGACGCTCTCGTCGCGGTTGGCTGAGGCGTACCAGAGGGTGACCTTGTCGCCGGCCTTGAACAGGTGGCCGTTCAGGTCGTGGTCGCGGGTGAGGTTGCGGCGCATGAAGATGACCGGGGAGCTGTGCCGGACGATCTCCTCGATGGCGCCGCCGATACGGGTGTCGAAGTCGGACAGCAGCAGCTCACGCTGCTCGGGGTGGTCGGTGAACAGCTTCAGGCCGTGGGCGATCGCGGTGCGGGTGGTCTCGTTCCCGGCCACCACGAGCAGCAGGAAGAACGCCGCGAACTCGCGCGGGCTCAACCGTTCCCCGTCGATGTTGGCGTTGACCAGGGCGGAGGTCAGGTCGCCGGTCGGGGCGGCGCGGCGCTGCCTGCCGAGCTCGGCGGCCAGCCGGTGCAGTTGCCAGCCCGCCAGGGCCACCGTCCCCAGCAGGCGGGCCGCGCGCAACCGGCCGACCTTCGCCCTGGCGCCGGTGTAGTCGACGGGGGAGCCGACGTACTCGGGGTCGGTGTAGCCGACGACGATGTTGGTCAGCCGCACCACGCGGGCGTGCTCGCGGGGCGGGATGCCGAGCATGTCGCAGATCACCTCGACCGGCAGCCGCATCGCCACCCGGGCCACGAAGTCGCCGGGGCCGGCCGCGATCAGCTCGTCCACGATGCGCGCGGCCCGGCGGGCGATGTCGTCCTCCGCCTTGGCCAGCGTCTTCGGCGTGAACGCCCGGGACACGATGCGGCGGATCTTGGCGTGCCGCGGGTCGTCCATGTCGATCATGGAGTTGAAGTAGCCGTCCATCCAGCGGGGCAGGTCGGTCGGGCTGGTGGCGCTCGGCTCGCTGCTGAAGATCTCGGGGTGGCGGCTGGCCTCCAGGACGTCGGCGTGGCGGACGAGGGCCCAGGCCCCGGGGTCCTGGCGCAGGAAGGGGACCTTGGGCAGGCGGAAGTGCCGCGGACCGGGCTCGGCGCGCAACATCGCGAACGCCCGCGCCCGCTCGGCCGCCGGCCGCTCCCAGAACCGCAGGTCGCTCAGATCGATGTCGGCCGGAGAGAGGTCCACAGGCTGCTGATCCGTGGCCACGATCCACCGCCTCTGCAACAGGTGTATTTGGTGTTAACCATCACCAGATTTGCCCGGACCCGTCAAGGGCTACGGCAGAATCGGGGCTGTGACGCCTCACCGCCCTCCCGTGCGCCCGTACCGAGGCGTGCCCGCCGAGCAGCGCCGCGCCGGGCGGCGGGCCGCGCTGCTGGCGGCCGGCCTCGACCTGCTGGGCACCCAGGGCTGGGCCGCCGCGACCGTCCGGGGAGTGAGCGCGCGGGCGGGGCTGAACGACCGCTACTTCTACGAGAGCTTCGCCGACCTGGACGCCCTGCTGCTGGCCGTCGTCGACGACCAGGCCGGGCAGGCCACCGACATGATCCAGGCGGTGGCCGACGGCGCCCCGCGCCGCCTGCGCGCCCGCACCACGGCCGTGGTGACCGCGATCGTCGACTTCCTGGCCGCCGACCCGCGCCGGGCCCGCATCCTCGCGTACGAGTTCCCGGCCAGCCCGCTGCTGCAGCAGCGCCGCCGGCGGATCACCGGGGTGCTGGCGGGCATCTTCACCGCGCAGGTCCACGAACTCCTCGACGAGGTGCCGCTCAGCGAGACCGATCTCGCCATGACCGCGCTGACCATCGTGAGCGGCCTGTGGGAGCTGCTGTCGGCGTGGTTCAGGGGCGAGGTGGACACCGATCGCGACCATCTCATCGACTACGTCGTCGCCCTGCTGCTGACCACCACGGACCTCGCGCCCGCCCTGGATCACCGGCTGCGTTAGCAGTATCTGTCAGTAGTACTGTACGAACTCGTGGCGCGATGGCAGACCAAGGCTCCGGCGGTACGGCGGGTCACCGTGCCGCGCGAGACACCCCCGCCCCTCCAGGGACATCTCCGGCTCGGCGACCCCCCGGACGAGCCCGGCGCGATCACCGTGAACTCGCGCCACCTCACCCGCGGCGGCCGCCCGTGGTTCCCGGTCACGGGGGAGTTCCACTACGGCCGCTACCCGGCCGCGGAGTGGCGGGAGGAGCTGCTCAAAATACGCGCCGGCGGCGTGACGGCGGTCGCCGCGTACGTCTTCTGGAACCTGCACGAGGAGCGCCGCGGCGTCTTCGACTGGAGCGGCGACCGTGACCTGCGGCGCTTCGCGATGATCTGCTTCGAGCTGGGCCTCGACCTGGTCGTGCGGATCGGCCCCTGGGCGCACGGGGAGTCGCGCAACGGCGGCTTCCCCGACTGGCTGCTCGCCGCCGGCTGCGTGCCGCGCACCGACGACCCCCGCTACCTCGCGCTCGTCCGGCCGTTCTTCGAGCAGATCGGGGCCCGGCTCCGCGGGCTTACCCGGGCGCACGGCGGGCCCGTGGTGGCCGTACAGGTGGAGAACGAGCTGCACGACCAGCCCGGCCACCTGCTCACCCTCAAGCGCCTGGCCAAGGAGGCCGGCATCGATGCGCCGCTGTGGACGGCCACCGGCTGGGGGCACGCCGTGCTGCCGCCGGACGAGCTGATCCCGCTGTTCGGCGGCTATCCGGAGGCCGCCTGGGACACCGCGCACGACGGCTGGCCGCGGCAGAGCCGGGCGCACTACTTCTTCGGCCCCGGGCGGGACGACGACTCGATCGGCGCCGACCTGCGTACCACCGAGGTGGCCGCCACGGACGAAACCCAGCTGGCGCGCTACCCGTTCGCCACCTGCGAGCTGGGCGGCGGCATGTACACCTCCTACCACCGACGCCCCATCGTGGCGGCCGCCGACATCGCCGCCCTGGCCCTGGTCAAGCTGGGGAGCGGGTCGGTGTGGCAGGGCTACTACATGTACCACGGGGCGTCCCAGAAGGTCGGCGCGCTGTCCACGCTGCAGGAGTCGCACGCCACCGGCTACCCCAACGACTGCCCGGTGATCGGCTACGACTTCCAGGCGCCGCTCGGCGAGTTCGGCCAGTTCCGCGAGTCCTACCGCCACCTTCGGCTGCAGCACCTGTGGCTGGGCTGCGACGGGCCCGATCTGGCCACGATGACGCTGACGATGCCGCCGGGCGCGCCCGAGGACACCGCCGACCGGGACGCCCTGCGCTGGGCCGTGCGGTCCGACGGGTGTTCGGGGTTCCTGTTCGTCAACAACCACCAGCCCGTCGAGACGCTGCCGGCCCATGAGGGTGTCCGGTTCGCGGTCGAGCTGGACGGGCGCGAGCTCGTCGTCCCGCGCGAGCCGGTGACGGTGCTGCCGGGGGCGTTCTTCGCCTGGCCGCTCGCCCGGCGGGTCGGGCGGAGCGTGCTGCTGACCGCCACGGCACAGCCCGTGTGCGTGATCGGGGCGGGTGCGGCAGCGCCCGAGGCCGCCCGGACCGCGGGGGAGCCCGTGCACGTCTTCACGCAGACGGCGGGCATCCCGGTGGAGCTCGTCTTCGACGCCGCCACCGTCGCCGGTATCGAGGGCCCCGCGACGGTGACGCGGGACGGGGGAGAGGTCGTGGTGAGCGGGTTGCGGCCGGGGCCGGGCTGCCTGCTCCGGGTGACCGATGCGGGCGGCGGGACGGCGGGCGTGCTCGTGCTGGATCACGACAGCGCCCTCACGGCGACGCGCGGCCGGCTCTGGGGGGCCGACCGGCTCGTCCTGAGCGACCGGCCCGCCGTGATCGACGGCGACCGTCTCGTGGTGTACGGCGGCGCGGGCGAGACGGCGCGCGCCGTCCGTTCCCGAAGCGCGGGATCCAGGACACTGGGGGAGGCCCGGGACAGGGTGCTGGTCTTTCCCGCGCCGGAGCTCGCCGGCGAGGCCGACGGCGTGTTCGGGGTCCTGCCGGTGCCCGGGCCCGTGGGCGGGGGAGGCCGGGTCGTGACGGTCGAGGCCGTCAAAGAGGCGGGGCCGGCCCGGCGGCCGGTGGTCGACGCGGCCTCCGGCCGGGCCTCGGCGCCTGTTGACGCCGACTTCGACGACGCGGCCGTCTACCACCTCACCGTCCCCCCGGAGGCCCTGGAAGGGGACGACGAGGTGCTGCTGCGCCTTGACTGGGTCGGCGACGTGGGCCGCGCCTACATCGGCGGGCGCCTGGTGGCCGACCAGTTCTGGTACGGCCCGCCCTGGGAGATCGGCCTGCGCCGGTTCCGTACGGAGCTGCTGGAGCACGGGCTGGAGCTGAGGCTGCTGCCGCTGCGCGAGGACGCCCCCGTCTACCTGTCCCCGCAGGCCCGCCCGCCCGCCTACCCGGGCGGCAGCGTGCTGGAGCTGCGCGGGGCCACGCTGGTCCCGCTGTCCCGCACCGTGGTCGGGGCCGGCGCCGGCTGACCCCGGTCGCCGTGGACCTGCTTGGCCAGGTCGACGTCCGCGATCGAGCGCTCGACCAGCACCCGCATCGCGGTCTCGGCCGCCTTCGGCCGCTGCCTGCGCACCGCCAGCAGCACCTCGGCGTGCTTGTCGGTGGACTCGCCGCCGAGCGTGGTGTGCACGAACTGGTCGCGCAGCCGCAGCCCGGCCTCGATGGCGGTGGCCATCTGCGCCATCAGCTCGTTGTGCGCCGCGCGCAGCAGGGCGTGGTGGAAGGCGAGGTCGGCCGCCACGTGGTCGCCCGCGGACCGGCCGTCGGCGGCCCGCATGGCGGCCAGCGCGTCCTCCAGGGCGGCCAGGTCCCGGTCCGTACGCCGCAGCGCCGCCATCCGCGCCACCGCCGGCTCCACGGTCAGGCGCACCTCGCCCAGCTCGTCGAGGAACCGCTCGTCCACCCGGGCGGCGAAGCGCCAGCGCAGCACGTCGGCGTCGAGCAGGGCCCACTGTTCGCGCGGCGCGACGAACGTCCCCCGCCGCGGCCGGGCGCCCACCAGCCCCTTGGCGGCCAGCACGCGCAGCGCCTCGCGCACCGCGGTCCTGCTCACCCCGAACCGCTCCTGCAGCGCGGCCACGTCGAGGTCCTCGTCAGGGGCGAGGTCTCCGTTGACGATGGCCGTGCCGAGGCTGCCGACCACCCGGTTGTGGGCCCCGCCCCCGCCGATGTCCGCCATGCCGGAATCATGCCATGCCCGCACCCTGGCCACCGTTCCCGTAGATCGTTCAGGCTCCCCGAATAAAGCATACTGAAGCCGAAAGTAATAGTATTAATTACTGCGTCCCGCAGTCCCCGCGCAGATCCTGAGGAGTCCTGTTGTCCAACCCGACCATGAGCGGCCGCTTCGAGGGCCGGGTGGCCCTGGTCACCGGCGCCGCCTCGGGCATCGGCGCCGCCACCGCGCGCCGCCTGGCCGCCGAGGGGGCCCGCGTGCTGCTGGCCGACATCGCCGACGGGCCGGGCGAGCACCTGGCCGCCGAGCTCTCCGGCGCCGGGGGAGAGGCCGTCTTCGCGCACTGCGACGTCGCCTCGGCCCGCGACTGGGCCGCGCTCCTGGACGAGGTGCGGGGCCGCTTCGGCCGCCTGGACGTGCTGCACGCCAACGGCCCCGGCCGCGTCGTGCCCGCCCGGCCGGTGCACGAGATGCCGGAGGCCGACTGGGACCTGCAGATCGACGTCGCGCTCAAGGCCGCCTACCTGGCCGCGCGCACGTTCTGCCCGCTGCTCGCCGAGACCTCGGGCGCGCTCGTCGTCACCTCGTCGGTGCACGCGCAGACCGGCGTCCCGGGCTGCGCCCCGTACGCGGCGGCCAAGGGCGGGCTGCAGTCGCTGACCCGGCAGCTCGCCGTCGAGTACGCCCCCGCCGTGCGCGTCAACGCGGTCGTCCCCGGCCCGATCATGAGCCCTGCCTGGGACGGCATCGACCAGGACGGCCGCGAGGCGACGATCAGGGAGACCCCGGCCGGACGGTTCGGCACCCCGGACGAGGTGGCCGCCGCCGTGGCGTTCCTGGCCGCGCCCGAAGCCTCGTTCATCACCGGCGCCTGCCTCAACGTGGACGGCGGCTGGAGCGTTTCCACCACCTCCTCCTAGGGAAGGCGAACCCGAATGAAGATCGTGTCCATGGACACCTTTCTGGTCCCGCCGCGCTGGCTCTTCCTCCGGGTGCGCACCGACGAGGGCGTCACCGGCTGGGGCGAGCCGGTCGTCGAAGGGCGGGCCGAGACCGTCCAGGCGGCCGTCGCCGAGCTCAGCGACTATCTGATCGGCGAGGACCCGCTGCGCATCGAGGACCACTGGCAGGTCCTGACCAAGGGCGGCTTCTACCGGGGCGGGCCGGTGCTGTCCAGCGCGGTCGCCGGGATCGACCAGGCGTTGTGGGACATCGCGGGCAAGGCCGCCGGGCTGCCCGTGCACCAGCTGCTGGGCGGGCCGGTGCGCGAGCGGGTCCGCATGTACGCGTGGATCGGCGGCGACCGGCCGGCCGAGGTCGCGGACCTGGCGGCGGCGCAGATCGAGGCCGGGTTCACCGCCGTCAAGATGAACGGCTCGGGCGAGCTGACCGCCGTCGACACCCCGGCCCGCACCCACGAGGTGGTCTCCAGGGTGGCGGCCGTGCGGGAGGCCATCGGCGAGCACAACGACGTGGTGGTCGACTTCCACGGGCGCATGTCCACCGCGATGGCGCGGCGGCTGCTGCCGCTGCTGGAGCCGTACCTGCCGCTGTTCGTGGAGGAGGCGGTGCTGCCCGAGCACTCCCGGAACCTCGCCGCGCTTGCCGCGGCCACGTCGATCCCGCTGGCCACGGGGGAGCGGCTGTACTCGCGCTGGGACTTCCGCGACGTGCTGCCCAGCGGCATCGCGGTGGCCCAGCCGGACGTGAGCCACGCCGGCGGGATCTCGGAGGTCCGCCGGATCGCCGCGATGGCCGAGGCGTACGACGTCGCGATGGCCCCGCACTGCCCGCTCGGCCCCATCTCGCTGGCCGCCAGCCTGCAGCTCGCCTTCGCCATCCCGAACTTCCTCATCCAGGAGCAGAGCGTCGGCATCCACTACAACCAGGGCAACGACGTCCTCGACTACCTCGTCGACCCGGGGCCGCTCACCTTCGGCGGCGGCTACGCGCAGCGCACCACCCGGCCGGGGCTGGGCATCGTGATCGACGAGCGGGCCGTGGAGCGGGCGGCCGAGCGCGGCCACCGCTGGCGGGGCCCGATCTGGCGCCACCCGGACGGCTCCTTCGCCGAGTGGTGACCCGCCGCCGGAGGGATCAGGACGGCGCGGGCCCGGTGCTGTCGCGGACGAGCAGCCGGGGCCGGTAGCGCACGTCGTAGCCGCCGCTCTCGCCGTTCATCAGCGCCCAGAGCCGCTCGCACGCCTGCCGGCCCAGCTCGCTCTTCGGGATCGACACCGTGGTCAGCGGCGGGGTGGTGTAGCGGGCGAACGGGATGTCGTCGAACCCGGTGACGGACACCTCGCCGGGCACCCGTACGTCCAGCTCGTGCAGGCCGGTCAGCACGCCCGAGGCCACCATGTCGTTGAAGCCCACCACCGCGCTGGCCCCGCACTCCACCACCGCGGGCGCGGCGGCGTGGCCGTGGTCGAACATCGACCCGCACGGCAGCACGGTCAGGTCGAGGCCGGGCGCGGCGCGCAGCGCGGCGAGCCGCTCGGCGTTGCCCGCGCTGCCCGCCGGGCCGGCGAGATAGGCCACGCGGCGGTGGCCGAGGCCGGTGAGGTGGGCCACGATCTCCCCGATGCCCGCGGCGTTGTCGATCGACAGTGACGGCGCGCCCAGATCGGGGATCTCCCGGTAGACCAGCACGAACGGCGCCAGCCTGTCGCTGAGCGCGCGTAGCCGCCCGCCCGGAGCGCGGGGCGAGGCCAGCACGAGCCCGTCGGAGTTGCGCCGCGCCTCCAGCGCGAGGATCACCTCCTCCTCCGGGTCCTCGTCGGACTCGGCCACCAGCAGCTGGCGGCCCGCCTGGCCGGCGGCCTGGCTGAGCCCGCGCAGCACGCCCTGGAAGAGCGGGTTGGCCAGGTCGGGGACGACGAGAGCGACCGTGCCGGTACGGCCGAGCGCGAGCCGGCGGGCGGCCACGCTCGGCTCGTAGTCCAGCTCCTCGGCCGCGGCCCGCACCCGGGCGGCCAGCTCCGGGTTCACGGTCGGCGAGCCGTTCATGACCCGCGACACCGTGGCCCGCGAGACCCCGGCAGCCTCGGCGACCCGGCTGATCGTGGCCGGGCCGGCCGGTCGCGGCCCGCGCCGTCCGCCCGGGCGGACGGGAGCAACCGGCGTCTCCTCCCTGGCCGACCCGTCCTGGTCACCGTCTCCGGCGCTCGCCCTCATCCGCTCTCCCCGCACGCTCGGGCCCGTTTGCCGCATGCATTAAATCGCCGGACGCCCCCGGACGGGCACCGACGTCGAGATACCGGTTTCTCACCTTGCATTACAACCGGTTGCCACGAGGCACGCAAGACCTGTTCACCCAGTTCAGTGCCTCGCTAACCGAGCGTTGACACCCGATGTGGGCGATGTTAGAAACTGGTTACTCACAAGACATCACGGCTTGTGCCCCTGCTTATCCCGGTCGCGTGCGGCTCAGCGCGACTGCGAAGGGTGCTAGATGAGCAAACGTTTGGATCCCCCCGAAACCACCGTCACCCCGCTCACACCCCCACACCCGCCGCCCGTCGACCTCTCGCCGGCACCGCGACCGAGCGGCCCGCCCAAGGACCGCGTCGGCTACCTCTTCCTCACGCCGTGGTTCATCGGCATGGCCCTGTTCACCGTGGGTCCGATCCTGGCCTCCCTCTACCTCTCGTTCACCGAGTACAGCCTGCTCAAGCCGCCCGAATGGCTCGGGCTCGGCAACTACCGCCAGATGCTGGACGACCCGCGGCTGCACAAGTCGCTGCTGGTCACGTTCGTCTACGTGTTCGTGTCGGTGCCCATCCAGCTCGTCCTGGCGCTGGCGCTGGCACTCCTGCTCAACCGCGGCGTACGCGGCCTGAGCTTCTACCGGTCGGTCTACTACCTGCCGTCGCTCCTGGCCGGAAGCGTGTCCATCGCCATCCTGTGGCGGCAGATCTTCGGCAAGGACGGCCTGGTCAACCAGCTCCTGGCCATGGTGGGAGTGGAGGGCGTGAGCTGGGTGGCCCACCCGGACTTCGCGCTGGGCACGCTGGTCCTGCTCAACGCGTGGACGTTCGGGGCGCCCATGGTCATCTTTCTGGCCGGCCTGCGCCAGATCCCCGCCTCCTACTACGAGGCGGCCCAGGTGGACGGTGCCGGGACGGTGTCGCGGTTCTTCCACATCACGCTGCCCATGCTGACCCCGATCATCTTCTTCAACCTGGTCCTGCAGCTCATCGGCGCCTTCCAGAGCTTCACGCAGGCGTTCGTGATCAGCGGCGGCCGGGGCGGGCCGTCGGACGCCACCCTGCTCTACACCCTCTACCTGTACGAGCGCGGCTTCGGCTCGTTCGACATGGGCTACGCCTCCGCGATGGCGTGGGTCCTGCTGGCCCTCATCGCCGTGCTGACCGGGATCAACTTCCTCTTCGCCAAGCGGTGGGTGTTCTATGGCAACTGAGCTCAGGGCCCCCGGCGGCCGGTCGCGCCGCCTGTCGAAGCACGCGCTGCTCATCGGCTTCGGCCTGGTGATGCTCTATCCGCTGCTGTGGATGGTGTCCAGCTCGGTCAAGCCCACCGAGACCATCTTCCGCGACCCGTCGATCTGGCCCAGCCGGCTCGACCTGGGCAACTACGTCGAAGGCTGGACGGCGCTCGACCATCCCTTCCACTACTACCTGCTGAACTCCGCGATGATCGCGATCCTGGCCGTGGCGGGCAACCTGCTGTCGTGCTCGCTGGCCGCGTACGCGTTCGCGCGGCTGGAGTTCCGGGGCAGGAAGATCTTCTTCGCCATGATGCTGGCGACGCTGATGCTGCCCATCCACGTGCTCATCGTCCCCCAGTACGTGCTGTTCTCCCAGCTCGACTGGATCAACACCAACCTGCCGCTGGTCGTGCCGAAGTTCCTGGCGCACGACGCGTTCTTCATCTTCCTCATGGTGCAGTTCATCCGCGGCCTGCCGAAGGAGCTGGACGAGGCGGCCCGCATCGACGGCTGCGGTCACTTCAGGATCTACTGGCGGATCATCATGCCGCTGTCGGTGCCGGCGCTGGCCACCTCGGCGCTGTTCACCTTCATCTGGACCTGGAACGACTTCTTCAGCCAGCTCATCTTCCTGACCGATCCCGAGCTGTGGACCATGCCGGTGGCGCTGCGCTCGTTCATGGACGGCCAGGGCGAGACGGCCTGGGGCCAGCTCTTCGCCATGTCGATCGTGGGGCTGGCGCCGATCTTCGGGTTCTTCCTCGCCGGACAGCGCTACCTGACGCAGGGCATCTCCACGACCGGCTTTCGCTGATCTGCGATTAAAACGTTCTCATAGATGGAGAAGGGCCATGTCGACAAGATCCAGTGGCCTGGCGGCGCTCTGCCTGGCCGGCGTGCTGCTGGCGGCCTCCGCCTGCGGCGGCGGCTCGTCCGGCGGGGGAGACGGCACCGTCGAGCTGCGCTTCGGCTGGTGGGGCAACAACGACCGGGCGGCCGCCACGCAGCGCGTCATCGACGCCTTCCAGGCCAAGAACCCCGGCATCAAGGTCAAGGGCTCGTTCACCGACTTCAACTCCTACTTCGACCGCCTGGCCACCGAGGTGGCCGGCGGGCGCGCGCCCGACGTCATCACGCTCGGCGGCGCCTACCCCCGCGAGTACGGCGACCGCGGCGCCCTGCTCGACCTGGCCAAGGTCGGGCTGAAGACCGACAGGATCGGCGCGGCGGCCCTGGACAACGGCAAGTTCGGCGGCGTCCAGTACGGCGTGCCCACCGGCGTGAACGCCATCGCCGTGGTCGTCAACGAGGCCGTGTTCGACAAGGCCGGGGTGCCGCTGCCCGAGGAGGACACCTGGACCTGGGACGACTTCAAGCGCATCGCCAAGGAGCTGTCCGGGAAGGTGCCCGAGGGCACGTTCGCGCTGGCCGACCCGACCAGGACCGACACGCTGGACGTGTACTCGCGCCAGCGCGGCGAGGCCCTCTACACCGCTGACGGCAAGGTCGGCATCAGCGACAGCACCCTGGTGGACTGGTGGACCATGACGCTGGAGCTGCAGAGCGCCGGGGCGACCCCGCCGGCCTCGCAGACCGCCGAGCTGATCACCCAGCCCGCGCCCGAGCAGTCGCTGATGGGCCGGGGCCAGGCCGCGATGCAGTTCGACTGGAGCAACCAGCTCAGCGCCCTGAGCAAGGCTGCCGGGCAGCCGCTGCGGCTGATGCGGGTGCCGGGTGAAAGTGGCGCCGCCCAGCCCGGCATGTGGCTGCAGGCCTCGCAGATCTACAGCATCAACGCCAAGTCCGAGCACCCGCAGGAGGCGGCCAAGTTCGTGGACTTCCTGGTCAACAGCCCCGAGGCGGGGAAGATCATCCTGGCCGACCGGGGCATCCCGGCCAACTCCGACGTCCGCACGGCCATCCAGGGCGTGCTCGGCGAGCCGGAGAAGGCGCAGGCCGCGTTCATCGACGCGCTCACGCCGAAGGCCGGGCCGCCGCTGGTGATCGGGCCGGCCGGGTCCACCGACACGCCCAAGATCCTGGACCGGGTCAACGCCGAGGTGCTGTTCGGCCGCGAGCAGCCCGCCGCCGCGGCGGCGGACTTCATCCAGCAGGTCGGGACGGCGATCAAGCAGTGATCGACCGCCGCGAGCTGGCCGGGCGGCACGCCGTCGAGGTGACCGGGATCCTGCCCGAGTCGCCGCTGTCGGTGGGCAACGGGGGGCTCTGCTTCACGGTGGACGTCACCGGGCTGCAGACCTTCCCGGCCTCCTACCCGGTCGAGGACCGCTCCGGCACCGGGCCGGGGACGCTGCTGGCCACCATGGCGTCATGGGGCTGGCACAGCGTCCCCGGCTCGTACGGGCTGGCCGAGACCATGCGCACCTACCGGACGCCGCACGGGCCGGTGCCGTACGTGGACATGCGCGGCGACCTGAGCGGCTCCGCCGAGGCGCCCGCGTCGGCCGCCGAGTCGTGGCTGCGCGCCAACCCGCACCGGCTGGACCTGGGGCGGATCGGGCTGGCCCGGCCCGGCGCCGCCCCGCTGTCGCCCGCCGACCTGAGCGGCGCCCGCCAGCGGCTCGACCTGTGGACCGGCACGCTGACCAGCCGCTTCCGGTTGCGCGGCACGCCCTACCGGGTCGTCACCGCCTGCCACCCCGAGCGGGACGTCCTGGCCGTGCGGATCGAGTCGCCCGGCCTGACCGAGGCGGGGGTGCGGCTGGCGTTCCCGTACGGGTCGCAGGCGTGGGGGAACGCGGCCGACTGGTCGCGGCCGGAGGCGCACACGTCCGAGCTGCGGGCTTCGGCGGGCGGGTTCACGGTGGCGCGGGTGCTGGACGGGACCGCGTACGACGTGGCGGTGGCCGTGACCGGCGGGGGCGAGGTGGCGCGGTGCGGGGCGCACGAGTTCCTCATCACCTTCCGCGAGCCGGTCGCCGAGCTGGTGATCGGGTTCGACGCGCGCGGGGCCGGGCACCTGCCGGGGTTCGGGGAGGTGATGGCGGCGTCCGGACGGCACTGGGCCCGGTTCTGGAGCACGGGCGGCGCGGTCGACCTGTCCGGCAGCCGCGACGAGCGGGCCCCGGAGCTGGAGCGGCGGATCGTGCTGTCGCAGTACCTCACGGCGATCCACTGCGCCGGGTCCACCCCGCCGGCCGAGACCGGGCTGATGGCCAACAGCTGGCGCGGCCGCTTCCACCTGGAGATGCACTGGTGGCACGCGGCCCACTTTCCGCTCTGGGGACGGCCGGGGCTGCTGGAGCGCAGCCTCGGCTGGTACGCCGCCATCCTGCCCCGCGCCCGCGAGACCGCCGCCGCGCAGGGCTGCCCCGGGGCGCGCTGGCCCAAGCAGGTGGGCCCGGACGGGCGGGAGAGCCCGAGCCCGATCGGGCCGTTCCTGCTCTGGCAGCAGCCGCACCCGATCTTCCTGGCCGAGCTGGTCCGCCGCGCCGTCGGCACCCGGCGGGCGCTGGCCCGGTACGCGGACCTCGTGCTCGACACGGCCGCGTTCATGGCGGCGTTCGCGGTCGAGGGGCCCGGCGGGTACGGGCTGGGGCCGCCGCTGGTGCCGGCCCAGGAGTCGTACGCGGACGTGCGGGCGAGCGCGGCCAACCCGACGTTCGAGCTGGCGTACTGGGCGTGGGCCCTGGAGGTGGCGCAGCGCTGGCGGCGCCTGATGGGGCTGGGCCCCAACCCGCACTGGGCCGAGGTGGCCGCCGGGATGGCCGCCCCCCGCGTGCGCGGCGGGGTGTACGCGGCGATGGACGCGCCGCCGTACACCGTGCGCGACGACCACCCCTCCATGCTGTACGCGCTCGGCTTCGTCCCCCAGACCCGCCTCATCGACGCCGGCACGATGCGCGCCACGCTCGCCGACGTGCTGGCCACCTGGGACTGGGAGACGACGTGGGGCTGGGACCACCCGGCGATCGCCATGACCGCCACCAGGCTGGGCGATCCGGCCACCGCCGTGGAGGCGCTGCTGCGGCCCGTGGCCAAGAACGCGTACCTGCCGAACGGCCACAACCGGCAGAGCGCCACCCTGCCCGTCTACCTGCCGGGCAACGGCGGCCTGCTGGCGGCGGTCGCGCTCATGGCCAGGGGCTGGGACGGCGGCCCGCCCTCACCCGGTTTCCCCGCCTCCTGGGCGGTCCGGCACGAGGGGCTGCTCCGCCTGCCCTAGCCGGCGTGCCACTCCAGCTCCTCCCGCTTGGCCAGGAACTCCTCGGCCACCGGCCACTCCAGCGGCAGCGGCAGCGGGTACGTCGTGCGGATCCGCGCCAGCTCCCGGTGCGCCCGCACGAGCCCGGCGAAGTCACGCGGGTACGCGTCGGTGTCGGCCCCGGTGAACACGCCGAGCTTGCGCCCCCGCGCCAGCAGCGCGCGCCAGTCGTCGATCCCCGCCAGCCCGACCGAGTCCACGCCGTGCGAGAACAGGATGAGCCTGATCTCGTCGAACGGGTCCGCGTCGTCGAGGTAGGACATCGCGTGCGCGTGCGACTGGCCGGTGTTGAACACCATCCAGTACGGCACCGACCCGCTGCGCAGCGTCCACCACGGCTCCAGCAGCAGGAAGCACTCCACCAGCAGCCGGTCGCCGGGCAGCCCGCGGCGCTGGTACCAGCTCCGGTACAGGTCCGCCACGACCGGGCTCAGGGCCTCGGGCTCGCCGAACCGCATGCGGACCAGCCGCCACCGGTTCCGCTCCGCCAGCTCCGTCAGGTCGCCGAGCAGCTCCGGCTGGAACCCCCACTCCGCCTCTGGGTGCTCGCCGTCCGCCTCGGGGTAGTCCCACGCGGACCGCCCGGCGCCGTACCGGGCCAGGTAGCGGGCCACGCGCGGGCCGCCGTGCTCGTACTCCTCGCGGGTCGCGCCGCCGAGCGCGCCGTGCTGGAAGAGGTGGCGCGGGCCCACCTCCGTGGCCGGCCAGCGCAGCCCGCAGTCCACCACCACCAGCGTCGCGCCGGGCGGCAGCGACTCCTCCAGGAACCGCCGGTACGCCTCGGCCAGGCGCCGCCATTTCACCCGGAAGTACGTCATGCCCGCGATCATCAGGCGATCCTGGTTGGCGTCGTGCATGTGGTGCAGCACCAGGTCGGGGTTCGCGTCCAGCAGCGCCCGCCCGGCGCCCCGGGTCACCCGCAGGTCGCCGCGCGGGTCGTCGGGGCGGACGCCGCGGCGGCGTACCGGCAGCAGCAGCGTCTGCGGCAGCCACGGCGCGCGCAGCGCCGCGGCCAGGTGGACCAGGGCGCCGTTGGACGAGCCGACGAAGGCGACCGGGTACGGGCGGCGCGGGTAGTGCCCGGCCACCCACCCCGCCAGCTCCTCGGAGCGGATCTCCGGGACGCGGCGCATCGGCACGGCCTCGGCCCAGCCGCTCACGGCGTATGCCCGCTCCTTGGCCTTGCGCGGCAGCCGCCCCGCCCCGCCGAGCAGCGCGGCCGCCACCGGCTCCAGCGCCGCCGGGCCCTGGCCGAGCAGCGGCACGTCCTTGTCGTGCAGGAACCGCGACAGCGCCCGCAACATGCCGGTCGCCGAGTCGAACGACGCCACCGCCTTGCCCGGCCTCACGCGGCCACCTCCTCCAGGAACGCCGCGACCTCGCGGGCCAGCCCCCGGGGATCGCGGTACGGGACCATGTGCGGGAGGCCGTCCATGACGACCAGCCGCCCCCTGGGCAGCAGCCGCGTGACCTCCTCGGCCCACGCCTGGCTCACCATCCGGTCCTTGCCGCCCCGCACCACCAGGACGGGCTCGGCGACGTGCGGCAGCTTGTCCTCGATCCGGTCGCGCATCGAGGTGCCGAAGCTGGCCAGCACCCGGCGCGGTCCGGCGTCGACGTAGTCGGCGACGTTCAGCGGCGCCATGCGCGGGCTCTCGCGTACCGAGTTGCGCAGCCACTGGCCCACGACCCGGACGGGCGTGCGCGCGTACGGGTCGACGGTCGGGCCCGTCAGCACCAGCGCGCCGGCCAGGCCCGGGTGGCGGGCCGCCAGGTCCACGACGACCTGGCAGCCGAAGGACCCGCCGAGCAGGCACGGCCGCTCCAGCCCGGTCACGGCCAGCCAGTCGGCCACCGCGTCGGCGAGCGTCTCCAGGGTGAGGGGCTCTGCGGGCTTCTCGCTGCGGCCGAACCCGGGCAGGTCGAGACTCCAGGCGTCGTGCGTGGCGCCCAGCACGCGGACGAACGGCAGCAGCTCCCGGCTGGACACCCCCGCGCCGTGCACGCACACGACCGCCGGGCCCGGGCCGTGGCCGCGCCAGCTCATGACCCTCATGCCCAGCGCGGTGTGGACTCGCTGTTCGAGCGGCACGCCTCTCCTCTCTCAGGGGGCTGCCCACCTACCCGAACCGTGATCGCGCGAACGTCCGCTCAGTCCACCGGCGACGGAGGCGGCGTCCCGAGCGCCGCCAGCTCGGCCCAGAACCCGTCCGGGATCACCGTGTCCACCAGGTCGCCCAGCTCCTCCAGCCGCCGCACCGAGGTGATCCCGACCACCGTGGAGTGGATGCGCGGCTCGGCCAGGGAGAAGTGCAGGGCGGCCGCCGCCAGGCCGATCCGCCACCGCTCGCACAGCTCCCGCACCCGCTCGACGTGCCGGCCGAACTCCGCCGAGATCGGCCGGTAGCCGTAGGTGCCGGCGTGGCGCGGCGAGCCGGACAGGATGCCGCCGCCGAAGGGCGCGGCGTTGAAGACCGTCATGTCCCGGTCCGTGGCGAGCCGCAGGATGTCCTCCGCGCGCCGGTCCACCAGGGTGTAGCGGTTGTGGGTGAGGACCGCGTCGAACGCGTCCGTACGGATGTAGTCCTGCACCATGGTGCCCCACCCGCCGGCCGCGATGCCGATCGCGCCGACGAGCCCCTGCTCGCGCAGCGAAACCAGGGCCGGCACCGCGCCGCCGGGCCCCATCGCCTCCCGAACCGTGATCGTCATCGGGTCGTGCAGGTGGTAGACCGGCAGGGTCTCGACGCCGAGCCGGGAGATCGTCTCCTCGAAGGAGCGCATCACCCGGTCACCGTCGAACACCCCCGTGTCCGGGTCCCGGTCCGCCTTGGAGAAGATCGTCACCCCCTGCGCCTTGCCGGGTGCCTTCCCGAGCGCCTGCCCGATCAGCGTCTCGCTGCGGCCCTCCGCGTACTCGTTGGAGGTGTCGAGCTGCCGGAACCGGCCGGACAGCAGCGCGTCCGCCAGCTCGTCGTCGCCGGGCCGGCGGCCCAGCCCCGACGTGCCGAGGGTCACCGCCCGCAAGGGGCCTTCCGCTCCGGGCACCCGACGCCCCTGCTGCTCCGGCAACTGTCCGCCTCTCACCGCGATCGTCGACTTTCGCGGCACGATCATCGCACGTGCCGGGACGTCACAGGGTGAGCTGGTAGCGGCGCCGGGTCTGCCACTCCACCGTCAGCACGGTCGCGTCGTCCTGGAGCCGGCCGCGCTGGTGCTCCAGGATGGCCTGGATCAGCCGCCGCAGCGTCTCCGGTGCCGACATCCCGTCCGCCTCGCGCCGGATGACGAAGTCGATGAACCGCTCCAGCCCGAACAGCTCGCCGCCGGGGCTCTGCGCCTCGATCATGCCGTCGGTGTAGAACAGCAGCCGGTCGCCGGGCTGGAGCTGGTAGCGGAGCATGCCCGTGGACACGTCCAGGCCGAAGCCCATCGGCGGGTCGGGGACGCTGTCGAGGGTCGCGACCAGCCGGCCCTCCCGGATCAGCAGCGGCGGGTGGTGCCCCCGGTTGACCCAGGTCAGCAGTCCGCTGCGCACGTCCAGCTCGGCCAGGATGCCCGTGGCGAACCGGCCGGTGAACTCCGCCTTGATCGCCGCGTCGATGGCCTCGCCGGTCGCGCACAGGTCCATCCCGTGCCGGCGGCAGTTCCGGCCGGCGCCCATGGCGACGGACGCGGTCAGCCCGGCGGAGGTGTCGTGCCCCATGGCGTCGAAGACGGACAGGAAGAGGGTGTGGCCGTCGAGGGCGTAGTCGAAGGCGTCGCCCCCCATCTCGTACGCGGGCTCCAGGGCGGCGCTGATCACCACGTCGTCGTTGGCGAACGTGCCCGGAGGCAGCAGGTTCCACAGCACCTCGGCCGACAGGGTCAGGGGGCGGGCGCGTACCAGCCGGGCGTGGGAGTCGCTGTGCGGCCGCTTGCTGATCACCAACAGCGCCACCAGTGACGCGAGATCCTTGGCCCGCTGCTCGAGCAGCGCCCCGTCCCGGGACGCCGCCTCCTGATGAACGGTCAGGCCGAGCACGCCGACCCGCTCCGTGCCGTCCAGCAGCGGCAGCCACAACCGCCGCGCCACTCCTTCGGGGTCGCCGACGGCGCGGGTGCGGACGATCTCGACCACGCGGAAGGCGCGACCCGGCATGGTGCCGTCGATCCGGATGGTGTCGAGCGGCCCGCCGTCCGCGCCGTGCTGGCCCGGCAGCGGCACGAGGAGCAGTTGCTGCAGGTCGGTCACGTAGATCGCGAGGTCGGAGAAGCCGACCAGCCGCGCGTGCTCGGCCGCCCGGAGCGGCAGGTCCTCCATCGCGGCCAGGTGCATGGTCTGCAGCAGACCGCTGAGGGCGCGTTCACCCGCGTCCCGCACGTCGTCACCGCTCACGGTTTCACCTCCACACTGCCCCTTACCCACTGCACCGCCCACCGGCCCGCGCACGGGCGGATAGGGGTGCCGGCATGGTGCGGCGCAAGGGGGCGTATCGCGGCTGGTGGCGGGGGAGCACGTCTACCGGTGGCAGGTCCGCCACGTGCACCGGCCGCGCCAGGTTCCGATGGACTGCCGGGAGATCGTGACGTTCCGCCGCGACCTCTCGCCCGGCTCCCCGAAACGCCCGGCAGCTCGATGACGGGGGACTAGGGACGACCGAAGCGGCCCAGGAGCGTGGCGGCGGTGGCGAAGGCGGCGACCACGTCGGCGGCCGTGCGCTGCCGCTCCACCAGGCCCACCGCCTGGCCCGCGTAGACGTAGGCGGTGTCGAAGTCACCCTCCACGCGGGCCGACTCCAGCTCGGCCCGCGCCGCCTCGTCCGCGGCCAGCTCCTCCTCGTGCCCGTTCCACCGGTCGAAGAACGCGTTGCGCAGCGCGCGCCCGCCGAACTCCGGAGGCCAGGCCAGGTGCTGCGCGACGTCGAAGACCCGCCCGTACGCCGTGCCCGTCTCCCCGGTGGCCAGCACCCGCTCCCGGCCCGCCTCGGACAGCATCGTCTCGGCGCACCCCAGGAACGCCGTCCCGGCCCAGCCGCCCTCCGCCCCGGCGGCCAGCACGGCGGCCAGACCGCGGGCCGTGGCGATGCCGCCCGCGGCCAGCACCGGCACGCTCACCGCGTCCAGCACGCCCTGCAGCAGCGGCAGCGTGGCCACCTCGTTGCGGCCGTGCCCGCCGCCCTCCGCGCCACGGGCCACCACCACGTCCGCCCCGGCCCGCTCGGCCGCCCGCGCCTCCTCGGTGGTGCCCGCCTGGACGGCCACGACGATCCCGGCCCGCCGCAGCGGCTCCACGTAGCCGGCGAAGTCGCCGAAGCTCACCGACGCCAGCGCGGGCCGCGCCTCCAGCACCGCGTCGAGCTGGCCGGGGTTGTCGCGCAGCGCCCAGGCCATCAGCCCGATGCCGTACGGGCGCCCGCCCGCGGCGGCGACGGCGGCCTGCTGGGAGATCCACGAGGCCGGCGCCTTCGGGGGCACCCCGATCACGCCCAGCCCGCCCGTCGCGGACACCGCCGCGGCCAGCCGCCCGTCACCCACCCCCGCCATCGGCGCCCCGACCAACGGCACGTCCACTCCGAAACGGTCGGTCAGCCAGGTCCGCACCATCGTCCTCCCATTCGTCCGCGACAGGTACCGTCGCCTGCCGCTCCGCGGGGCCAGGCTAATGGAAGCGCCCGCCCAGCCGGCAGCCGGACCCGCACACCCCTTCGGGGACCGGATCACGCGCTGCCGGCGGGCTCGACCAGAGCCTCGGCCCGGCCGCCACGGCGCCGATGCCGCACGGGCGCTCGTTCGCCGAAGCCCGGCCGGCCCTGCCGGAGGGCGGGTCGGGACGCGTGCGGTCAGTGCCGGGTGAGCGTGCCCAGCCGGCCGGCGACGGCGGCCACCGCGCCCAGCACCCGGTCCACCTGCGCGCCGGTGTGGGCGGCGGTGACGCTCAGCCGGATCAGCGCCTTGCCCTCGGGCACGCCCGGCGGCAGCATGACGTTGCCGAAGACCCCCTCGTCCAGCAGCCCGGCCCAGAACCGGCCGCACTCCAGGGCGTCTCCCACCTGCAGCGACACGGTGGGGGTGCCGCCCGGCGGGATGGCGAAACCGAGCGCGACCAGGCCCGAGCGCAGGCGTTCGGCGGCGGTCAGGGCCGCCTGGCGGCGCTCGGGCTCCGTACGGATGATGTGGAGGGCGGCCAGCGCCGCCGCGGTGCAGGCCGGCGGCAGCGAGGCCGAGAACAGCGCGGCCCGCGCGCTGTGCCGCAGATAGTCGATGACGGGCCGGGGCCCGGCGACGGCTCCGCCGAGCGTGCCGAAGCACTTGGAGAAGGTGACCGTCTGCACGTCCACGGCCGGCTGCAGGCCGTAGTGCTCGGCGGCGCCCCGGCCGCCGGCGCCCAGCAGGCCCGCGTCGTGCGCGCTGTCGATGACGACCCGGGCTCCGTGCCGGGCCGCGAGCTTGGCGATGCCCGGCAGGTCGCACAGGTCGCCGCCGACCGAGAACATGCCCTCGGTGAGCACGAGCACCCCGTCGTCCGGGCCGACGGTTTCCAGCAGCGCGCCGAGCTGGGCCATGTCGTTGTGCCGGAAGCGCCGCAGCCGCGCCTGGCCGAGCCGCGCGGCGTCGAGGAGCGAGGCGTGGATGTGCCGGTCGGCCAGCAGCACGTCGCGCGGCCCGAACAACGCGCCGAGGGACAGGTTGGCCTGGTAGCCGGTGGAGACCACCATCGCCGCCTCGTGGCCGAGGAACTCCGCCAGCTCCTGCTCCAGGCGCTGGTGCAGGACCAGCGTGCCGTTGAGCACCCGCGAGCCGGAGTTGCCCGCGCCGAACCGGCGCAGCGCGTCCGCGCCGGCTTCCTTCAGCCGCGGATCGTCCGACAGCGCCAGGTAGTCGTTGGAGCCGGCCATCAGCACGCGGCGGCCGCCCACCACCACCTCCCCGCCGCCCGGCCGCTCCTCGACCGGCAGGTAGAAGGGGTAGACGCCCGGCGCGACCAGCCCCGCTATCTCCTGCGGGACCCGGCATTTGCTGAACGGGTCCGGCACGGCCCGGCATTCACTTTCCGGCTCTGTCCGAAGCATTCCGGCGACTCACTCCGCATCGGGTGATCGTAGCTGACAGTGACTGTCGGTAATAGTATAGTAATCGCCGCTGGTCTGGACCGAGCATGAGCGCGCCCGGCGGCGCGCGGCGCTCACGCCCCAGCTCAGCCCCGATGCACGACAGCGACAGCCGACAAGGACGTACGCATGACCGAGGAACAGATCTTCCACCAGCTCCGCGCCATCTGCGCCAAGATCCTCTCGGTGGATCCGGCGCTCATCACCCCGGAGACGGACCTGCGCGAGGAGCTGGAGGCCGACAGCCTCGACATGGCCGAGCTGGCCGCGGCGAGCGAGGACCGCTTCCAGCTCGTCGTCGACCTCGACACCGCCAAGCAGGCGCGCACCCTGGCCGACGTGACAGCCCTGGTCCACGCCGGGGCCCAGGCCGGCTGATGCGCGGGCGGATCCGCGTCGCCGTCACCGGCCTGGGCGTGCGCACCCCGGCCGGCAACGATCTCCGGACGTTCTGGAGCACCCTGGTCGCCGGGCGCTCCACCGCGCGTACGATCACCTCCTTCGACCCCGCCGGCCTGCCGGTCGACTTCGCCTGCCAGGTGCCCGACTTCGACACCTCCCCCTACGTCACGGGCAAGCAGGCGCGCCGGATGGACCGCGCGACGCTGCTGGCCGTGTGCGCGGCCGACGACGCGCTGGCCGACGCCGGTGAGCCGGCGGTCCTGCCCGAGCGGCGCGCGGTCGTGACCGGCACCGCGCTGGGCGGCAACGAGACCACCGAGGCCGCCCTGCTCGGCGGCGACGGCCAGCCGGGCGCGCTCTACATCCCGAGGAAGATGCCCAACGCGTCGGCCGCGTTCGTCAGCATGCGCCACCAGATCCTGGGCCCCAGCCTGACCGTCTCGACGGCCTGCGCCTCCGGCGGCCACACGATCGGGGAGGGGCTGCGCCTGCTCAGGGACGGGTCGGCCGACCTGGTGGTGGCCGGGGGCACCGAGGCGTGCGTCTCACCGGCCGTCCTGCTCGCCTTCCACCGCTGCGGCGCGCTGTCGCAGCGGGTGACCGAGCCGGAGCGGGCCTCGCGGCCCTTCGACGCCGCCCGCGACGGCTTCGTGCTGGCCGAGGGCGCCGCGTTCGTCGTGCTCGAACGCCTCGAGGACGCCGTACGCCGGGGCGCCCGCGTCTACGCCGAGCTGGCCGGCTACGGCCGCACCTCCGACGCACACCACCTGACCTCGCCCGATCCCAAGGGCGACGGGGCCGAACGGTGCGTCCGCCAGGCGCTGGCCGACGCGGGCGTGGAGCCGGGGGAGGTGGCGCACGTGAACGCCCACGGCAGTGGCACCCCGCTCAACGACGTCACCGAGGCCCAGGTGATCGCCCGGCTGTTCGGCCCCGGCCAGGTGCCGGTCACCTCGACCAAGAGCGTGGTCGGCCACGCGATCGGCGCCGCGGGGGCGATCGAGGCCGTGGCGGGCGTGCTGACGCTGCACGAGCGTCTGATCCACCCCACCATCAACCTCGACGTGCAGGATCCCGAGTGCGAGATCGACGTGGTACGCCGGCCGCGCCCGCTCGCGCCCGGTGCCGTCGTGTCCAACTCGTTCGCCTTCGGGGGCCACAATGCGAGCCTCGTCTTCGTCCCGTCCGGCACCTAGCGGGCGGGCCCCGGCGGCCGAACCGGTCCGGGGGCGCCGCCGGCTGCGGGAGTTCGTCGAGCTGCCGTACACGCTGCACGGCCGCGACCCCTGCTTCGTGCCCCCGCTGCGGGGCGACTGCCGGCGGCTGCTGGACCGGCGGCGCAACCCCTTCTTCGCCTACGGCGACGTCGAGCTGTTCACCGTACGCCGGGGCGGGCGGGTGGCAGGGCGGGTGGCCGCCGTGGACAACCCGCGCCACAACGACGTCCACGGGGCGCGCGACGGCTTCTTCGGCCAGTTCGCCTGCGTAGACGACCCCTCGGTCGCGCGCGAGCTGCTGGACGCCGCCGGCCGGTGGCTGCGCGGGCGCGGGCTGCGGACCATGCTGGGGCCGGTCAACTTCACCACGAACGAGGAGTGCGGGGTGCTCGTCGACGGGTTCGACACGCCGCCGAGCGTGATGATGCCGTACAACCCCGCCTACTATCCGGGGCTGCTGGAGTCGTGCGGGCTGGCCAAGGCGAAGGACCTGTGGGCGTGGGAGGGGGGCAACGCGGCGCCGGGGGAGCGGCTGGCCCGGATCGCGCGGCACGCCGAGCGGGGCCACCAGCTCACCGTACGATCCCTCGACCCGGGCGACTTCCACGCCGACATGATGCGGGTCAAGCACGTCTTCGACCGCGCGTGGCAGGGCAACTGGGGCTTCACCCCGATGACGGAAGCCGAGTTCACCGCCGTCGCGGGCCGGCTGCGCGCGGTCATGGAACCCGGGCTCGTCCAGCTCGCCGAGGTCGCGGGCGAGCCGGTCGCGGTCGCCCTCGCGCTGCCCGACCTCAACCAGGCCCTGCCCGCCGCCCGGGGCCGCCTGACCCGCTTCGGCCTGCCGATCGGGCTGGTCCGCCTGTCCCTGGCCGCGCGCCGGATCGACCGGGTCCGGGGCGTCCTGTTCGGTGTCGTCCCGCACCTGTCCGGCCGCGGCATCGAGACCGCCCTCTTCATCCGGGGGCAGGAGGCGGTCAGGGCGGGCGGGTACGACGGCGGGATGGAGCACGGGTGGACGCTGGAGGACAACTCGGCCGTGAACCGGTACCTGGAGAGCGCCGGCTGCACCCACAGCAAGACGTACCGCATCTACGGCCGCGACCTGTGACGCCCGCGCAGCCGCGGGAGCCGCTGGGTGCGGGCTCGCGGCAGGAGGATGCGCGGGGGGCGGGCTCGCGGCAGGGGGACGCGCGCGGGACGGGCTCGCGGCAGGAGGATGCGCGCGGGGCGGGCTCGCGGCACGGCCTGTCGCGGCAGGACCCGTCGGCGGCGTGGGCGGGCGGGCGGCGTTACCTGGTCACCGGGGCCACCGGCTTCGTCGGAGGGCGGCTGACGCGGATGATCCTGGCGCGCGGCGGCCGGGTCACCGCGCTCGCCCGCCCGTCCCCGCGCGCGCGGGCGCTGCGCGAGCTGGGCGTCGAGGTGGTCCACGGAGACCTGGCCACCGGCCGGGGCATCCCGGAGGCGCTGGAGGGAGCCGACCGGGTGATCCACCTGGCCGCCGCGCTCAGGGCGCGCACCGCCGCCGAGTTCTGGGCGCTCAACCGCGACGGCGTAGCCCACCTGGTACGCGCACTCGCCGCCAGACCCCGCCCCCCGCGCCTGGTGCTCTGCTCCTCCCTGGCCGCCGGCCCGGCGATCTCCCTGTACGGGGCCAGCAAGCGGGCGGGCGAGCAGGTCGCCAGGGAGCACGCCCACCAGGTGCCCTCGGTCATCCTGCGCCCCGCCATCGTCTACGGCCCGGGGGAGGCCGCGCTGCTGCCTGCCCTCCTGCCCATGGTCCGGCTCGGCGTGGTCGTCAAGGCTGGCTACGGCCCCCGCCGCTACGGCATGGTCTACGTCGACGACCTGTGCACCGCGCTGCTCGCCGCCGCCGACCACGGCCCCGCCCTGCATCCGGACGATCCACGGCGGGGCACGTACCCGATCAGCGACGGCCACGCCTATCACTGGGCCGACATCTGCCGCGCCCTCGCCCGCGCGGCCGGCTGCCGCGACCCCCTGCTGCTGCCGCTGCCGGTGCCGGTCGTGAGGGCCGTGGCCGCCCTGGCCGAGCTGGCCGCGGGGACCGTCCCGCCCCTCAACCGGGACAAGGCCCGCGAGATGCGCCGCGCCGACTGGACCTGCGCGCCGGACGACGCCGTACGCGAGCTGGGCTTCGCCCCCGCCACCACGCTCAGGCAGGGATTCGAGGCCGCTCTGGCTGCTCTGGCCGCACCGCGTACCGCTTCGTGACGGCGTGCGCGACCAGCGCCACCGCCAGGCCGGCGATGACGTCGGAGAAGTAGTGGTACCAGTCGTACACGACGGCGACCGTCAGCCCGGCGGTCAGCACGCACAGGAGGAGGCGGACGTTCGCTGGGACGAACCGGCGCAGGCACAACAGGGTGATCCAGGCGCCCGCCACGTGCGGCGACGGGAAGCAGGCGCCGGGCGGGTCGAAGGCCGCCATGATGTGGTTCTGCAGGGCGGTGATCGCGTATCCGGAGGGCCGGTGGGCGGCGTACAGCTCCGGCGCCGCCAGGGCCGGTCCGGCCAGCGGGACGAGGACGAACCCGGCGTAGCAGGTCAGCAGCGCGGTGAGCGCGGCGAACAGGTAGCGCTCGGCCAGCTGCCGGCGGCCTCGCGCGTAGAGGATCACCGGGAGCAGGAAGCAGGCGTAGTAGGAGAAATAGCAGAAGGTCAGCAGCTCCGTCAGCGGTGGGTTGGCCAGGACGCTGATCGCGGCGTTCGGCGAGATCCCGAACGCCGCCTGCTCCCAGGCCTGCACGGCGTCGTCGACGAAGCGGCCGTGCAGGACGGGGGCGGTGCGGGCGGCGGCGGAGTACGCGAACGGGAGCACGAGGAGCGGCCCGGCGAACCGGATGCGCGACACCGCCCTGACGCCCGGCAGGCGGCGCTCCGCGTGGGCGAGGCCGATCAGGAACAGGGCGGCGAGTGCGTATCCCGCGAGCAGGGCCGGGCCGCCGGCCAGGCGGTCCAGGGAAACGGCCGCGATGAGCCCCATGAGCCCGAAATAGCCCAACAACAGCACTTCAACCGGTCGAATTTCCACAATTAGCCCCCCGGCTTCCGGTGATTTTCGCTGGGGGTCAAATATATCGGCGGCTCGCCGGACGGAAATTGCTTTACTCGGTGTACGCCGGAAGATAACCTGGCCGACCGTGAATGGCGAATTCGCCGCCGGTGCGATACCCCTGACTTTCGGCGACCATTATGTGATCCGGCTCGGCGCGGGTGCGGCGCACGATTCCCGCATGCACTACGGCATCGCCGTACGGCGTCCGGGGCCCCCGCCGGATCCCGCGCAGCTGTGCGCGGACGTCGCCGAGAAGGTGCGCGTGCGGGCACCGGCGCTGGCCTACCGGCTGGCCGGGCGGGGACGGCGGGCGCGCTGGGAGCCGGATCCCGCGTTCGATCCCGCCCACCACGTCGAGTTCCATCGGCTGCCCCCCGGGATCGGCGTCCACCAGGCGGTGATGGACGCCCTGCGGGTCCGGCCGCTCAGCCCGGACCGTCCGCTGTGGAGCCTGATGGTGCTGCACGGGGACGACGAGGGGGCCGGACACGTGCTCTGCTACCGGGCGCATCACGTCTTCCAGGACGGCATGGGCATCGCCGGCGCCACCCGTGTCCTGCTGGGGACGGAGACGTTGCCGCCGCCCGAGGCGGGCGGGACGTACTGGAGGTCGCCGGGACCGGCCCGTCGCGGACTGGCCGACCTGGGCCGGCTGGGGGCCGCCTCGCCCCGCTGGTTCACCGCCCGCCCCGGCGGCGGTCAGGACCTCCAGCTGCAGGTGACCAGCCTGGACAGCGCCCCGTTCCACGACATCGCCCGTGCCACCGGCGCCAGCCTCGCCCAGATCGGCATCGCCCTCGTCGCCGGCGCCTTGCGCGCCTGGAACCCCACCGCCTGGCCCCCCGACCTCCGGCCGGACGTCGGCCCCCGTGGCGGGCTGTATGGGATGCGGGGCGGGGAGGGGCGCGACCGCGCGTCGGATGGTGGCGAGCCCGGCCGCGCGCAGAACCCGCACGATGGTGCCGGGCTGCGGGGCGAGGGTGACGGTGGCGCGTGGAGCGAGGGCGCCGGAACGCCGGGCGGAGGTGCCGGTGGCGGCTCGTGGAGCGATGGTGTCGGGAGGCGGGGCGGGGGCGACAGCGGCGGTGTATGGGGCGCCGGTCGCGGGGGGCGCGGCAGGAGTGACGGTGGCGGGCGCTGGCGGAAGGGGCGGGGGCGGGAGTTGGTGGTGGCGCTGCCGGTCGGGTTGTGCGGGCATCGGCAGCACACCGCGCTGGGCAACCACACCGGGCTCCTGCCCATCGCCATGCCCTGCGACGAGCCCTCGACGATGGCCCGGCTGGAGCGGGTGACCGAGCAGACGACGCTCAGGCGGATCGGGCACGCCCGGCAGGCCGCCCGCCGGCTCTACGGCCTGCCCGCCGCAGTGGCCGTGCCGATGTTGCGGTTGCTGTCGCCGCTGTTCAGGAAGGACGAGCCCAGGAGGCTCAGCGTGACCGCGATCCCGCTGCCCAAGGAGCTCGCGGCCCGGGGCGAGGTGTTCGCGGTGCCCGGCCTGGCGCCCGGCCTGGCCGGGATGGTGGTGATCATGCCAGTCGGCGACACGGTGTCGTTCTCGGCGGTGTTCGATCCCCGGGTGTCGAGGTCCGGGGAGCTGCTCGGGCTCCTGGGGCAGGAGCTCAAGGAGCTGCACGCGCTGGCCACCAGATGAGCCGCCCCATGTGGTGGGCGAGGGCCGGCACCAGGAACGACCGTACGACGACGGTGTCGATGACCACCCCGATCGCCACCAGCAGCCCGAGCTGCACGACCGGCACCAGCGGCAGCACGGTCAGCACGAAGAACGCCGCCGCCAGCACGACCCCTGCGGCCGTGATCACCCCGCCGGTCGCCCGCAGCGCGTGCAGGGTGGCCTCGCGGGTGTCCAGCCGGAGGGACTCCTCCCGCACCCGGGCCATCAGGAAGATGTTGTAGTCGATGCCGAAGGCGATGAGGAAGACGAACGCGTACAGGGCGAAGGACGCGTCCATGACGGGATAGCCCAGGAACTGGGTGAACAACGCCGAGCAGAGCCCCAGCGTGGCCGCGAACGACAGCACCACCGTGCCGATCAGCAGCAGCGGCGCCACCAGCGAGCGCAGCAGGACGATCAGGATCAGCCCCACGACGAGCAGGATCAGCGGCACCACGAGGAAGGCGTCGTCGAGGGCGGCGGTCCTGATGTCTAGGAGCTCGCTGGTGAACCCGCCGAGCAGGGCCGCCCCACCGGCGACGGCGCGTACGGACGTGCGCAGGTCTTCCACCAGCCGCCGGGCCTCCGGCGTGTTCGGCTCAGCGGCCAGCACCACGTCGAAGGTGCGCCACGGCGCGGGCGGCCCCCGGCGCACCGACACGACCCCCTCCGCCTGGCGCACCGCCCGCCCCACCGCGGCGCTCTGGTCCTGCCGGGCCAGGACCACCACGGGGGCGCTGGCCGGGTAGTGGCGGCGCAGCGCGTCGTAGCCGGCCACGGAGTCGGTGCGCATGGTGAACAGGGCGGACGGCGGGATGCCGGAGGCGTCGAGCGTGGTCAGCCCCATGCACAGCATGGTCAGCAGCAGCGCCGAGCCCGCCCAGGCGAGCCGGGGGCGCTGGCCGACGAAGCCCGCGACCCCCTGCCACAGCCCGTCGCGGGGCGCCTGGCCGGGACGCGGCGTGTTCGGCCAGAAGGCCCGCCGCCCGCCCAGGAGCATGAGCGCGGGCAGCAGGGTCACCATCACCACCATCGTGATCACGATGCCGACGGCGGCCGCCGCGCCGATCGAGCGCAGCGCGTGCGTGTCGGCCACCACGAGGCAGCCGACGCCGCCCGCCACCGTCAGCGCCGAGGCCACGACCGTGCGGATGCCTCCGGACAGCGCCTCCTTCAGCGCCGCCCCCGGATCGGCCGTCACGCGCAGCCGCTCGCGGAAGCGGGCGACGAGCAGGAGCGCGTAGTCCGTGGCCACCCCGAACACCAGCACGGTGAAGATCTCGGGCGTGGCCGCGCGCAGCGTCATCAGCCCGGCCCGCGCCAGCGCGTAGACCGCCGCCGCCGAGGCGAGGTAGGCCACCACCACGGCGAGCATGGGGATCACCCACAGGACGGGGCTGCGGTAGACGGCGAGCAGGACCAGGAACACCACGGCCACGCTCAGCGCCAGGAGCGTGCCGTCGACGCGGCGGAAGGAGTCGACGTAGTCGGCGGCCGCCCCGCCGGCGCCGCTCACGTGGCTGACCAGCCCCGGCGGGCTGCCCTCCGCGGCGATCTGGCGCAGCCGCTCGACCAGGGGGCTGACGAGCACGCCCGGCTTGCCGGACAGCAGCACGGTCACCTGGAGCGCGCGCCCGTCGGCGCTGGGGACCGGCGCGGACGCGGTGCCGAGCACGTCGGGAACGGTGGCGAACTGCCGCAGGTCGTGCCGGGCCGCCGCGAGGTCGCCCGCCTGGAGCGGCCCGGGCCGCTCGTAGATCACGAGGGCGGGCACCACCCGGCCGGACTGCTTGGCCAGCAGGTCGAGCACGCGGGCCGACTCGGCGTCCCTGGCCAGCATGGAGGTGCCGCTGGTGATCCGGACGTCGTCGAGGGGGCCGCTCGCGAGAACGGCCGCCACGGCGATGGCCACCCAGGCGAACACCACGCCGCCCGCGATTTTCCGCGCAACCGCCATTCGCAACAAACCCGACAATTCCCCGCCCACCTTCCGGCCTTGAAAGTGAAGATGCCGGCCGGCACATAGACCCTAAATTCCCGCTCCCGGTTAAACAACTTCATGCAGGAGTCTTATATCTGGGTCATGGGTGGATCAAATGGGAAAATGCGCGTTTATGCGTTCGGGGAAATCCGGTGGAGTGCGGTCGTCAGAGTTTCCGGCCCACCGCGCCGTACGCCCCCGCCTCCTCCGCCGCCCGGGTCACCGGCTCGTCCGGACGCCAGTCGAACACCGGCACCAGGCCGGGCTCCTCCAGCTCGTACCCCTCGAAGAACCGCATGACCTGCTCCGCGGTGCGCGGGGTGAAGGCCAGGGCGTCGCTGTTGTACGCGTCGGCGCTGGCCCCCACCTGCTTGGGCGCGAAGTCGGCGGTGACGTGCGAGACGGCCAGGTAGCTGCCGGGCGCCAGGGCGGAGGTGAACCGGCCGACCAGGCCGAAGGGGTCCTCGTGGTCCTTGATGAACATCAGCGTGCCCACGATGATCAGCCCGACCGGCCGGTCGAGGTCGAGGGTGCCGCGCAGGTCGGGGTGGCCCAGGATGGAGTCCGGGTCGCGCAGGTCGGCCTCGATGTACGCGGTGCGCCCCTCGGGGTTGCTCCGCAGCAGCGCGCGGGCGTGGATCATCACGATGGGGTCGTTGTCGACGTACACCACCCGCGCGGCCGGGTTCGCGGCCTGGGCGACCTCGTGCGTGTTGCCCTGGGTGGGGATGCCGGTCCCGAGATCGAGGAACTGGGTGACACCCTGGGTGGCGAGATGGCGCACGGCCCGGCCGAGGAAGGCCCGGTTGTCCTGCGCCCCCTGCACGACGCCGGGCGCGGCCTGCGCCGTCGCCTCCGCCACGGCTCGGTCGGCGGCGAAGTTGTCCTTGCCCCCGAGCCAGTAGTCGTAGACGCGCGCGGAATGGGGGACCGACGTGTCGATCCGCGGGTGGGGATGCGCCTCGGTCATGCGGGACCTCCGGAGACAAGGGTGGGGGACGATCATATGGCGTGAAAAGATCACCCGTACCGGCCCTTCTCATTTCCCGTACCAGACCGGCGCCTCGGTCGCGGTGGACGGCGGCGCCGCCGCCGGCCGGAAGACGATTGCTCCTCCCGCAGGCTCCTGAGCGGCCCCCGTCACTTCACCCGCAGGTCGGCGAAGAGGGCGCGGTGGTCGGAACCCGGCACGTCGAACACCTGCACGTCCACCGCCCCGGCCCGCGCGTCCGTCAGCACGTGGTCGATGGTCACCAGCGGCGGCAGCGCGCGGCCCTGCGGCCAGGTGGGGTTCAGGCCCTGACCGGTGGAGGCCGCGGCGTCGGTGTAGCCGGTGTCCAGCAGCCGCCGGAACACCGCGTGGTCGAGGGTCGCGTTGAAGTCGCCCGCCAGGATCCGGGGCGGTCCCGAGGCGGGCGCGGGCGGCAGGGCGGCGACCCCGGCCGCCCACTCCGGCACCGTCGAGGGCACCGGCGCGACCGGGTGCACGACCACCACCTCCACGGCCGAGCCGCCGGGCAGCGACACCTCGGCCACCGGCATGTGGTGCCCGACCGGCTGGAACAGGCCGGTCCGCTCGCGCAGGGGATGGCGGGCGTACAGGCCGCTGCCCTCCGGGCCGCGGAAGTCGGCCCGGCCGATCCGGTACGGCAGCAGCGCCTCCAGCCCGGCCGCCGCCAGCCGGTCGCGGGCGGAGTACGTCAGCTCCTGGATGCTCAGGACGTCCACGTTCAGCCGGCGTACCAGGTCGACGATCACCGTCGCGTCCCCGCGCCCGCCGTTCAGGTTGGCGGTCAGCACCCGCAGCGGACGGCCCCCGGCCGGGACCTCGCCCCCGCCGACCGCCCGCGGCATCACGAGCCAGGCGAGGCAGGCGCACACCGCGACCATGACCGCGATCGCGGCCCGGCTCCGCGCGGCGACCGCGATCCCCAGCCCGGCCAGTGCCGCGAGCGCGAAGTAAGGGGTGAAGGAGACCATCGGCACCAGGAAGGCCCCGGCCTCCAGCCCACCGGCCCGCACGGCCGTCCCCGCCGCGAACAGCACGGCCAGCCCCGTGGCCACCCGTACCCGCCACACCCGGCGGGGCCGCACCCGCCGCTCCGTCTCCACGTCATCTCGCACCAACACAGCCGCCCACGGTAAGCGGCCATTCTTAACGCCACATGAGGATCGGCGCCCGCGCCCGTCGATTCGCGGAGGTGAGCCGAGGTGAGCGGAGGTGAGCGGAGGTGAGCGGAGGTGAGCGGAGGCGACACGTGTCGGCCGGGGCCGGCTTCATGAGACCGGCCGACTTCATGAGACCGGCTGGCCTACGAGACGGGCCGACTCCTGCGACGGGGCGACCGGTGCGACGGGCCGGCCCGTGCGACGGGCGGTTTCCTGCGACCGGCTGGTTCTGCGTGCCGGGCGGCCTCGCGCATCGGGCCGGCTCTGAGTGCCACGTCGCGCCTTCCGGCGTCTCACGCGACCGGCGCGGCCTTTCACGCGGATCGTCGCTGGTACAGAAGCCCCATAAGGTGAGGTGAGGGGGCGGGGCGATACGGCTCGGGGGTGCGATGTCGTTCAAGGACGAGCAGATGGCGAGGCTGGCCGCGTCCGGGTGGGCGGGCTGTGCGTCGGTGGCCGAGGCGGTGGCCGGGGCCGGGCTGCCGGCGGTGACACCCGGTTACCTCGCCACGGCCTTCCCCGGCGACGCCTGGGACGCCGCCGAGCGCGCGGTGTCGGCGCTGCGGGAGCACTTCGCCGGGGCTCGATTCGCGGACGAGACGACGTACGGGATCCTGCTGGTGCCCGACCCCGGCAGGCTGGACACCCGGCGGCCGATGCCGCCGGCCGTGCGGGCGGGCCAGCTCGGCGCGCCGAGCGCCGACGT